>JARXAM010000071.1 GCA_029865845.1 Rhodoferax sp. | reverse complement strand
CAACATGGGAATGTCGAGGATGTTGAAGTTTTGCTTGCGGATCAGGTAGAGCAGCAAGTCCAGCGGGCCTTCAAACGCCTCTAAAAACACCTCCAGCGCATCGGGCGGGATATACAGGTCTTGTGGTAGTGCGAACAGGGGTTCGCCATACAGGCGGGCCAAGGCCACCTGGTCCACCACCTCGGGCATGTGCGCGAGTGCGGCGGCGTCGAATGGTGCGCCTTCAGCGGCGGTGGTCATAGGGGCGGGGCAACAGGAAACGCCGGTGCGGCTCAGGCCGGGGGCATTCCCTGGTGAGGCACTTAGTCGTTATGGGTTTGGTAGACGTAGGGCTTTTGCGCCACCTGGGCGTTGCGAAAACCCTTCCACGCCAGGCGGTCCACCACCTTATCCCACAGCAGGGCGCGGCCCCGGCGCTGCTCGGCTTCTAGCGTGGGCTTGGCAGCCTTCAATTGGTCGATGAACTGTGTGGCATCAGAGCGGTAGTCGGGGCGGCGAAAGATGTTCATGGGACGGTCCTCAGTTGCGGCATTTTAGCCCGTGGCCCATGGTGGCAGGCGCAGGGGGTGGGGCGCGCCAAGGTGCAGTGGCCCGCCGCGTTCGCGGGGCACAAAACGCCCCTGCACTGCAGCTTGGTGAGGGGCTGGCCGGTTATCCTCACGCCCATGAGCACTTTTGACCTTTCTTCTGCCGACATCGCCGCACTGGCGCAGGCCGATGTGGCGCGCGCTTTGTCGGAAGACGTGGGCGCAGGCGACCTGACCGCCTCCCTGATTGACCCCACCCGCCGGGTTCGTGCGCGGGTGCTGGCCCGTGAGGCGGCAGTGGTATGTGGCGAACCCTGGGCCAGCGCGGCCGTGCGGGCACTGGACCCCTCGGCTGCCATCATTTGGCATGTGCGCGAAGGCCAGCGTTGCCACCCCGACCAAGTGGTGTTGGAGATAGAGGGCCATGCCCAAGCCTTGCTCACTGCCGAGCGCACCGCCCTGAACTTTTTGCAACTGCTCAGCGCCGTGGCCACCAAAACCGCCACCTTTGTGGATGCGGTGCACGAGGTGCCTGGCAACCGCGCGGCTATTGTGGACACCCGAAAAACCATTCCCGGTTTGCGTCTGGCGCAAAAGTATGCGGTTAAAACCGGCGGCGGCACCAACCACCGCATTGGCCTGCACGACGCCGTGCTCATCAAGGAAAACCACATCGCCGCCGCCGGTGGCGTGACCGCTGCCCTGCAGCGCGCCAATCAACGGGCCGCGACTGCCAAGTTCATTGAAGTGGAAGTCGAAACGCTAGACCAACTGCGCGAAGCGCTGGACTGCGGCGCCACCATGGTCTTGCTGGACAACATGACGCTGGCCCAGCTAGTGCAGGCCGTGGCGATCAACGCGGGCCGGGCGGTGCTGGAAGTGTCCGGCGGTGTTCACCTGGACACGGTGCGCGCCATTGCCGCAACCGGCGTGGACCGCATCTCTATCGGTGCGCTGACCAAAGATGTGAAAGCGATTGACTTTTCTATGCGTTTCGAGGACCTGTGATGTCTGCCAGTGATGTGATCGACGTGGCCTACGAGCAGCCGGCCTGCTCCACGCAACATGCCTGGGCCCGCGTGCCCATGGAGCCCTCCCCAGAGGAGCGCACTGCGCTCAAAGACAAAATCAAGCGGCTGCTCCACGAGAAGAACGCCGTCATGGTGTCGCACTACTACGTGCACCCCGACCTGCAAGACCTGGCCGAGGAAACCGGCGGCTTGGTGAGCGATTCGCTGGAGATGGCCCGCTTTGGCCGCGACCACAGCGCGCAGACGCTGGTGGTATCGGGCGTGAAGTTCATGGGCGAGACCAGCAAAATTTTGTCGCCCCACAAAACGGTGTTGATGCCCGACCTGGATGCCACCTGCTCGCTCGATTTGGGCTGCCCCATTCAAGCGTTCAATGCCTTTTGTGACGACCACCCCGACCGCACCGTGGTGGTCTATGCCAACACCAGTGCCGCCGTGAAAGCGCGCGCCGACTGGCTGGTGACCAGCAGTTGCGCGCTGGACATCGTGCGTGCGCTCAAAGACAAGGGCCAAAAGATTCTGTGGGCCCCCGACAAGCACCTGGGCGGCTACATCCAGCGCGAGACCGGAGCCGACATGGTGTTCTGGGAAGGGGCTTGCATCGTGCACGACGAGTTCAAGGCCTTCGAGCTGGAGGCGCTTATCAACGAGCACCCCCAAGCCAAAGTGCTGGTGCACCCCGAGTCCCCCAAAGACGTCGTGGCACTGGCCCATGCCGTGGGCTCTACCAGCGCCATTTTGAAAGCGGCGCAAACGATGGACGCCGACACCTTTATTGTGGCCACCGACAACGGCATGCTGCACAAGCTGCGCACGCTCAACCCCGGCAAGACCTTTATCGAAGCCCCCACCGCTGGCAACAGCGCCACGTGCAAAAGCTGCGCCCACTGCCCCTGGATGGCCATGAACGGCCTGGCCGGTGTGGCCCGCGTGCTGGAGCATGGCCTGAACGAAGTCCACGTGGATGCGCGCTACCTCGACCGCGCGCGCCTGCCCATAGACCGCATGCTGGCCTTCACGACGGCCCTCAAAAACGGGCACGCTGTGGGCGGGCTGATACCGCACATCGGCGCGGCCTGAACCCTTACCGCCAGGGTGCGGCAGCCCCCATTTTGGAGGGCTCCCGGCGGCGTGCAGGCCCCCTTTGGGCGGGCCTGCACGTACTCACTTTGTCATGTCGCTGACACTTCGAATCGATGTAATTCGGAGCATAACGATCGTTGGAAACTGCTATTTAGAGGTGCTTATGCGCTTGTCTACCCGTCTTTTTGTGTTGGTCGCCATGCTGGCGGCGATGTTGGTGTTGATTGGGGCCTTTGGCTTGTACGGAGCCCGCCAGTCGAATGACGCCTTACGCACGGTCTATGAAGAACGCACGGTGCCCGCAGTGGCCCTGGGGCAAATTGATGCGCTCACCTACAGCAGCCGCATGCATGTGGCCCAGGCACTGGCCAACCCCTTGCCGGATGTGATTGCCTTCAGCGCCAAAGAAATCGCTGCCAACCAACAGCAGATCGCAGACACCTGGGCACGCTACCGCGCACACCCGCTCGATGGCGACGCCGCCACACTGGCCACCGATTGGGAAAAGGCCTTTCAGGCGTATGACAAACAAGGCTTGCAGCCCGCTGTGACAGCCCTGCTGGAGAACGACATCACCACCGCCCAAGCGGCCATGGTGGAGAAGATGACGCCTTTGTCCGTTCCCATGAGCCGCAGCATCCAGGCGCTGCAAATGATCCAGATTGATGGTGCCAAGCGCGAATACGTGGCCGCGGCCAGCCGCTACCACGTCATGTGGCAGTGGTACATCGCCCTGGTGGGCGTGGGCTTGGTGGCCGCCGTGGCGTTTGGCTGGCGCACGGTGCGCACCATCACCCGCCAACTGGGGGGCGAGCCCGCGCAGGCCCACGCTGTGGCACAGCGCTTGAGCACCGGCGACTTCAGCGCCCCCATGGATGACACCGGGGCGCCCCACAGCCTGATGGCCCAACTGCGTGTGATGCAACGCAGCCTCTGCGAGGTGGTCTCCAGCGTGCGCCATGCGTCCGACCGGGTGTCGCACGCCAGCGCCGAAATTGCCTCGGGCAACCACCAGCTCTCCAGCCGCACCGAGCAGCAGGCGGGTGCCATCCAGCAAACGGCTGCGTCCATGGAGGCCTTGGGCGATACCGTGCGCGTCAACGCCGGGCGTGCGGCCCATGCCGACGCGCTGGCCCGCTCTGCCTCGTTGGCAGCCACGCAAAGTGGCGAGGTGGTGACTGACGTGGTGCGCACCATGCAAGAGATCGATGACAGCGCGCGGCGCATTGTGGACATCATCAGCGTGATCGACGGCATTGCCTTTCAGACCAACATCCTGGCCCTGAACGCAGCGGTCGAGGCCGCCCGCGCGGGCGAACAGGGACGCGGGTTTGCGGTGGTGGCGTCCGAGGTGCGCTCGCTGGCCGGGCGGTCGGCGGCAGCGGCCAAAGAGGTCAAACAATTGATAGACACCAGCCTGGAGCGCGTCGAGCGCGGCAACGCGCTGGCCGCCAAAGCAGGCCACTCCATGGCCCAGGCGGTGCATTCGATCCAGCAAGTCACGCACATCATGGGGGAGATCAGCGCGGCGACCACCGAGCAAAGTACCGGCGTGCTGCAAGTGGGCCAGGCCATTGCCCTCATTGACCAAACCACCCAACAAAACGCAGCCATGGTGGTGGGCATTGCCGAGGCCGCTACGGGCCTGCGGCGCGAGGCGCAGCAGTTGGTGGAGTCGGTGGCGTTTTTCAAGCTGGGCCAGCACGGCCCGGCGCTGGCCGGGCCTACTGTGCTTGCACTACGCTGATCGCCACACCGGCCAGCGCGCAGGCCGCGATCACGTGGATCACGTTGCGCTTGTAGCGAAACAAGGCCACGGCGGCGGCCAGCGCCAAGCCCGCAGCCACCGCATCAAACGCGCCCGCAAAGCCTTGCGGCCACAGCAGGTGGTAAGCAAAGAACATCGCCAGGTTCACGATCACGCCCACCACTGCGGCGGTAATGGCGGTGAGCGGTGCGGTGAAGGTGAGCTTGTTGTGCGTGGTTTCCACCAGCGGCCCGCCCGCCAAGATGAACAAAAACGATGGCAAAAAGGTGAACCACGTCACCAGCGTGGCTGCCACGGCCCCGGCCAAAAACAACTGCTCGGGCCCGAACACGGCTTTCACATAGCCGCCCACAAAACCCACAAACGCCACCACCATGATGAGTGGGCCGGGCGTGGTCTCGCCCAGGGCCAGGCCGTCCATCATCTGGGCGGGCGTGAGCCAGCCATAGTGGCCCACGGCACCTTGGTACACATAGGGCAGCACCGCGTAGGCACCACCAAACGTGAGCAGCGCTGCCTTGGTAAAAAACCATCCCATTTGGGTGAGGGGGTGGGCCCAGCCGTAGTGCAGCGTGAGCATGCCCATGGGCAGGGCCCACAGCAAGGCGCCGCACAGGGCCACGACCGCGAGCCGGTGCCAGCGAAAAAGGGCGTGCGCCGGTGTGGGAGTGTCGTCGTCAATCAGTGCCGGTCCGCTGGACGCCTTGGCGGCACCATGGCTGCTGCCGGACTGAAAATAGTGCGGTGCCCAGCGCCCCCCTGCCCAGCCTGCAGCGGCTGCCCCCAGCACGATCAGCGGAAAGGGCAGTTGCAGCGCAAACATGGCTACAAACGCCGCACCTGCCAGCGCCCACAACGCCGAGTTGTGCAGCACGCGCGCGCCGATGCGGTGGGCCGCTTGCAGCACGATGGCCGCCACTGCCGGTTTGATGCCGTAAAGCATCCCCGCCACCCACCCCACATCGCCGTAGGCGAGGTACACCCACGAGAGCCCCACCAAGATAAACAACGAAGGCAATACAAACAGCGCACCTGCCACCACACCGCCCCAGGTGCGGTGCATGAGCCAGCCAATATAGGTGGCCAACTGTTGTGCCTCGGGGCCGGGCAGCAGCATGCAGTAATTGAGTGCATGCAAAAAACGCTTTTCAGACATCCAGCGCCGCCGCTGCACCAGTTCTTGGTGCATCAGCGCAATCTGGCCTGCGGGCCCGCCAAAGCTCACACAGCCCAGCTTGAGCCAGAAGACAAACGCGTGCCAGAACGACACCGCCTGTGGCCCAGCGGCAACGGTGGGGGTGGGGGTGGAGAGTGTGGTGGTGGGTGCACCAGGGGGAGTGGATGCCATGCGCCTTGCGTGGTGGTGGGATGTGCTTGTCACGATTATTGCTAGATGGTAGCGGTCGTTTGGAGAGACATGGATGAACACCAACACCACCGGGCAGCCCCTGTCGGCACACGCCCCTGCACCTGCCCCCGCGAGCCTTTTCGCTGCCCACGGCATCTGGTCTTTGGGGGTCTACGCCATGCGCAATGTGCAATTTGCGACCAAGGCGTGGATCGTGACCATGATGTTTGCGTTGCCGATGGCCTGGCTGTCGTGGGCGTACTTTCAGTCGCAACACACGGCCATCGCGTTTTCGCAGAAAGAGCGCGACGGGGTGCGCTACCTGCGTGCAGCCTATCCGGTGCTGCGCCATGCGCTGCAATGGCGCGCCGCCTATGGGCAGGGCGAATCCAAAAGCGACGACGGGGCGAGCGCGTTGCATGCCACGTTGGGCCAGGTGCAGTCCGCGATGGGCGGCAGTTTGGGCACCAGGCAGGCCTACCGCGCGCTAGAGCAGGCGCGGGCCCAAGCCCAAACGCCCGACGGGGACCCCATGGTCCGCCTGGCCCGCCGCACCGCGTATGTGCAGGCCGTGATTGCGCTCATGACCGCCGCCGCCGATGGTTCCAACCTGACGCTGGACCCCGACATCGACAGCTACTACGTGATGGACGCTGTGGCCCTGCGCCTGCCCGACTGGCTGGAGCGCACTGCCTTGCTGCGCGAGTTGGGCGCGATGGCCCTGCGCGACGGCACAGTGCGGCCCGACATGCGCAGCGCCATGGACAAGGCCATGGCGATTGCCGAGTTTCACTCGGCCAATCTGCGCACGGGCATCGACAAAGCGGTCGCGCAAACGCCCCGGCTGGACGCAGGCATCCGCATGGCGCTGGCCAGCGAACCCGTGCACCGATTTTTGGATGCCGTGGACGCCACCGTACTGAGCGCGCAGGCCCCCGAGCTTGCCGATCTGGCGGACTATGTGGCACGGGCTGACGCCGCGCTGGAGGCCGAGTTTGCGTTGGCCGACCGGTTGCTGCCGGTGCTCGACACCCTGATTCAAAACCGCGTGGCCAACGCCCAGCAACAAACCCAGCTGACCACGGTCATTCTGGGGGTCACGCTGTCGTTGGCGGCCTACTTTTTTTACACGTTTTATCTGGTAACGCGCGGCGGCTTGCAGTGCATTCGCGCGCACCTGCGAGAGCTGGCTCAGGGCGACTTGCGTCGCGCACCCCACCGCCCGTGGGGGTGCGATGAGACAGCCACTGTGATTAACGATATGCGCAAGGCCTACCACGCGTGGGATGTGCTGATTCGCAAGCTGCAGCACTCCGCGCGCGACCTGTTTGATACCAGTGGCGACATGGCCCTTGCCAGCCACGACCTGGCCGGGCGCACGGCATCGGCGGCGGCAGCGCTGGAGCAACAAGCGGCCACGATGGAAGAAATCGGCGCGTCGGTGCGCAGCATGTCGCAAAGCACCCACGAGGCCGCAGTGCTGGCCCAGCAGAATGCGGAGGTCGCGCAGCAGGCCGGTGCCGTAACCCAGGACGTGGTGCGCGTGATGGCGGGTATCAACGCCTCATCGCAGAAGATTGCGGACATCACGGCGGTGATCGATGCCATCGCCTTTCAAACCAACATCCTGGCGCTGAATGCGGCAGTCGAAGCGGCCCGGGCCGGTGAACGTGGACGCGGGTTTGCCGTGGTGGCTGGTGAGGTGCGCATGCTGGCCCAACGGTCTTCAGCGGCAGCACGCGAGATCAAACAACTGATCCACGCCAGCATGCAGCATGTGCAGCGGGGCACGCAGGTGGTAAGCGGCGCGGGCCAGACGATGGAGCACATTTTGCGCAACGCCCAGGGCATCAACGAGCTGCTGGCCACCATTGCCACCGGTTCGCGCGAACATGCCCAAGGGGTTGGCCAGTCGGTTTTGGCCATTCAGGTGCTGGAGCAAAACACCCAACAAAACGCCGCATTGGTCGAGCAAAGCAGCGCCGCCGCGCAGGCCTTGCGGGGCCAATCCGACGGGCTGATGGCCGAGGTCGCCAACTTCCGGCTGGGCTGAGCGCCTGCGGTGCAGTGGTGCGCCGCAGGCGGGCTTTAGGTGCCGGTAACGCCGGGCAGCCACATCACGATGGCCGGGAAAAACCAGATCAACGCCACCAAGACCAGCATGATCAGCAGGAAAGGCAGCACCCCGTAGATCACATCAATGATGTTGCCCTCGCCACGCACGCCCTGCACCACATACAGGTTCATGCCCACCGGCGGGGTGATGAGTGCCAACTCCGCCATGATGACCAGGAAGATGCCAAACCACACCGGGTCAATGCCCAGCGCCACCACGATGGGGAACACGATGGGGATGGTGCCCACCACCATGGCCAGTGCATCCAGAAAGCAACCCAGGACCAGGTAGAGGATGGTCAGCACCAGAATGATCTGGCCGGGGCTGGCGTGAAGGCCGGTGACAAACTTGGTCAGCATGTCGGGCACACCCATCATGCCGAGCACAAAGTTCAGGTAGAACGCGGCAGCGGCGATCAGCATGATCATGGCCGTGATCGACAGCGTGGTCAGGAAGGACTCGTGCAGCATCTTGATGTTGAGCCTGCGGTAGCCTGCGCACAGGGCGAGGGACACGACAACTCCGAGCGCCGCCGATTCGGTGGGCGTGGCCCAACCGGCGTAGATGCTGCCCATCACAAACACAATGACGGTGACCGGGGGGATCAAATCCAGCAGGCGAACGAGCTTGTCTTTGAGCGGCGAGGGCGCTTCTTTGGCCCCGGCGTAGGCCGGTTTCCACAAGCACACCACCACGATCACTGCCATGAACAAGGCGGTCAGCAGCAGGCCCGGCACCACACCTGCGGCGTAGAGCTTGCCTACCGAGGTGTTGGTCATCGCGCCGTAGATGATCATGTTGATCGACGGCGGAATCAGGATGCCCAGGGTGGCACCGGCTGCAATCGTGCCCAGGACCAGGCGGGCGTTGTAGCCACGCTGCTTGAAGGCCGGTAGCGCCACGGTGCCAATGGTGGCTGCAGTGGCCACCGACGAGCCCGATACGGCTGCAAACAGGGCGGAGGCGCCAATGTTCGAGTGCAGCAAGCCGCCGGGCAAAGGCGATAGCCAATCGGAGAGGGCGCGGTACATCTTGTCGGTAAAACCACCGCGCACCAGCAGCTCGCCCAGCAAGATAAACAGGGGCACGGACACCAGCACGAAGTTGTTATTGGCGCTCCAATACTGGGTGCCGTACTCAAACGCCACCGGCCAGCCAAGGTACATCACCGCGCCCAGCAGGCTAAGAATGAACATGACAAAGGCCACATGCAGGCCCATGCTCATGAGCAGTATGAGCAGGCCAAAGCCGGCTGCGACCGCTGCGATCGAGATATCAGCCATGGGAGCCTCCTTGCAAACCGGCGTTGCTGGCCGTGCCGCGCGCCTTGAGCTCGGCAAGCTCGGCTTCCAGTTCTTCTTGGGCGCTGGTGGGCCCGTACCAGGCGTTGAGCTCGGGGCGCCCTGCCATCAGCAAGTACAAGGCGTGAAAGGCGTAGGCCAGCGAGATCACGGCGAGCAGCACGAGGCCCAGCACCCATGCAGATTGCGGAATCCACAGTGCGATTTCCAGATTCGGCGCGCTGCTCTTGAAGTCCAGGGTTTCCATCAGCACCGACGTTCCGCGCCACGCCGCAAAGGTGGCAAAGAAGGCAAAGCAGGCCATCGCCAGGGTGTTGAGCACCTTTTGCACGGGCCGCGAAAAGCGCACCAAAAACACATCCACCCGCGTGTGGCTGCGCTGCGCCATGGCGTATGAAGCGCCAATGGCTGCGCTCACGGCCAACACAAAGCCACCGAGTTCGTCGATGCCTTTGAACGAGGTGTTGAAGAGCTTGCGGCCCAGCACTTCGAGGCTGAGCGCAACGGCGTAGGCCAGTACCACCCACCCGAACGCCAGTGTGGCGTAGCGGGCGGCCGGTGCAATGGCGCGGCTGATCGGGTTAGTACTGGACATGGGAGCTGTCTCGACGGCGTGCTTAGTTGATGGCCATACCACGGGCTTTGCCCACGGTGGCGTTCCAGGTGTCGCTGCACTTGGGGTCCACCTTGTTGCACACGGTCTTCCACATGGGCAGCACGGTGGCGGCAGAGGCGGCTTTCACCTTGGCCTGATCGTCGGCACTTACCGGTACCAAGGTCATTTTGAAGGGGGTGCCGTTCTTGCAAGGCTTGCCGGTATTGCAGGCGATGGAGTCGGCAGTGCCTTCTTCGGCCAGTGCCCACATCTGGTCTTCCATCTTTTTGAACTCTGCAGAAATTTTGCTTTGTTGTGCGGGGCTGAGCTTGTTCCAGAAGTCGATGTTCACAAAGTGGCCCTGCACCGAGCCTGCCACTGACAAGGGGTAGAAATACTGGGTGACCTCTGGCCACTTGCCGGAGTTGCCCGAGTTGGCGGATGTGACGCCGCAGTCCACCACGCCATTACCTAGTGCGGAGTACACCTCGGAGAACGATAGGGTGACCGGTGTGGCCCCCAGGTTTTGCAGCATGGCCGACATGCTGGGGGTGAAGCTGCGGATCTTCAGGCCTTTGAAGTCGGCAATCGACTTGATGGGCTTGTTGCAGAAAAACACTTGCGGGCCGAAGGGCCACAGCGTGAGGGCCTTGGCCTTGAACTTTTCTTGTAGGCGCTGGTCAAACGCATGGCGGTAGGCTTCCATGGATTCGCGCAGCATGGTCATGTTGGTGGAGACACCGGCGAGGTCTATGCCCTCAAAAAACGGATCGTCACGCGCCACGCTGCCGATTTGCACGGACATCACATCAAACACGTTGGAGCGCAGCAGGCGCAGGGCGTCGTCGGGCTTCACGTTCACCACGTCCATGGGGTTGAACTTCACATCCATGTCGATACCGGTGGCTTTGGGCAAGCCGGTGAAGAAGGGGCGCTCGATGCCTTCGGAGTGGCGCACGTTGGACGAAAAATTACCGGCCACGCGCATGGTGACATCGGCGGCATGCGCTATGCCAGCAGTACCGGCGAACACGGCCGCCATGGCCAGGGTAGACAGGGCTTTGCGGAAACGAAGAGGTTTGCTGTGCATGGTGAGTCCTAAGGTTGATGAAACGGGTCAAGGGGAAATGAGTGCGTGCAGGCGCAGCAGTGCGATGGCCGCTACTTGGCGCAGCGCTTCGTCTTGTTCGGCGGCGGGCGCGTTGGTCACGCGTTGCGCAAACACGGAAAAAATGCTGTCCTTGGTGTGCTGCCCCACACACACGATGAAGGGGAAGCCGTGCCGCGCTCGGTAGGCGGCGTTGAGGTCGGTGATGCGCTGCATCTCGTGGGGGTGCAAGGCGTTGAGCCCCGCCCGCGATTGCTCTTGGGTGGATGCATGGGTCAACTCACCGCGCTGGGCTGCTTTGCCCGCCAGTTCTGGGTGGGCGCACAAGAGTGCGAGTTTTTCGGCTTGGCTGGCGCGTTGCATTTCATGCACCATGGCGGTGTGCAGTGCAGAGATGTCGGCAAACGGGCGCGCCGCAAAGGCGCGGCTGGCCACCCACGGGGAGTGCTCAAACACGTCGCCCAGCATGTGCACAAACGCCTCTTCGCTGAGCGCGTTCACGGCCTGCAGCCCCAGCGGTGCAGTTTTCGGAGTGAGAGCGGTGGGCATAGCGGTAAGCCTTGGTAGAGGGTTAGCAATAAGCGAGCCTTGTTGCCGCAACCCGCATGGCCACTGGCGTTCAAACCCACCCATAAAAGTTTAGGAGCGGGACCCCTTGCACGCGCGCCGTGTTTGTTATGACTGGCATAACATGTGCTTCGCCCTAGGCAACTCCCGGAGATGTGCCATGGCCCGCCCTAACGACCCACTGGATACCTACCTGCTCAGGGTGCTGGTGTCTTTGCTGACCGAGCGCAACCTCACGCGCGTGGCTACCCGCATGAACCAGCCGCAACCGGCTATCAGCGCCGCCCTGCGCAAGCTGCGGCTGGTGTTCCATGATGAGCTGTTGGTCCGCAGCGGCAACGCCATGGTGCCCACGCCGCGCGGTCTGGAGGTGCTAGAGACCGCCCGTGGGGCCCTGGCCGATATTGACCGCCTTTTCACGGTGGGTGAACAGTTCGAACCCCAGACCACTCAGCAGCTCTACAAAATAGGCTGCCCGGATTACCTCTCGACGGTATTCATGGCAGGGGTAGCCAAAGCACTGCGCCGTGATGCGCCCAACGCGCGGCTGATGGTGCACCCTTTGGGGCCTGGATACGACTTTGAAGATGCGCTGGCCAATGGCGAGTTGGACGTGGTCATCGGCAACTGGCCCGAGCCGCCCGAGCACCTGCACACTGCGCCCCTGCTGGAAGACGACGTGGTGGTGCTCATGGACCGCAACAACCCGCTGGCCCGCAGCCCCATGACCCGCGAGCAGTACCTTCACGCTCCCCATGTGGTGCCACTGCCCTATTCATCCAGCCACCGAGGGGTGATCGACAAATACCTCGCGACCCACCGGCTCACGCGCAACGCGCGCATGATCGTGCCCTTTTTCAGCATGGCACCCAACATGTTGCCGGGTACAGACTTGATCTTCACCATCAGCCGCCATTTCGCCGAGCATTACGCCAGCACCCTGCCACTCACCGTGGTGCCGTGCCCCATTGATTACCCACACATGCGCTTCTACCAAATCTGGCATGGTCGCAACCAGCGGGCACCAGCGCAGCGCTGGTTCCGCCAGGTACTCAAAGAGGTGGCGGACCGGATGCTGGTCGTTGCACCCCGCCCGCGAACCTCGGCCGGGGCGGGCTTGGCGCTTGTCAAGACGGCCTAGCACGCTCTTGGCGATCAGGTCGGCCACGTGCACCTCCACCTGCATAGCGTGCATGGAAGGCACCCAGGTTCAGGCGGTCTATCGTGTCACTGATGAAGTAGGCCAGGTGTCCGTCGGGTAGCCAGTCTTGCAGTGCATGGGGCAGCAGGTGTTGTTGCGGGGTTGTAGGTCATGTAGCTTGTGCTCATGGCCTATTGAAACCACATCCCTTCGCCTGCGTATTACGGGCTAACCCTTGTTTCTGCCGCCCAGACTCCTAGGGGCCTTGGACGGCAACCGCCTATCAGAACGGGGCGTCTTTCTTGCCCAAACCTTTGGCGTCTATATTGACAGGGGTTGCTGCAGTCAGGCCGGGATCGGTCAACACCACATCGAAGGACTGCGGGTTCCATTCGGCCTGGCCTTTGAACTGGGCGCTGTAGCGAATCATGATGGGGTTCGTCGCATCCATCCAGAATTTCACAGCCATGGCACCGTGATCGGGATACGGGTACGCCACAGTGGCGGTGCCTTTGATGGCTACCAGGCGGGCAATCTGCGCGTTCCAGTCAGACACCACTTCTTCACTGACGCCCACTGGCGTGACCATGCCTGCAAACGCCTCTGCCGCAAAAATGGGGTAGTTGTTGGAACTGCTTTGCAGGCATAGCCCCTTGGACTTTTTGAGGACAAATGTTTTGGACGAGCCCGAAATCTTGAACATGGTGCTCACCACCGACTGCATGGGCACGTTTGGTGGGGCGAAATTGCGGTCAAACTGGGGTATGCAGGCCACCAATTGCGCTTTCAAGTCGTCGGCCGTGAGGTCGATCAGATCGAAGGTCTTGCGAATCCGGATGTCTGACAGTGGCACGGTATCGGTGAAGGTGGACTGGACACGGTTGTCTATGCGCACCGGTTTGGCTGCCGCATCCGCATAGGGCAGCGGCAGGGCCATGCTGCTGGCACCACCCTCCGTACTGGCCAGCAAGCTCAGCCCAGTGGCATGAATCCAGGGTTGAACATGGGCGGCATAGGCAGGGTCACTCAGATTTCCTTCCTGCCTGACAAAGAAAACAACATCGTAGGCAAAGCCACGGAAGCGGCTGGCATTGATATTGACCAGCAACACGTTGTCCGGCAAGGTGGACGCCTCAGGCGCTACCGGAGACAGCACCGCCTTGACCCACGGGCTGCTGCTGGAAGGCGCATCCACCACCATTTTTTTGAAATTGGATAGCCCCACGCTGGTGGCACACACAAACGCGCTGTAGGAAGCCACCTCCGCCTTGGAGAGGTCTGAAAAGTTGTCTACCCACTGGTTTTTGTTCGTGCTCGGGTTGCAAGGCTTTTTGCCGTTGTCCAGGTTGCTCAAGCGCCCTGTGATGGACACAAACATCAGCGGCACCATGCCGCCGGGCTCGCTGTTCTTGAACGTGAGGTCATGTTTGGCAACCGAGCCAGAAGCTTCGCGCGTCCGCGTATTGAATACAGGAATGTCTTTCACACTGTGCTGCAGCAAGGTCCATTTGCCTGAAGGCATGGGAAACGGCTTGGCAAACATCCCCAAGCCCAAGCCCTCCTGCACCGTAGTGCCGACTGCCAAATCCTCATAGTGGGTGGGACGGGTCGACTGCGCGTGCGCTGTCGCACCCCAACACAAGGCCAAAGCCACCCCAAACGATACGAACTTCATGTGTAAAAACTCCCTGATTGCCACCCTCGCGAGCACGTTCAGAGAACTTTACAGGATGACATGTTGCACCTCGGGTATTTCCAGTATCAGCACCCCAATATGCCTGTGCAGCAGGTGAAAAAACAGGCACACCGCACAGCCCGCGTGTGCCACCCGTCTGCCGACCTCAAGGCGTGAGCGTGGTGGGCACGGCGGCGTTCAGCATGCCGGGGTAATCGCGGCTGAAGTGCAGGCCCCGGCTTTCGTGGCGGGCTTGGGCGCTTTTGACGATCAGGTCGGCCACTTGCACCAGGTTGCGCAGTTCCAGCAGGTCGCGCGTGACGTGGAAGTGGGCATAGAACTCGGCAATCTCGCCCTGCAACAAGGCAATGCGATGGGCGGCGCGCTCCAGCCGTTTGTTGGTGCGCACAATGCCCACGTAGTCCCACATAAAGCGGCGCAGTTCGTCCCAGTTGTGCGAGATGACCACGCTCTCGTCCGCATCGGTCACGCGGCTGTCGTCCCAGGCGGGCAAGTGGCGTGGCTCGTCCGCATGGCGAGCGGCCAATTCCTTGGCGATTAAGGTGGTCGCTGATCGCGCAAACACCATGCACTCCACCAGCGAATTGGAGGCCAAGCGGTTTGCGCCGTGCAGGCCGGTGCAAGCCGTTTCGCCCACCGCATAGAGGCCTTGTACATCGGTGCGGGCGTCCAGATCGGTCACCACGCCGCCACAGGTGTAGTGGGCCGCTGGCACCACGGGAATAGGCTGCCGGGCCATGTCGATACCCAGCTCCAGGCAGCGGGCGTAGATGTTGGGGAAGTGCTCTTGGATAAAGCCCAGCG
This sequence comes from Rhodoferax sp., assembly GCA_029865845.1. Taxonomy (GTDB): domain Bacteria; phylum Pseudomonadota; class Gammaproteobacteria; order Burkholderiales; family Burkholderiaceae_C; genus Allorhodoferax. The sequence continues at coordinate 27,447 of JARXAM010000071.1, read as the reverse complement.
GCTGGTGCGAGATGTCGAGGTACACGCAGTCAAAGCCGCCCTTCTTCATCTCAAAGTCGATAGCGCGGGCCACCACGTCGCGCGGGGCGAGTTCTGCGCGCGGATCGTGTTGCGGCATGAAGCGCTCGCCAGTGGGCAGCAGCAGGCGGCCGCCTTCGCCACGCACCGCCTCGGTGATCAAAAAGCTCTTGGCATGCGGGTGAAACAGGCAGGTGGGGTGGAACTGGATGAACTCCATGTTTTGCACCCGGCACCCGGCGCGCCAGGCCGCTGCAATGCCGTCGCCGGTGGCGGTGTCGGGGTTGGTGGTGTAGAGGTAGACCTTGCCTGCGCCCCCGGTGGCCAAGATGGTGTGGGGGGCCTGGAAGGTGAGCACTTCGTCGGTGTCGTCGTCCAGCGCGTACAGGCCCACGCAGCGGTTGGGGCCTGCGTGGCCCAACTTTGCCGTGGTGATCAGGTCCACCAGCGTGTGGTGCTCAAAGAGCGTCACATTGGGGCTGGCCTTGACCTGCTCAATCAGGGTCTGTTGGACCGCCGCGCCGGTGGCGTCGGTCACGTGGACGATGCGCCGCGCGCTGTGCCCGCCCTCGCGGGTAAGGTGCAACTGCCCGGCGTGGCCTGCTTCTTCCGAGAACGGCACGCCCAGCTTTTGCAGCCAGGCGATGGACTGGGGCGCGTTCTCCACCACAAACTGCGTGGCCTTGAGGTCGCACAGGCCGGCACCGGCCACCAGGGTGTCGTCCACGTGGGCGGCAAAGCTGTCGTCCTTGTCCCACACGGCGGCAATGCCGCCCTGGGCCCAGCCGCTGCTGCCTTCGCGCACGGCGCGCTTGGTGAGAATGGCGACGCGGTACTGCGGCGAGAGCAACAGCGCTGCGCTCAGGCCGGCCAGGCCGCTGCCCACGATGAGGACATCAAAGTGCAGGGGGGACGATGGAGGGGGGGTAAAGGTCATGCAAGAGGGTCAAGAAAAACAAGGGGTGGCTGGTGTCAGGCGGCTTGCGCATCATGCGCCGCACGTGCCAGCGCCTGCGCCAGCGTGGGGCACAGGTTGGCAGCACCCAGCGCCGCGTTCACGCCACAGCGCAGCAAGATGTCTTGCGGCTGGAAAGCCAGCCCACACGCAATCAGGCGCACCCCCCGTTTGTGGCAGGTGTGCACCAGGTCCAGCACGGTGTCCGCGCCCGACGAGTCGATGTAGAGCACATGGGTGAAGTCCAGCACCAACACGCGGGCGGGCAACTGGTCTTCGAGGTGTTCAATCAGCTTGACCGCACCAAAGAAGATGGCACCATGCAAGCGGTACGCCGCCACGCCGGGTGCAAGCGCGGCCTGGGGTGGGCAGGCTTCTGCGCTGACCGGCTCACACCGCGACAAGCTGGAGATGCGGTAGATAAAGGTCAGGCACGCGGCCACCAGCCCGACCTCGACCGCCACCGTCAGGTCCAGCACCACCGTGAGCAAAAACACGGCCAACAAGGTGGCCCGGTAGGGCAGGCGGTACTGCCGCAGGTGCACAAACTCGCGCCACTCGCCCATGTTCCAGGCCACAAACATCAGGATGGCGGCCATGGCTGCCAGGGGAATGTGGGTGGCCAAGGGTGCTGCCACCAGCACCACCAGCAACAAGGTGGCTGCGTGCACCATACCGGCGACCGGGGTGTGGGCCCCGCTTTTGATGTTGGTGACCGTGCGGGCAATGGTGCCGGTGGCCGGCATGCCGCCAAAAAAGGGCGTGACCAGGTTGGCAATGCCCTGGGCCATCAGCTCTTGGTTGGGGTCGTGCCGGTCGCCGATCATGCCGTCTGCCACGCGCGCACACAGCAGCGACTCGATGGCCCCCAGCAGTGCCAGGGTGGAGGCCGGGATCAGCAGAAAACGCACGGTCTCCCAACTGAACGCGGGCAAGGCAAAACCGGGCAGTGCCGAGGGCACGCCGCCAAAGCGGCTGCCAATGGTTTCTACGGGCAGGCCGCTCAGGCCGACGGCCAGCGTGGCCAGCACCAGCGCCACGACAGCGCCCGGCACGAGTGCCAGCTTGGCCGCCCACCTGTGGGACGCAGCCAGCCGCGTCAGCCCCCACTGCCATGCCACGATCACGGCCAGGCTGGCCAAGGCCACTGCCGTGGCCTGCAGATGGATGGTGGACAGTGAGGGCCCCAGCGTGCGCAAGATGCCAAAAAAGTTGCCCGGCATGGGCCCGGTGCTCAGGCCCAAAAAGTCTTTGACCTGAGACAGCGCAATGAGCACCGCAATGCCGTTGGTAAACCCGATCACCACCGCTATCGGAATCAGACGCACCAAAGAGCCCAAGCGCAAGAACCCAAAGGCAAACAGCATGACGCCCGACATGGCCGTGGCGATCACCAGGTTGGCATAGCCGTAGCGCTCCACGATGCCATACACGATGACGATGAACGCGCCCGCTGGCCCGCCGATTTGCACCCGGCTACCGCCCAGCGCAGAAATCAGAAAGCCCGCAATGATGGCGGTAAACAAGCCCGCCTCGGGTTTGAGCCCGCTGGCAATGGCAAAGGCCATGGCCAGTGGGAGCGCCACCACGCCCACGGTGAGCCCGGCCCCCACGTCGCCCGCGAGTTGCGCACGGGAATACCCCCGCAACGCCTGCAAAAGCTTGGGGCGGAATTCCACGGGTGCTTGCATGCCAGGGGCGTAGGCAGTCGGGCTTAGTGGATGCGCATGCCCGGCTGCGCGCTAGGCCAGGGGGTGAGCATGTGGATGCCGGGCTGGGCCGATTCATCCGCATGGCTGGCTGCCAGCACCATGCCTTCGGACACGCCAAACTTCATCTTGCGCGGTGCCAGGTTGGCCACCAGCACGGTGAGCTGGCCCACCAGTTGCGCGGGCTGGTACATGCTGGCTATGCCGCTGAACACGTTGCGCGTGGTGGGCTGGCCCTCGGCGTTCTTTTCGCCTACATCGAGGGTGAGGCGCAGCAGCTTGGTGGAGCCTTCCACGGCTTCGCAGTGCACGATCTTTGCAATGCGCAGGTCGATCTTGGCGAAGTCATCGATGCTGATGGTGGGGGCCAAGGCCTCGCCACCGGGGGCGTTGGGGTCGGCGGGTATGGCCGCTGCGGCGGGCTTGGCAGCCTTTTTGGCGGTGGCGGTGGCGGTTGCTGGCTCGGCGGCCGCGGCCACTTCTTTCACCTCAAACAAGGCATCCAACTGCTCGGGGGTGACGCGCTGCATGAGGTGTTGGTAGGGCTGGATGGCTTGCACATCGCCTGCCACGTTCCACTGCTGCATGTCCACCCCCACAAAGCCTTGCACCGCCTGCGCCAGGCCGGGCAGCACGGGTGCCAGGTAGCGCGTGAGCGCTGCAAAGGTGTTGATGAGCACCGAACACACCTGGTGCAGCGCTTGGTTGTTGGCCACGTCTTTGGCCAAGTCCCATGGGTTGTTCTGGTCCACATAGGCGTTGACCTTGTCGGCCAGCAGCATGATCTCGCGGGTGGCTTTGCCGTATTCGCGTGCTTCGTACATCTGGGCCAGCGCGTAGCTGGCACCCCGCACGTCGGCCAGCAGGGCGGCGCCGGTGGTGCCGAAGTCGCTGGTCAGCTTGCCGTCAAAACGCTTGGTGATGAAGCCCGCCGCACGGGACGCAATATTCACGTACTTGCCAATCAAATCCGAGTTCACCCGGGCCATGAAGTCGTCGGCGTTGAAGTCGATGTCTTCATTGCGGGCGCTCAGTTTGGCGGCCAGGTAGTAGCGCAGCCACTCGGCGTTCATGCCCAGGCTCAGGTACTTGAGCGGGTCCAGGCCGGTGCCACGGCTTTTGCTCATCTTCTCGCCGTTGTTCACGGTCAAGAAGCCGTGCACGAACACGTTGTTGGGTCTCTTGCGGCCGCTGAACTTCAGCATGGCGGGCCAAAACAGGGTGTGGAAGGTGACGATGTCTTTGCCGATGAAGTGGTACTGCTCGGTATCACTGGCGGCCATGTATTCGTCAAAGCTGCGCGTGTCGCCGTGCAAGGCCTTGGGGCCGCCGTTGTCAAACCAGTTCTTGAGCGAGGCCAGGTAGCCCACCGGTGCGTCCAGCCACACATAGAAGTACTTGCCCGGCGCATCGGGAATCTCGATGCCAAAGTAAGGTGCATCGCGGCTGATGTCCCAGTCGCCCAAGCCTTCGCTTTGGGTGCCATCCGGGTTGGTGCGCACGCTGAACCACTCTTTGATTTTGTTGGCCACTTCGGGCTGCAACTTGCCGTCTTGCGTCCAGTTTTCCAAAAACTCCACGCAGCGTGGGTCAGACAACTTGAAGAAGAAGTGCTCGGAGTTTTTGAGTTCGGGCTTGGCACCAGAAAGCGCCGAGAACGGGTTGATCAAATCGGTAGGCGCGTAGACCGAGCCGCACACCTCGCAGTTGTCGCCGTACTGGTCTTTGGCGTGGCACTTGGGGCACTCGCCTTTGATGTAGCGGTCGGGCAAGAACATGTTCTTCTCGGGGTCGAAGAACTGTTCGATGGTGCGCACCTCGATCAGGCTGCCATCGGCACGGTCACGCAGGTCGCGGTAAATCTGGCGGGCCAGCTCGGTGTTTTCGGGTGAGTGGGTGCTGTGCCAGTTGTCAAAGCTGATGTGAAAGCCGTCCAGATACTGCTTGCGCCCGGCGGCAATGTTGGCCACGAACTGCTCGGGCGTGACCCCGGCCTTTTCGGCGGCAATCATGATGGGCGCACCGTGCGTGTCGTCGGCTCCCACGAAGTTCACTGCATGGCCCTGCATGCGCTGAAACCGCACCCAAATGTCGGCCTGGATGTACTCCATGATGTGGCCGATGTGGAAGTTGCCATTGGCGTAGGGGAGGGCGGTGGTGACGAAGAGCTGGCGGGGCATGGGGATTCGACTTTCACAGAGGGACTGGGGATTTTAGTCGGCCCCTGCTGGTGCCCCAGTGCGGGGTGGCAACAGGGGAAGGGGTGGCTGCGCAAAAAGCCCACCCTACAATGCCGCCCACTTCAACAGGGACAACATGTATGCACACCATCGCCGCTATCAGCCCCACCGAGTTTGGGGCTCGCACCTTTCATACCGCCGTGTTTGCGGGGGGTGGCAATCGCTGCTGGTGGCAGGCGGGGGCGGTGGAGCGCTTGTGTGAGCAGGCCAACTGGCAAGTCCAGCGCGTGATTGGGGTGAGTGCGGGGGCGGGCATTGCCACCGCCTTTGCCACTGGGCGTTTGCAAGATTCGCTGCGCGCGGCGGTAGAGCGCTTCAACAAGACACCCAAAAACATCGTGTGGGCAGACCTGCTCAAAGGCAAGCGCCCCTTTGTGCTGCCGCGCATCTACCCCGACTGGATCGAGAGCTTTTTGCAAGTGCCAGATTTGCAGCGCTTGCAACAAGGCGTGCTCAAGGTGGATGTGGCCATCACCCGGCCCATTCCGTTTTTGCCGGTGACCTTGTCCACCGCGCTGGCACTGGCGCTGTACTCCACCGAAAAGTTTTGGCTCAAGACATTTCATGGCCGCGTGCCGCATTGGGTGGGCTTGCGTCCGGAATACCACCGGGTGAGCACCTGCGCCCATCTGGACGAGGCGCGCAGCTTGCTGCTGGCCTCGGCCGCAGCGGTGCCCATCACACCCACGCACAAAGTGAACGGCCGCGCCGCGCTGGATGGCGGGTTTTACGACAACGTGCCCCTGCCCCAAGACCCGGCAGACCACGCCGGCACGCTGGTGCTGCTCACCCGCCACCGTGCGGATTTGCTGCCTGCCTTTGACCTGGGCGGGCGCACCTATGTGCAACCCAGCCGCCCCGTGGCCGCCACCAACATGGACTGCACCAGTGGCCCTAATGTGCAGAGCACCTATGCCCAGGGGCGCGAGGATATGGGGGCCTGGTTGCGCGGGGTGTAAGCGCCAAGGTCTGCCCGCGCTGCACCAGACGGCAGGATCGGACAGAGGGCGCATTCGGGTGTCCATAATTCCCACCGAAAGGGGGGATTTCATGGATCGGACCGAGCGCTTTTACAAAATCAATGAGCTACTGCGTACCCATCGCGTGGTGAGCTTTGCCACACTGCAATCTGCGTTGGAGGTATCCCGTTCCACGCTCAAGCGCGATCTGAATTTTTTGTGTGAGCGGCTGCACAACCCCATTGCGTACAGCCGTGAACTGGGTGGCTATCAGTTGCTGCCCACACAAGGTAGCACTACGCCAACCCACGAGCTACCGGGGCTATGGTTCTCACCCACAGAAATCCATGCCCTGCTCACGATGCAGCACTTGGTGGCCGGGCTCGATGCAGGGGGCATGCTGGTAACGCACATTGCCCCTTTAATGGAGCGCCTGAACGCACTACTGGGGCCAAAGGGCAATGCCGAGGCCCTTGAGTTGCGCCACCGGGTGCACATCATGCGGTCGGCGCAGCGTGTGGTGCAACCGCAATTTTTTGAGCAAGTGGCTACCGCCCTGGCTCGGCGCAAACAACTGCGTATTACCTACGCCGCCCGTGGCACGGGTGAAACATCCCAACGAGACATATCGCCCCAGCGCTTGGTGCACTACCGTGACAACTGGTACCTCGATGCCTGGTGCCATGCGCGCCAGAGCCCACGCAACTTTGCGCTCGATGCCATCACCCGCTTGCAACCCTTGGATACCCCGGCACATGAACTCAGTGCCCACCAGGTGCATGCCAGCTTTGGACCGGGCTACGGCATTTTTGCGGGAGGCAATGTGCGGTGGGCGCGCTTGCGTTTCAGCCCCGAGCGCGCCCGTTGGGTTGCGCAAGAGCAGTGGCATGCAGAGCAAAGCGGCCAATACGCGGATGACGGCAGCTACCTGCTGCGCCTGCCCTACACCGATCATCGAGAGCTGATCATGGACATCCTCAAACACGGCACGCATTGCGAAGTGCTAGGGCCCCCATCGCTGCGCAAGGTGGTGGGGGATGAGGTGAAAAGGTTGAGCGAAAAATATTTTTAAAGGGAGTGGGCAGAGGGTCATCTGGTGAGCCTTTGGATGGGTAAGCTCACTCCTATAAACAGAGCATTCAATTTGGGAGGGTGGTCGTGTCGGAGGCGTTGGCTCATTCGGGCGGGCATTTGCTGGTTAGTCATCTGGAGAAGGTTGCCGAGATGGCCGCCGAGTTCTCTAAGGCATTTGATGCTGCTGCCCCGGCTGCACGCTGGGCGTATTTGGCAGGCTTGTGGCATGACCTGGGCAAGTACCGGCCAGGTTTTCAGCGTTACATGGCGCAGGCCGACAACCCCGATGCGCACATCGAAGGCAAAGTGGGCGGACGCGAAAAAACCCATTCTGCCGCAGGCGCACTGTGGGCCATGCAGCAATTGCCTAAGCCTTACGGCAACATCCTTGCCTACCTGATTGCTGGTCACCATGCAGGATTGGATGATTGGGATGGTGGGCTCAAAGAGCGGCTCATGAGTGAAGACGCGCTGCTTGAGTTGAAAGAAGCTTTGGAGGCTAAGCCGCCTGCGGCTGTCTTGTCGCATGGCGGTTTTGTTCCGGATGGCAAGTTGATTCCTGGCGGGGCACCCGGCTTTTCTCTTTGGGTGCGCATGTTGTTTTCATGCCTTGTAGATGCCGACTTTCTCGACACCGAAGCCCACTTCGACGCGGGTAAGCCTGCCCGCCGCGAAGGTTTTCCCACATTGGAGCAAATGCGCGTGGCGTTCGATGCGCACATGGCAGCCTTGCCGGTGGCAGACTCACCCGTCAACACTCTGCGGGCTGACATCCTTCGCCAGTGCCGCACCAAGGCCTCATTGCCAGCAGGCTTCTTCTCACTCACCGTGCCCACGGGCGGCGGCAAAACCTTGTCTAGCTTGGCGTTTGCGCTAGAGCACGCAAATGCGCAGGACAAGCGCCGAATCATCTACGCCATCCCCTATACCAGCATCATTGAGCAGACGGCGGACGTGTTTCGCAACGTGTTCAAAGTACTGGGCGATGAGGTGCTGATCGAACACCACAGCCAAGCGGATGCCGCGTCAAAGGACGAAACAATGCGCAGCCGCCTAGCCTGCGAAAACTGGGATGCGCCCCTGGTGGTTACGACCAATGTGCAGTTGTTCGAGTCGCTGTTCGCTTCAAAGACCTCGCGCTGCCGTAAGTTGCACAATTTGGTGGACAGCGTCATCGTGTTAGACGAAGCGCAGCAGTTGCCGCCCGAATTCTTGCAGCCGATTCTGGATGTACTTAATTTGCTGGTGGCGCACTACGGTGTGACCGTGGTGCTTTGCACCGCCACCCAGCCCGCGCTCAACAGCACTACCTACTTCGATCCCCACAAGAATCTGCGGGGCTTGGAAAACGTCTGCGAGATCATTGACAACCCCGATGCCTTGTTTGATGCGCTCAAGCGCGTTGATGTGGCACTGCCGCCCGACTGGACAATGCCCACACCGTGGGCGGACATTGCCAAACAGCTCAGTGGAGAAGACTGCGTGCTTGCCATCGTCAACACCCGCAAGGCAGCCCGCGAACTGCAGCGCCTGATGCCCGCCGACACCTTGCACCTGTCCGCCCTGATGTGTGGCGCGCACCGCAAAGACGTCATCACCCAGATCAAAGAGCGCCTGAAAGCCAAGCACGAGAGGCGCGACCAGCGGCCTCTGCGCGTGGTCAGCACCCAGTTGGTGGAAGCCGGTGTGGACATTGACTTCCCCGTGGTCTACCGCGCACTGGCGGGGTTGGATTCCATCGCCCAAGCCGCCGGCCGCTGCAACCGCGAAGGGCGCATGAACGGCACGGGCCGCGTGGTGGTGTTTGTGCCGCCTGAACGTCCCCCGTTGGGAAATTTGCGCAAGGGCGCCGCTGCCTGCATCTCCACCCTCCACGGTCAGGCACACGATCCGCTGGCCCGCACTTTGTTTGATCGCTATTTCAAAGAGTTCTACAACTCGGTGGATTTGGATGCCAAGCGCGTTGTCAACAAGCTCACCATCAAAGACGGCAAAACCCTGAGTGTCCAGTTCCGCACTGCGGCTGAAGCGTTTCGCCTGATTGACGACGACGACAGCGCCACGGTGGTCGTTCGCTACGCAGAGCACGGTGACGAGGTTGACAAACTGCTTGGCATATTGGCGGCTGAAGGCCCACAGCGCTGGCTGATGCGCAAGTTTCAACGCTACACCGTCAGCATCCATAAGCGGGTGGCGGACAAGATGCTGGCGCAAGGCAGTTTGACACTCCCCATGCCAGGCCTCTATGTGCAAGTGAATGCAGAAAATCTCTACGACCCCATGCTCGGCCTGAATCCCATTGACGATGTGTTCAACCCCGGTGGCTTTGCTATTTGAAGGAAAACAATGCCCAGTTTTTGCCTCGAAGTCTCAGGCCCTTTCGCCTGTTTTACCCGCCCGGAGATGAAGGTGGAGCGCGTCTCTTACGACGTGATGACCCCTTCGGCTGCCCGCGCTGTGTTTGAGTCCGTGCTGTGGAAGCCAGCCATCCGATGGCGGGTGCATCGCATTGAAGTGCTCAAGCCCATCCGCTGGATCAATCTAAGGCGCAATGAAGTGAGTGCAGTGGTGTCCACCCGCAATGTGCAGCAGGCCATGACGGCAGGCAGCGGAACACTGGGGCTTTACATCGAAGACGAACGTCAGCAACGTGCGGGCTATTTCTTGCGCGATGTGGCTTACCGCATCTATGCCGATCTGTCGCTGGCTCCGGGCTGCGCCGAACCCTTGATGAAATACACCGAGATGTTCACCCGCCGCGCCGGCAAAGGCCAATGTGTGAACCAGCCCTATCTGGGCTGCCGTGAGTTTGCAGCGGACTTCCGTTTGGTCACTGCTGATACGCCGCCCGCCACGCCCATTGGCGATACCCGCGAGTTAGGCTGGATGCTGCACGACCTGGATTTCAGCCACCCTGCTGACCCGCAGCCACGCTTCTTCAATGCGAAGATGGACAAAGGCACGGTGACGGTTCCCCCCTTTGAGGAGGCACGCGGATGATTTTCCAAGCCCTGAACGATTACTACCTCCGCAAATGTGACGACCCTGACCCTGCGCAGCGCCTGCCACCTTTCGGGTTAGAGCAAAAGGAAATTCCTTTTCTGCTGGAGATTAACGCCGCAGGTGAGTTGCTTCAGTTGCGCGACACCCGCGAACTGCAGGGAAAAAAGAAGGTCGCTCGAAGCTTTCGTGTACCGATTGGCGTCAAGAGAGCAAGCAACATAGCTGCCAACTTTCTGTGGGATACCGTGGAATACGTGCTGGGTGTGGACACCAAAGGCAAGCCCGAGCGCGTGGTCGAGCAACATGCTGCCTTTCGTGCTCGTATTTCAGCTCTGCCTGAGGTAGTCCGTGAGGATGCAGGCATCCAAGCCGTAACGCGCTTTCTGGATCGCATCGACCTCGCGCAGTTGCAACTCCAGCCAGCTTGGGCCGATGCGTTGGAAAGCAATGCGGTGCTGAGCTTCATGCTGCACGGTGACCTGGAGCTGGTGTGCCAGCGCCCAGCCGTGGTGAATGCTGCGTTGAACGTTTCTACGGGCGACGACGCACCCCAGGCCATGTGTTTGGTGACTGGTGCGCAAGCCTCGGTTGAACGCCTGCATACCTCCATCAAAGGTGTTTGGGGGGCGCAAACATCTGGAGCCAATATCGTTTCGTTCAACGCTCGTGCGTTTGAGTCGTATGGCAAGACAGAACGTCAGGGAGAAAATGCCCCAGTCAGCCGCGCCGCCGCTTTTGCCTACACCACCGCACTCAACCACCTCCTGCGCAAGGACTCGACGCAGCGCATTCAGGTGGGGGATGCATCCACCGTGTTTTGGGCAGAGAAGCAAGACGCGTTCGAGGATATTTTTGGTGACATCTTTAACGACAACCCGGACGACGGCACTTCGGCTGTTCAGACGTTGCTCAATGCGGTGCACAGTGGCACATGGGGGGCTTCTGATGAAAACACCCGCTTTTACATCTTGGGTCTGGCCCCCAACGTGGCGCGTATCAGCATCCGCTTTTATCACTGCGTAACCCTGGGCGAACTGGGTCAACGCATTGCCCAGCACTTCAAAGATCTGTCGCTGGTCCGTAGCTCGCGGGACCCGCAATATCCCTCGCTGTTTCGCCTGTTGGCGGCGGTGGCGGTACAGAGCAAGGCTGACAACATTCCGCCCAATCTGGGTGGAGCCATCGTGGATGCCATATTTGCAGGGGTCAATACACCTTACCCCAGTATGTGGCTCAACGCAGCAGTGGGTCGCTGTCGCGCTGAGCGAAACGTCAATTACCTGCGTGCAGCAGCTATCAAAGCGTGCCTCAACCGGCAGATGCGCCAGGCCCGACTTTCCTTGTCCAAATCATCCCTAGAACAGGAGTTTTTGCCCATGCTTGATTTCAGCAACCTCAACCCGGCATACCGTCTGGGGCGGCTATTTGCCGTGTTGGAAAAAATCCAGGAAGAAGCCAGCCCCGGCCTCAATGCCACCATTCGTGACCGCTATTACGGCGCGGCCTCCAGCACGCCGGTAGCGGTGTTCACCACCTTATTGCGCCTGAAAAATGCCCACGTCAAGAAGCTGACGCCAGGGCGCGTCACCGGGTTTGAGAAACTGCTAGGCGATGTGCTTGGCCCCGTGAACGACTTTCCCAAACATTTACCGCTAGCAGACCAGGGCCGCTTTGCACTGGGCTACTACCACCAGCGGCAAGACTTTTTCACCAAAAAACCTGACGACACCACCAACACAACCACACCTACTGAAGGAACCCCAGCATGAGCACCGATAAAGCACTCGCAAACCGCTACGACTTTGTTCTCATTTTTGATGTGAAGGATGGCAACCCCAATGGCGACCCGGACGCAGGCAACATGCCGCGCCTCGATGCGGAATCCGGTCACGGGCTGGTCACCGATGTGTCGCTCAAACGCAAGGTACGTAACTTTATTGGACTCGTCAAAGGCGAACAGACTGGATTTGATATTTTCATTAAAGAGAAGGCAGTATTGAATCAACTCATTGAGCGTGCTTATGAGAAGAGCCCAGAAGTGCAATCTGCAATGGATGCATGGAAGGCTTGGCAAAAGGACAAGAAAAAGAATTCAAAACCTCTTAGGCATTACGAAGACATCGCTCGTGATTGGATGTGTCACAACTTTTTCGACGTGCGTACATTCGGTGCCGTCATGAGTACCGGTGATGAGGATGCAGAGAGCAAGTTAAAGAAGACTGCTGGGCAGGTTCGTGGACCGGTCCAACTGACTTTTGCACGATCAGTCGAGCCAATCGTCGCCTTGGAGCATTCCATTACCAGGATGGCCGTTACTAACGAAAAAGATTTGGAGAAAGAGCGCACCATGGGCCGCAAGCACACCGTGCCCTACGGTGTGTACGTGGCCCACGGTTTTGTGTCGTCCTTCTTGGCCAAGCAGACTGGGTTTGGTGAAGGTGACTTGGAGTTGGTATTCCAAGCCTTGGCGCAAATGTTTGAGCACGACCGCTCTGCCGCTCGTGGCGAAATGTCCACACGTGGCCTGTATGTGTTCAAGCACGACAGCGAATTGGGCAATGCCCCGGCACATGCCTTGTTTGATCGCCTGCAAGTCAAGCCCAATACTGAGGGCGACGTGGCCCGCAGCTTCGATGCTTATTCGGTGGCCTTTGACGGCCAGAGTCTGGCCGTAGGGCAATCGGTTCAGCCTGCACCCGGTGTGACCTTGACACGACGCTGCTGATCGGAGCCACCATGAAAGCCCTGCCTACAGATTTCGACGGCCAATCCATTCGTCGCGTGTACGACGAAGACATCGAGACTTGGTGGTTTTCGGTGATCGACGTAGTGCAGGTGCTCACGCAGCAGTCCGATTACCAAACGGCGCGCAAGTACTGGAACAAGCTCAAAGAGCGCCTTCGCAAGGAAGGCAGCGAGTCGGTGACAAATTGTCACCGACTGAAATTGCCTGCCGCTGATGGCAAAAACTACCTGACCGATTGCGCTACTGCCGAAACCCTATTGCGCCTGGTGCAATCCGTCCCCAGCCCCAAGGCGGAGCCCATCAAGCTCTGGCTGGCCAAGGTCGGGTACGAGCGCATGCAAGAGCTGGCTGACCCGGCCCTGTCGCTCGACCGTGCCCGCCATACGTGGCAGCAGCATGGCCGAAGCGACAAGTGGATTCAGCAGCGCATGACGGGGCAGGAAACCCGCAACAAACTCACCGACTATTGGAGCGAGCACGACATCAAAAAGGGCAGCGAATTTGCCATTCTGACCAACATCATTCACCAAGAGTGGTCTGGCGTGAGCGTGGCTGCGCACAAAGAAATGAAGGGCCTGAGCAGCCACAACCTGCGCGACCACATGAGTGAGGCGGAGTTGATTTTTACCGCGCTTGCCGAGCTATCCACTCGCCAGATCGCACAGAGTGCGGACGCCACAGGTTTGGCAGAAAACAAAACAGCGGCCCAGGCCGGTGGGCGCATTGCTCGGCAAGCGCGCAACCAGTTAGAAAGCCAAACCGGCAAGCCCGTCGTGACGGGGCGCAACTACCTCCCACCCGCCGCTGCCAAGGGCGAAGCGCTGCTCCACATTGCCAAAGCGGACAAGTCTTCCAAGAAGAAGTAACGCGTTCGTCGTAAGAGTCGCTTGTGGTTGAAGTCGAAAAAGTTCCTCTGTCTGCCCTGCAACATTGGCGCTACTGCCCACGCCAGTGCGGACTTATTCACCTAGAGCAGGTGTTTGACGACAAAGTGCACACCCTGCGCGGCCAAGCGGCGCATGCCAAGGCGGATCAGCCCGGTGTGGAAACCGCCAAGGGTGTGCGTGTGGAGCGCGCCTTGCCACTCTGGCATGACGCTCTGGGGCTGATTGGTAAGTCTGACGTAGTGGAGTTTCTGGCGGGTGGTGTGCCCTATCCGGTGGAATACAAGCACGGCAGCCGTAACAAGGCTGCCGACATTGCAGCCTGTGACGACATTCAGCTGGCCGCCCAGGCCATGTGCTTGGAGTACATGACCGGAGAACCTGTGAATGAGGGGGCGCTGTATTACGCGTCGTCGCGGCGCCGCAGAAGCGTAACCATCACAGACCAGTTGAGGATTGAGGTGGAGCAGACCGCCAAGGCCATTCGCCAAATGTTAGATAGCGGCGTACTGCCTGCGCCCCTAATCGGTGAGCAGGCGACCAGGCGCTGCAAGGCGTGCTCTCTGCAAGAGCGCTGCCAGCCCCAAGCCACACACGCGGGGTTGGTGTCCGCTCGCGCAGCCTTGTTTGATCCCGATGCTTAGTTCTGCCAGCAAAGCTGCCTATGCAACTTCTTAACACCCTGTACGTCACCACACCAGAGACCTACCTTCGGCTCGATAACGACACCTTGCGCGTGGAGGTAGACCGCGAAATTCGTCTGCGCGTGCCACTGCACCACCTGAGCGCAGTGGTGTGTTTTGGGCACATCAACCTGTCGGCTCCACTCATGCATCGATTGGCAGAGAGCGGCATCGCCCTGGTATTGCTGGACGACAACGGCCGATTTAAAGCAAGGCTGGAGGGCGCGGTCAGCGGCAACGTGCTGCTGCGCCAGGCCCAGTTCCAGCGCATTGGCGATCCATCGTTTACCTTAGACATGGCCCGAGTCTGTGTGGCCGGAAAGATCAAAAATACCCGGCAAGTACTGCTGCGTGGTGCCCGCGAAGCCAAATTAGAGGAGGACGCCAAGACACTGACCCGCCTGGCTGACGACTTGGCAGCCAGCCTGCGCGCCTTGCCCCTTGTGGCTAACCTTGACAGCTTGCGCGGAGTAGAAGGTGAGGCCGCGCGCCAGTATTTCAGCGGTTTAAACCTGCTGGTGCGCGCTGACCAGCGAAAGGCCTTCAACATGGATGGCCGTACCCGGCGCCCACCGCGTGATCGGTTCAATGCCATGCTGTCGTTCCTGTATGCCATGTGGATGAACGATTGCCGCAGCGCGCTCGAATCTGTTGGTCTTGATCCCCAGGTGGGTTTTTTGCACGCTTTGCGACCGGGCCGCGCGGCCCTGGCTCTTGACTTGATGGAAGAGTTTCGACCTTGGGCCGACCGGCTTGCCCTGACCCTCATTAACAGGGGGCAGTTGAAACCAGACGACTTTGTGATGCGTGAAGGCGGTGGCGTGTCACTGGAGCCTGACGCCCGCAAGGCGGTGGTGGTTGCCTATCAAGAGCGGAAGAAAGATGAGATCAACCACCCTTTGTTGGCGCAGTCCGTGCCATTGGGTTTGGTGCCGATGGTGCAGGCCAGATTAATGGCGCGTGCCGTTCGAGACGACGGCGCGCCGTATGTGCCATTCGTCGCCAAGTAAAAGGGGTGCTTGCATGTTGGTTCTGGTTTGCTACGACGTGAATACTGAGACAAAGGCAGGGCGCCGACGCTTGCGCAGGGTTGCAAGAGTTTGTGAGAGTACCGGGCAACGCGTGCAAAAGTCAGTGTTTGAATGCCAGTTGGACTTGGCCCGGTTTGAAGCGCTGGAGCGCGAGTTGTTGGCAGAAATCGATGCGCAGCAAGATTGCTTGCGTTTGTATCGCATCCCCGAAACCAGAGGGTTCGAGGTGCTTGAGCATGGAGCGTTCAAGTCAGTTGATTTCGAAGCGCCTTTGATATTGTGACTGTGCGACTCATGCCTTTCAAAGGCGCGTTATGTACGCGTCCGTGGTAAGGTCCTACAGACGCGAACCCCAAGTGCAGACCTTTGCCCTAGAAGGTTCGCGCACCTCATAAACCATTGATTTTCAATGACATTTTTTCCTGGTGATCTGAAACATATGCCTGAATTTGCATTTTCAGAGTGGGTTCGCGCCGAGCAGGAAAAAAAGTGTTGTTTGACAACGCTTTGGAAGTTATGGGGGATCGCCCGGCAGTAATGCCGGGCGCGGATTGAAACTGGACGAGCAACAGAGGGTGGGTTCGCGCCGATTGGGATCGCCCGGCAGTAATGCCGGGCGCGGATTGAAACTTACGCGACACGGCCCGACCCATGGCAGGGCCTTGGATCGCCCGGCAGTAATGCCGGGCGCGGATTGAAACAATTTCAAGCGAGCAGTAACTGGCCGTGGCGTAGGCGGATCGCCCGGCAGTAATGCCGGGCGCGGATTGAAACCAGCAGAGCGTGGTGTTTGGCACCGGCTTGGCTGGGATCGCCCGGCAGTAATGCCGGGCGCGGATTGAAACCTCGTAAGGAGCCAAGTACCGCTTGGTGTCGGTGGGATCGCCCGGCAGTAATGCCGGGCGCGGATTGAAACATGCCCATGTTCACCGTGCCTTGCACACCGGGGCGCGGATTGAAACTCAAAACCCGCTGCACCGCTCACTGTGGCACTGCCGGATCGCCCGGCAGTAATGTTTGCGGGTCGCGCGTGGTCCACGTGATGGAGGTACGGGCCACTCTCGATTGCCACTTACTCACTTTTTTCCAACACCGCCACGTGTGCCAGCGGTCGCTAGACCTCGGTGTAAAAAGACGGCCAGGCGTGTGCGTACTGCGTGGCCGTATATGTTGCAGTTATAGGTTCTGAGAGCGGATGCGCCGCACGGTCCCGTGCGCGTGGGTGAATGAGTGCATTAGCTTTTACTCGGCTTCATCATCGCCATATAAGGTGCCAGCCGCTTGCCCATTTCGTCGCCCAGCGCTTGCAGGCCGCTCAGGGGGCGCACCATCACCTCAAAGTCGGTGATCTTGCCTTCGGCGTCGAACTGCACCATGTCGATGCCTTTGAGCTCTTTGCCGTTCACCTTGGCGCTGAATTCCAGCACCAGGCTGTGGCCATCGGCGCTGGCCAGTTCGCGGTGGTAGGTGAAGTCTTCAAACACCTGTACCACGTTGGTCAGTATCACTTGCACGGCCTGCGCGCTGGGGTAGGGCGTGTGCGCCATGGGCGAGCGAAACACGGCTTTGCGGTGCAAGATGGTGGGCAGCTCGGCCAGGTTCTTTTCGGCAACCATCTGGTGCCACAGCGCAAGGCTGGCGGCCACCGGGGCGGGCAAGGTTTGCGCCAGCGTAGGCGCGGCACCTGGGGTTGGGGCTGACGCGGTGGCAGGCTCTGCGCCAAAGGCGAGTGCCAGCTCGGTGCCTTGTTTGATGGCGCGCTTGGCGTCCAGTTCGGCGGCCACATCGGCACCGCCGATCAGATGCACGTTCACCCCTGCGGCTTGCAGCTCGGCTTGCAGTTCGCGCTGCGGGTCTTGGCCTGCGCAGACCACCACGTTGTCTA
Source organism: Rhodoferax sp. (assembly GCA_029865845.1). GTDB lineage: Bacteria > Pseudomonadota > Gammaproteobacteria > Burkholderiales > Burkholderiaceae_C > Allorhodoferax. The sequence continues at coordinate 10,260 of JARXAM010000071.1, read as the reverse complement.
CGGGCAGCACCATGTCTTTGTCGCCTACGGTGATGTGCAGACCCGCGTCGTCTACCTTGCGGTAGGTGACGCCGTTGATCATTTCTACGTCGCGGTTTTTGAGCGAGGTGCGGTGAATCCAGCCGGTGGTTTTGCCCAGGCCGTCGCCCACTTTGCTGGTCTTGCGTTGCAGCAGGTAGACCTTGCGCGCTGTCGTCTCGATGTGCGCGGGCTTCAAGCCACCGGCGTGGGCGTAGGCGGTGTCTACGCCCCATTCGGCAAAGAACTTGGCTGGGTCCAGACTGGGGCTGGTGCCTTGATGCAAAAGGAATTCGGCAGTGTCAAAACCAATGCCACCCGCACCAATGAGCGCCACGGTTTTGCCCACGGGCTTTTTGTCGCGCAGCACGTCCAGGTAGCCCAGCACCTTGGGGTGGTGGATGCCCTCTATCTCGGGCATGCGGGGTGTGACGCCGGTGGCCAGCACCACCTGCTTGAAGCCAGCGGCGCTCAAATCGTGGGCGCTCACTTTTTTGCCCAACTGCAATTTCACGCCGGTGAGCGCAATCTGCTTGCCGAAGTAGCGCAGGGTCTCGTAAAACTCTTCCTTGCCGGGCACTTGTTTGGCCACATTGAACTGGCCGCCAATTTCGCTGGCTGCATCAAACAGCGTGACCTCAAAGCCGCGCTTGGCCGCTTCGGTAGAAAAGGCCAAACCGGCGGGGCCTGCACCCACCACGGCAATGCGCTCTTTGCGGGGCGCGGGGCTGTCCACCATCAGGGTTTCGTGGCAGGCACGTGGGTTCACCAGGCAGCTGGTGATCTTGCCGCCAAAGGTGTGGTCCAGGCAGGCCTGGTTGCAGCCGATGCAGGTGTTGATTTCGTCGGCCTTGCCCTGCGCTGCTTTTTGCACAAACAGCGGGTCGGCCAAAAAGGGGCGGGCCATGCTCACCATGTCGGCCTGTCCGCTGGCCAAAATGTGTTCGGCCACTTCGGGCGTGTTGATGCGGTTGGTGGCTATCAGCGGAATGCTGACCTTGCCCTTGAGCTGTTCGGTCACCCAGGCAAAGGCGGCGCGTGGCACCTTGGTGGCGATGGTGGGGATGCGCGCCTCGTGCCAGCCGATGCCTGTGTTCAAAATGGTGACGCCAGCCGCCTCCAGGGCCTGCGCCAGTTGCACCACTTCATCCAGCGTAGAGCCGCCTTCCACCAGGTCCAGCATCGAGAGCCGGAAGATGATGATGAAGTTGGCCCCCATCCGAGCCCGGGTGGCGCGCACGATCTCCAGTGCAAAGCGGATGCGGTTTTCATACGCGCCACCCCATTCGTCGTCGCGCTGGTTGGTTTGGCGGGCAATGAACTCGTTGATCAGGTAGCCCTCGGAGCCCATGATTTCCACCCCGTCGTACCCCGCGCTTTGCGCCAGCGCCGCTGCGTTGGCGTAGTCCTCAATGGTTTGGCGCACTTCGTCGGTGGTGAGCGCATGCGGTTTGAAAGGGCTGATAGGTGCCTTGAGCGCGCTGGGCGCCACCAGCTCGGGGTGGTAGGCGTAGCGGCCAAAGTGAAGGATTTGCATGCAAATCTTGCCGCCTGCGGCGTGCACCGCCTCGGTCACTACATTGTGCTTGTCGGCTTCTTTTTGGGTGGTCATGGCCGCGCCGCCGGGCATGGGGCGGGCGCGGTCGTTGGGGGCAATGCCGCCCGTCACGATCAGGCCCACGCCGCCCTTGGCACGCTCGGCATAAAACGCGGCCATGCGGGCAAAGCCGTCTTTGGCCTCTTCCAGCCCTACGTGCATGGAGCCCATGAGCACCCGGTTTTTGAGGGTGGTAAAGCCCAGGTCCAGGGGCGCGAGCATGTAGGGGTAGGTGAGCGGGGCGGTCATGGGTGTCTCCTGTTGTGTGTTCGGGGGGGGCAGGCACCCAGGCCTGCGCGTCTATGCAACCAGTTGCAGTGTAAAAGTCTTGCTGGGTTTATGCAACTGATTGCATAGCAAAGAGGCTGCCCTTAGACTCAGCCCCATGTCGCTTGCCCATGCTGTACTGACCTCGCTGCTCGAAAAACCCTCTTCGGGCTACGAGCTGGCGCGCCGTTTTGACAAGTCCATTGGCTACTTTTGGCACGCCACGCACCAGCAGATTTACCGCGAGCTGGCCCGCATGGAAGTCAAGGGGTGGATTGCCTCGGACTCCGCGCCCGACGCGGGTGCCACCCGCAAGCGCCTGTACCAGATTCAGCCCCAGGGCCGCGAAGAGTTGGCGCGGTGGACCCACGAGCCCGCTGCAGTGACCGAGTTGCGCGACGAGCTGACCGTCAAGCTGCGGGCCTTGGCCGCCTTGGGCGAAGGCGATTTGCGCGAAGAGTTGCACCGCCGCATTCGCCACCACACGCAGCGCCTGTCGGACTATGCCGCCATGGAGGCGCGCGATTTTTTGTCCCGTGAGCCGCTGAGTGCGTCATCGAGGTTGCAACACCTCATCCTTCAAAAAGGAATTTTCTTTGAGAAGGCCAGTTTGCAATGGGCCGAAAACGCCCTGGCATTGTTAACGCAGCGCTGAGCAACGCGTCTGTTCCCTTCGTCTCTTTAACGCTGTTTTCCCTTTGAAACAGCGTGCGCTCAGTCCGCATCGCGGGCCTGCACATTTGCGCCCCGAACTGCAAATGTGACTTTTCAATCTTTGTGCATACATCGGTCGGCGGCAAAACTACCCCTGTGCTGGATTGCTGCGAGCGCCTCGTTTCGCTGCTTTCCCCCCCCTTGAAGTGCTTCTCTTGTGCGGGTTTGCCTTGTACATCTTGTTGCGCAAAGTTCAATTTTTGAAACAGTCACCATGAAACACCATTTATTGCCGCTTGTCATTTGTGTAAGCACGGGAGTAGGTGCGCAAACACAGGCACCCAATGCTGGGCAGATATTGCGCGAGAACGCACCGAAGGCCTCACCCGCTGGAGCGGGCTCCAAAATACTTTCTCCTGTTGTGCCCATGGCAGGTAACGAAGGCTTGCCGTCAGAAAAGGGCACAGTTTCCATCAAGACCGTCAAGTTTTCTGGCAACAAGGGTATTTCGGACGAAGAGCTGTGGGCCCAGGTGCCCGGCCTCTCTGCGGTGCGCGGCAACACCCTCACGCTGGGGCAACTGCGCCAGATAGAAGCGGCAATCACCCGGTATTACAGGAGCCGGGGTTATGTGCTTGCTATGGCCTACACGCCGCCTCAAACCATGAAAGATGGCGTACTGGAAATTGCCGTACTGGAGGGCAAGGTCGAAAAAATCGTGGTGGGCGAGTCGGGCAGTTATTCACCAGAGCGCATTAAAAAGGTGGTGCAAGCCGCCTTGTGCGACCAAAGCACCTCAGACTGCACGGGCGCAGTGCTGGAAAAAAACCGCATCGACCGCGCGATTGGACTGGTGTCGGATTTGCCGGGCGTGTCTGCAGGGCGCGTCACCCTGTCGCCGGGTAAAGCCCTGGGTACCACGGTGTACGGGGTCTCGGTGACGCCTCAAAAGGCAATTACCGCACGCGTGGAGGCCGACAACTTTGGCAACCGCTATACCGACGAAAACCGGTACCAAGCCAATGTGGAATTTAACAACCTAGGCGGCTGGGGTGATCGTGTGGTGACCCACCTGCTGGCCACGGGCGACAAGCTTGCCATCGCAGGAGTCGATGCCAGCGTAGCTGCAGGCTATTCTGGGTTGCGCGCCGGAGCGCTCTATTCCGGCTTGCGTTACAAGCTGGGCGCCCCCTTTGATGCATTGGAGGCCTCGGGAACGGGTGACGTTGCCAGCTTATATGCCAGCTATCCGCTGGTGCGTCGGGAAAGCAGCACCTTGAATATTCGTACAGATATTCAAAAAAAGTGGTTATCCGACAGCATGAGCAGCTTTGACTCCACACAAAACAAAAACTCTTTGGGTTGGAAGCTTGCGGTGAATGGCGTCATGACGGATAACTTCTGGAACGGTGGCGAGACCCAAGCCGACCTGGCCTGGGAGCAAGGCAACATGGTGTACGACTACCCGCTCAACGCAGCCAACACAAAGGATGGTTCCGGTCGCTACTCGAAACTCTCCTACACCCTCTCCCGTGACCAAAGCCTCTTGTTCAGCAACGGTGGGCGCTGGAGTGCCTTTGCTTCGGTACGCGGACAGGCGACCCAGCGCAATCTGGATGCATCCAATGGCATCGCGCTGGGCGGAGCCCAAGGCGTGCGGGCCTATCCCAGCGGAGAAGCACCAGGGGACATGGGCGCGATTGCCAATATGGAGCTGCGATACACCACCCCCTTGGTTGCTGGCAGCAACACGCTGGTGGAGTGGACCCTCTTTCGTGACATGGGCTGGCTCAAAACGAACTACAGCCTTCCCTTTGCCGGCTACACCGGTGCGGGGGATCGCATGCTCAAAGGCTACGGCCTGGGCGTGAGCCTATCGCAGCGTGACCGATACCGCCTGAGCCTGGTCTTGGCCCAGCGAGACCAAGACAGCCCCGAGCCCACCTCTGCCCCCGATGCCATGGAACGGTACTGGCTCAACTTCAGCGTTTACTTTTAATAGGTGCAGTTATGAATATCGATTGCTTTCGTTTAGTGTTTAGTAAGCGTTTGGGCAGCGTCGTTGCGGTCAGCGAAGTCACCAACAGCCAGTCCAAAAGCACCCAGTCCACCAGCACCACGTCCGGGCGCAACGCACCCGCCACGGGGGGGCGTGTGACGATGCACCTGACCACGCTCATGATGGCCCTGTGGCTTGCATTGCCTGGCGGCAGTTTTGCAGCCGGCGTGCTGCCCACGGGCGGCAGCATCGTGGGGGGCAATGGAAAGATTGGCCCCATCAGCGACAAAAGCCTCACGGTGCACCAAGACACCGACCGCATGGCGATCAACTGGCAAACCTTTGACATTGGTGCGGGCTATCGGGTGAGGTTTATCCAGCCCAGCGCCAGCTCGGTGGCGCTCAATCGCGTGATCGGGGGCACCCGCTCCGAGATCTATGGCAACCTGAGTTCCAACGGTCAGGTCTTCCTGATCAACCCCAACGGCGTGCTGTTTGGCAAAACGGCCGAGGTCGATGTGGGTGGCCTGTTTGCCACGACCCGCGACCTGAGCCCTAGCGACTTTATGAACGCGGCACAGTCCAACTGGACATTTGGTGCGGGTGGGCAGGGCGAAATCATCAACCAAGGCCACCTGCGGGCGCTGCCCGGCGGCGCCGTGGTGTTGGTGGCCGATGTGGTGCGCAACCAAGCGGGTGCCAGCATCACAGCGCAATCGGGCGTGGTGCACCTGGCCTCTGCCAGCGATGTGGAAATCAAGCTCAATGCCAATGGTAGCCTCACGACCCGCGTCAGCGGCAGCACCGTCAACACCTTGCTTGAAAACGGAGGCCTGATTGCCGCCGATGGCGGCCAGGTCTACCTGACAGCGCTGGGGCGCGACACGCTGGTTGGCAACGTGATGAACCTAGGGGGCGTGGTGCGCGCACGCAGCCTGGGCGAACTTACCGGAGGCATCACGGTAGACGGTGGCAGCGCAGGCAATGTGGAGCTGCACAACGCCACCCTGGACGCCAGCGGCCTCCAGGCAGGTGAGCGGGGCGGCCAGATCACCGTCACTGGGCACAACATTGGTTTGTTTGGCGCAACGCTGCTCGACGCCAAAGGTGCCGCAGGCGGCGGCACGGTCAAGGTGGGCGGCGACTACCAGGGGGCGGGCACCTTGGCGCATGCCGATGCGCTGCTTATGGGGCAAGACGCGGTGATCGATGTATCTGCCACCGACAACGGTGAGGGCGGCACCGCCGTGCTGTGGTCTGACAAATACACCCAGTTTGGAGGGCGGATTTCCAGTAAAGGTGGCGCACTGGGTGGTAACGGAGGCTTGATTGAAACGTCCTCTAAGGGCTTGCTGCAATCACCGGGCACCATCGAGCTAACGGCAGCCAAGGGCAAAGGCGGCACCTGGTTGCTGGACCCGGCGGATATCACCATCACCCCGGCGGCGGATTCAGCTATTGCGGCTGGCCCCAGCTACGTTCCCACCAGTGCCAGTGCGGTCTCCAACATCAATGCGGCAACCATCAGCAATCAGCTGGCTAGCGGAGTTAACGTCAGCATTAACACTGCAAACACGGGGACCGAAGGTACAGGTAATGGAGACATTACCGTTGCTGCCGCCATCGCACCCACAACCGGCGCGGGCAGTTTAACCCTCACAGCGAACCGGAATATCTATGTCAATAACACCATTACCTTGGGTGCCGGGAACATCGCGCTCAATGCTAATGGTGGAATTCAGTTCGCGGCAAATGTCACTACGGGCGGTGCTGTCACTGTGAATCCGGGAACAAGAGGTTCATTTTATACCAACTTCGGTACGTCCATTACAGCGGCAAGTTTTAGAAATAGTGCAGGCACATCCAGATCGTATTTGGGTGGCAATATCTCTACCAACACTGCCAATGGCGATATTACGTTTAATGGCGCAGTGACACTGGCCAATGATGTTGTGATGAACGCGGGTACCGGCAAGATTTTATTTGGTAGCACGCTGGAAAGCGGCGCGATGGCGTTCGATAAGGTGGGTACTTGGAGTTATGTAGCACCTAGAACCGCAAGCAATTACAGAACGTTGGTGGTGGGCGGCGGTGGAGCCGGTGGTGCAAGAACATCCACAACTGGTGGATCGTCCTGGAACCGTGGCGGCGGAGGTGGCGCGGGGGATTTTATAGAATCGTCCACAACAGCTTTGACGCAAAATGCGTCTTACGCGGTCGTAGTGGGGGCGGGTGGAGAGGGCCTCCCCAACATTCCTTTTTCGCCCACAATTACGATAAGCCCTGGTAGCAATTCCCAATTTGCAACCACCACGGCCGGCGGGGGGGGGGCAGGTGCTCCTGGTGGGCAGGGCGATCCTGTGAGGCCCGCGCTTGGATCTGGCGGTGGCGGCGGTGCCGTCGCTAACGCGGGAACTTCCCAAAGCTTTGGTCAACCAGGCTCCGGCGTAAACGTCAATAGGGGCGGTTTGGGAGCATTGGGGGTCACCACAAATAGTCAAGGCGATGGCGGGGGAGGCGGGGGTGGAGCAGGTGGCAACGGTGTAAATGGGGCAGCAAACACTAATCGTAGCCAAGGTGGCGCGGGACTCGACTCTTCCATTACTGGAACAACCGTTAACTACGCTGCTGGAGGTGATGGGGCAACTTCCAGTACCCCTTTAATTGCCGCAAATGGAGCGACGCCTGGTTCAGGCGGAAATGGTGCGGACGGTACTGAGGGCGCGGGAGCCATAGCGGGCTCTGGTGCGAATGGTATCGTGGTCGTTCGTGCCAACACGCAAGCGAGTTTGAATATCACCGCTGGTGAGGTAACTTTTACTGGCAACGTTACTCCGGTTGCGGGCAACAGAGTTAATGCGCTAACCATTAATGGAGCGAACGTGAATGGCGCAGGAAGTATCAGTGCTACTACGTTAGACCTCAATGCACCTGTCGCAACAGGTAGTCTCTCTGTGGTGAATGCCATCAGTGGAAGTACCACAGTCAATAAACTTGGCGTTGGCAGCTACACAATGAGTGGAGCCAACGCTAGCACAGGATCTATATCGGTTAATGCGGGAATGCTGAAGTTGGCAACGAGAGTAGCATTATTCAATGGTGTGACAGGTAATTGGGTTAATAGTCGAATGTTGGTTGATGCTGGAACCAGCTTAGTGCTCAATTATGGCGGGGGTGTCACGGAATTTGCCCAATCCGATGTAAACACCCTCATTACCAATTTGAGTACCGGTAGTGCAGGTTTTCGTGCAGGTGCGACACTTGGTTTAGATACTACCAATGCAGTCGGCGGAGCGAGTTTTGCTGGGGTTATATCCGATAGTACATCGGGAGCGCTGAATTTTACCAAGCTGGGGTCCAATACGCTCACAGTATCCGGAGTCAATACCTACACAGGTAGTACCGTGGTCGATGGTGGTACGTTACGAGCTGGATCGACCACTGCGTTTGGTAACACGGACAAAGTTACTCTCAACAGTGGAACGGTACTGGATGTAGCTGGAAGAAATGTTGCAGTGGGATCACTTGTCAGTGCAGCCGGCGTTGGCACCGTAACCAACACCGGTGCCAGTGCGACGCTCACCATGGGCGGCGCTAGCAGCGCGAGCTACGGTGGCGTATTGCAAAATGGCCCGGGAAACCTCGCAGTTACGAAAGTAGGTGCTGGTACACAGACCCTCGCGGGCGACAACACGTACAGCGGAAACACGGCTGTCAATGGTGGCGTGTTAAACGTTACGAGTACTTTAGGTGCAGGCAACTATGCAGGAGCTATTACTCTTGCGAGCGGCACCCAATTGAGCTATGCAAATAATGCTGCCGCAACACAGACACTGTCTGGCCAAATTACTGGCTCGGGTGCAATTGCTAAGAATGGCAACAGCACACTAACCCTAAGAAATGTCAACAATACCTACACGGGGGGTACCACCATTAACTCCGGTACGCTCAATGTAGGCGATGGCACCCAAGCCATGACGACAGTCTCTGGTGGTAGCTTTGTCAATAATGGCGCTGCACTTATTATTAAGGGCATTGGACCCTTGGCGACAGCAGCGGCCAATAGTATTAGCAATATAGATGGTACTGTTACTCTGCAGTCAACCGGTAATGTCACGGTAGCAGGCAACATTACCCGCGGGGCAAGTTCTAATAGTGTCGTAAATATTTATGCAGGCACCGGAACCGCCCAAGGCGTAACTACGGGCGGCGATGTCATTATTACTGCGGCCAGTGGCATTGATGCCGGCACGGTCAACATATTTTCCGGTAAAGCCAGTACAGCCGCCTTGCAGACTAAAATCAAACTCAACGGAGTCAATGCATCCAGAGTCAATACTGAAAAGTGGTACAACGAGTCCTATAGCAGTGCGCTTGCTGAAACTCCAACCGCAACCAAACAGCTCAACGTGTTCTACCGTGAGGCACCTAGTCTGACAGCGAATGGATCGCTCAGCGCCAGCGGCACGGTAACCTCCATATCTCGCCAATACAACGCCAGCACAGATATCGATGTTTGGGTTAACGCGGCTTCCGGTGGTGTAGATGGTGACGTTTTAACCGGCGGAAAAATAATTGGCACCATGTCCAGCAAAGATGTCGGTACACGTAGCGTGAACTATTCCGGTAACGTTGCCATAGACACGGCTGCCAGTGGTGTCACAGCCAATGTGGTGCATGGCTACACCAATGGCAGTCCCACTGCACTTAGCGTAACGGTTACCAAGGCCAATGCCACGGTAACAGCCACTAGCAACAATTCGCTGACGTACAACGGTGTCGGGCAAACCGTCAGTGGCTTTAGTGCCGCGGGCCTGGTCGGTGGTGAAACGGCAGCGGTGCTGACGGGTGTGACCGGCAGCACGACCAACAAGAATGCGGGCAGCTACACCACCACGGTGAGCGGAACCGATGGCAACTACAACCTGACGTTTGTCAACGGCACGATGACCATTGCTAAAGCGACCATCACCGCCAGCGGCATCACCGCAGCCGACAAGGTGTACGACGGAGGCGTGGCCGCCACCCTCAACACAGGAGCTGCCATCCTGAGCGGCAAAATCGCCAGCGACACCGTGAACCTGGCAGGTGCCACGGGCAGCTTCAGTGACAAGAACGTAGCCAACGGCAAGACAGTGAGCATCAACGGCCTCACGCTCACCGGCGCGGACGCAGCCAACTACACCCTGGCCAGCGACACCTCTGTTACCACGGCGAGCATCACACCGGCGAGCATCACGGCGGTAACCGGTATCACAGCAGCCAACAAGGTCTATGACGGAGGCGTTGCAGCTACCGTCGATACAGGTGCCGCTACGCTGGTGGGCAAGGTAGTGGCCACTGACGACCTGAGCGTGGGAAGTGCTACCGGCAACTTTGGTGACAAGAACGTAGGCCAAAGCAAGACCGTTACGGTCAGCGGCCTCACCCTCACCGGCGCAGACGCCGCCAACTACACCCTGGCCAGCGACACCGCGAGCACCACGGCCAACATCACCCCTGCGAGCATCACGGCGGTGACGGGAATTACAGCAGCCAACAAGGTCTATGACGGAGGCGTTGCAGCCACCGTCGATACAGGTAGCGCTACGCTGGTGGGCAAGGTAGTGGCCACTGACGACCTGAGCGTGGGAAGTGCTACCGGCAACTTTGGTGACAAGAACGTAGGCCAAAGCAAGACAGTGAGCATCAACGGCCTCACCCTCACCGGCGCGGACGCCGCCAA
>JARXAM010000066.1 GCA_029865845.1 Rhodoferax sp. | reverse complement strand
ACCACCACAGACTGCTTGAACCCATTGGATATATTCCCCCTGCCGAAGCTGAAGAAAACTACTACCGGCAATTAGCCAGTCAGGCCGTCATCTCGGTCTGACTTAACCCAACGGGCCTCCACGAAACCCGGGGCGATTCAGCTGCCCGACCATGCAGCCGCGACGATGACTGTGTATGCGGCGTATGTGAGCAAGAAGCATCTCGCTCCCAAAATCCGCGCTTTTATTGATGTCCTCGTGGAGCACAAGAGCGACTTCATTGATGTGGGCGCTACATCGCGCCGCGAGTGATCATAGACGTGGGGACTTCTATGCGTGCAGCTACTGCCAGCGTTCGGTCTGCACACCCGTGTCATACTTGCCCGCACACGGTTAAAGAGATCACCCATACCGGTGTACGAGGAGTACTGTTTGGAAATGCTGGAGGCTCTTGCGTTGGGCAACGCATAGTGAATTCGTATGAAACGTTTGCCACCCCTCAATGCCTTGCGTGCATTCTCCATTGCGGCCCAAACCGCCAGCTTTACCAAAGCAGGCGAGGTGTTGCATGTCACCCAAGGGGCAGTCAGCCGCCAAGTCAAACAACTGGAAGACGCCGTGGGGCAGACATTGTTTGCGCGTGCGCATCAGGGCCTGGTATTGACCCCCGCTGGTGCCGAACTGGCGCTCTCTCTGGAGCGCGTATTTGCCCAGCTTGAAACGGCCGTGGAGAAGGCGACACAGTCGGTGCAGCGCCAGCTCTTGTGTGTGAATGTTCCCCCCACATTTGCTACCCGGTGGCTGGCACCGCGTTTGTCGGACTTCAGGGGGCGGTACCCCATGATCGACCTCTCTATCACGACCGACTGGATCCAAAAAGTGCGCGACGCCCAGAACCTCGATTGCCTGGTGGTGTTTGGGAGCGAGGCGTGGCCCAAGACCCAGGCAGAGCGGTTGATGGTGGAGCGCCACGTCATGGTGAGTAGTCCAGCGCATTGGCGCAACGATGTGCCGCCCGCGCTGGCCAGCGCGACCTTGTTGCACATCCTCAATGGTGAAGAGCGTCTGCCGGTTTGGGAGCAGTGGATAGCAGTGTTTGGGCTCGACCACCTGGACCCCAAACCGGGCTTGAATTTCAGCACATTGGACCAGGCCATCAATGCGGCGGTGGCAGGGGCGGGCGTGGCCGTGGTGGACCAATCCATGGTCGCCAAAGAGCTGCAGTCAGGCGTGTTGCGCAAGCACAGCGAGCAAGAGTTGTGCGGGCCGTGTGGCTACTGGTTTATCGATGTGGCCCACCATGCCGAGCGCAAGGCGCTGGCGCACATTTTTCACGACTGGCTGCTGTCGCAGCTTTCTCCCGATGCCGATGCGCCGTGGGCCGCAGCGGGTTGACGCGTCGCCCATTGGGCATGGAGCGTGGCGCGGCAAACGCGATGCGGGAGTTCAGCGTGCGGTGCGCGGTATGCGTGTCACGTTGTAGTCATTGATCACGTCGCATGGCGTGTACCAGCGGTCAATGTGTGCAAGCTCCTGCGGTGTGAGTTGGAGTTCGAGCGCTGCGATGTTTTGGTCGAGCTGGGCGATGGTTTCCACCCCGATCAGGGTGGAGGTCACACCGGGCCTGCTGTTTACCCAGGCCAGCGCCACTTGCGACGACAGCACGCCGCGCTCGTGGGCCACCTGGGCCACTGCCTTGGCAATGTCGATGCTGGTTTGGTCGTTGTATTGCAGCGTGGTGAACGCATCCGTGGTGTTGCGCAGCGAGTCGGCATTGCCACTCAGCAGGCCGCGTGCCAACGGCGAGAACGGAGTCACCGCAATGCCCTCATGCTGGCAATAGGGGATCATCTCGCGCTCTTCCTCGCGGTAGGCGGCATTGAGCTGGCATTGCATGGAGACAAAGGGCGTCCAGCCATGGAGTTTGGCCACGTAGTTCATCTTCACAAACTGCCATGCGTACATGGTGGATGCGCCGATGTAGCGCACCTTGCCGGCCCGCACCACGTCATTCAAGGCCTGCATGGTTTCTTCCATCGGGGTGGACGGGTCAAAACCATGCACGACAAACAGATCGAGGTAGTCGGTGCCAATGCGGCGCAAAGAGGCATCCACCGCATCCATGATGTGTTTGCGCGACAAGCCTTGGTCATTCACATCGTCACTCATGGCATACAGGCATTTGGAAGCCAAGACCAGCTTGTGCCGCGGCACATGGCGAATGGCGCGACCTACCACCTCTTCGGACACACCAATCGAATAGAAATCGGCCAAGTCAATAAAGTTGATGCCGCGTGCAACGGCTGCCTGAATGACAGGGGTGGACGCTGCTTCATCGAGCACCCAGGTGCGCCACTGCGGCGTACCAAAACCCATGGTGCCCAAACACAAGCGCGACACCTTCATGCCCGTGTTGCCGAGGTTGACGTAGTGCATAGGGAGTGCCTCAGGCTTTGGGGGTGTAAAACGGGTTCTTCACATCGAGCGCAGCTTTGCGCACCACGTCTAGCGTGGGCTCTTGGCGCATGGCGGCTGTTACTGCACCCTTTGCGGCGGCGTAGTTGTTGGCGAACACCTCGTCGGCGTCGTGGGCGGACCAATTCACCCACACCGCCGCAATCACGCACCAGTCATTCTCGGCCTCGGCGGGTAACGTGCCCTCCAGCAAACACTCTTGCACGCCCTTGGCCACTCCCGCTTGGGCAGGCCCCCAGGTCATGGTTTCGTGTTGCTCGCCACGCAGGTCGGCCTTGTTGATAAACGCGGTCATGGGCTTGACGGGCACGCCAGGCTGCAGCACCACCATGTAGGGCAAATGGCCTTTGGTGGGGGACGAGAGCGCGCCCGCCCACGCCGTGCCCACAGGGCCGGTGCGCGGGCCCACCATCACGTTGATGTGGGCCGCATTGGGGCCGCTGCCAATGAATGATTCACCGATGTATATGATGTGCCTGTGTCCTGATGGGTTGTGAATGGGGCGCGTGCGAACTGGGCGCATTGTGCGAAGCACCGCATGCATGCGGCAAACGATAAATTGGGCGCGCGCCCATGACAAAACCTCATGCCCTGGGTGTTAACCCTTGGGCTATGCGCGTGGCGCATGGCCCGGCCCCGAAAAACTCGTTTGTATTGGCGCGTGCGGCGTCCTACATTGCGCGCTTTAACTACCTTTGGGCGCCCGCATGCGCCTACATTTCCCATGCCAAGCCCCACGACATCCGCCTTCAGCACATTGCAATCGCGTTTGCAGTCCCCCCAACTCCTACAGTTAGACAGCTTTATCCACGGGCATTGGACCCCAATGGATGCGCACTATGGGGTTACCAACCCCGCCACTGGCGAGGTGCTCGCACACGTGGCGAAGGCGGGTGCGCCGCAAGCGCTGGATGCGGTCCACGCGGCCTCCCAGGCATGGCCCGCATGGCGGGCCACCACGGGCAAAGAGCGCGCAGCGGTGCTGCGGCGCTGGGCCGATTTGATGCTGCAGCACCGCGATGATTTGGCCTTGATCCTCTGTACCGAGCAGGGCAAGCCGCTGGCAGAAGCGCAGGGAGAAGTCGCCTACGCGGCGAGCTTTTTGGAGTGGTTTGGCGAGGAAGCCAAGCGCGCCTATGGAGACGTGATTCCCTCCCACAAACCGGATGCTCGCGTCTTGGTTCTCAAGCAAGCGGTGGGGGTGGTGGCAGCGATTACGCCTTGGAACTTTCCCTTGGCCATGGTGACTCGCAAGGTGGGCCCTGCGCTGGCAGCCGGTTGCACCGTGGTGCTTAAGCCCTCTGAAGAAACGCCTTTAAGCGCCCACGCGCTGGCCGTTTTGGGCGCACTGGCGGGCGTGCCAGCCGGCGTGCTCAATGTGGTGAGCGGCGACGCGCAAGCCATTGGCCAGGCGTGGATGCAAAGTCCTGCGGTACGCAAGCTGTCATTCACGGGCTCCACCCGCATCGGCAAATTGCTCATGGGCCAGGCCGCTGCCACCTTGAAAAAAGTCTCGTTGGAGCTGGGCGGCAATGCCCCATTCATCGTGTTTGATGACGCCGACCTGGACGCCGCAGTAGACGGTGCGATGGCCTCCAAGTTTCGCAACACCGGCCAAACCTGCGTGTGTGTGAACCGGTTTTTGGTGCAAGACGGGGTGTTTGATGCCTTCACGCACAAGCTGGCGCAACGCGTGCGGGCGCCCACGGTAGCGCCTGCCACCGAGCCAGGTGCCGAGCAAGGTCCGCTAATCAACGCGGCCGCCCTTGCCAAAGTAGAGCGCCATGTGGCAGACGCGGTGGCGCTGGGCGCGCAGGTGCTGTGCGGCGGCCAGCGCCATGTCTTGGGTGGCACGTTTTACGCGCCCACAGTGATAACCGGCGTCACGGCAGCGATGCAAATGGCACAGGAGGAAACCTTTGGTCCGGTGGCGGCCTGCTACCGCTTTGCCACAGAAGCCCAGGCGATCGCGCTGGCTAACGACACGCCGTTTGGTTTGTCTGCCTATTTCTACAGCCGCGACCTTGCCCGCGTGTGGGCGGTTGCCGAGCAATTGGAATGCGGCATCGTCGGTGTGAACGAAGGCATCATCAGCACCGAAATTGCCCCCTTTGGCGGCGTGAAGGAATCTGGGCAGGGGCGCGAGGGATCGCACTATGGGCTGGACGACTACATGGAACTCAAGTACGTGCTCATGGGCGGCTTGCGCAAGCGGGGTGACGTTCAACACTAGGCATGGGCATGGGCATGGGCGAGCGGTGAGATCTACATGACGCCAACCCCCGCGCAATCGCGGATAACGACGGTGTCAAGTAAGTCAGCAACCCGAACGGCCACATGGACGACGGTGTCTTTATGGCATCACGGAAACAGCGGACGGAAAAGCGCTGTTCGTCAATATTCAGCAACCTTCGGAAAAAACGCCTGCTATCGGCGCTGGTAACGCGGTTGTGCTCGGAGTCGGCATTGGATCGGGTCCTGTCCTTTTGATATGAAAACAGCACTACGCTTCCCGAGCCCGGTTAACAGATTGAGCGCGTGCACCTACGCTGCCTGGAGGAATCAATCGAAGCGCTGTAAACCCCATAAATATGGGATTTTCATGTGCCCATATGTCCGTAGGATTGCGCCGTACTCCCCCGTTAGTTTGCTGGACTTGTGGATGATTTGTACTTAAGGAGCTTTATGAACAATACGATGCGCGCGGCGATCGTCGCAATTTTTTCCATCTTTCTTTCGGCCTGCGGCGGGGGTGATGAAGAGGACAGTGGCGCAAACAGCAACGTCGTCTTGCCGTCTTCACTGGTAGGTACCTCGATCACCTACACCGTTACAGACTCTGGAACAGCGGGCATCCCTGTTGGTTACAAAATCAAGTGGACTTTCAGTGCTGGCGGCATGGTCAAAGGCGTCAATCCAGTCACAGGCAAGGTTGTCACCCCAAACTCCTACACCTATCAGCGCTCGGGCACCAAGGGGTATGTGGATGTGCGTTACGTGCAAGGCACTCTGACGGCATATGAGATTTACACGATGAGTGGCGACGCGCAGAACAGCGGAACCTACACCTACGAAGGTGATACCGGCACCGGAAGAAAGACCGCGTCGGGCACCTGGCTGCGTAACTAAGCAGTGTTTATCTAGTGCCCAATGACCCTTGAGTAAACACCGCATACAGGTGGTTTCGCCCGTCGAAACTCCTGTCTCTGTGCGGCGACGGCTCATTGCCGCGCTGTGGCCCTGGCCCCATCTCGCAAGATGATGGCGGGGTAGAGCACTACTTGCGTACCCACGGGCAGGTCGTCTTGCACCCAAGCCTCGACGCCGTTACGCGCCGCCACTGTCAGCTCGTGCAAGCGCACGCGGCCGGCCTCCCACACAAACACGGCAGAGCGTGCTCCCACGGGAAACAGCGCGCTCACCGGGACCATGACCGCATTGTGTTCGACTTGCACCAGCAAGCGCACGTCCACTTTGAAGCCGTCGCCCAGGCCCTTCCACACGGCGGCTGGGCTGGTGATGTCCACCACCACGTTGACGCGCTGCTCTTGCACGCCCAGTGCGGATACCTTGGTAAATGCCGCAGGCTCCACGTAGCGCACCTTGCCTTGCAGCGTGCCGGTGCCGCCCCAGTGCATCAACTCCACGGCTGTGCCCGACTGCACTTGCGCGGCCTCTTCGGTCAGGATGTCTACCACCACCTCCAGACGGTCTGGGTCACCAATGTCCACCAGTGCCGCACCGGCCTGCACCACGCCCTCGCTTTGCAGCAGCACTTGCAGGACCGTGCCTGCAACCGGCGACCGCACCGTGATATCGCCGTGGCCACCGGTGCCCGCGCGCGATGGGCGGTTGGCCTGCAAGGGCGCACGGGCTTGGTCCAGCGCAAACCGGGCAGCCTGCTGCGCTTGCTGCGCGGCGAGCAGCTCGCTGTCGCGCAATTGCGCTGCCAGGCGGAGGCTTTCACTCTGGGCAGTGGACACAAAACCTTGCTGCACAAGGGCGGCATTGCGCAGCACATCCTGCTGGCTTTGGGCCAGGGCCGCAGTGGCGGCACCTACCTGCGCCTGGGCCTGGGCCCAGGCGGCCTGCGCAGCCCCCACGCGTGCGCGTTGTTCGGTCTGGCTGCGGGCGTCCAGCAGCGCGGGCGCCATGGGCGAAATGGTGGCCACCGCGTCCCCGCGTAGCACCTGGTCCCCGCGCACCAGCAGGATGCGCGCCAGGCGGCCTGCCACGGGGGTGGACACCGCGTAGCGCGCTTGCACGCGGGTCTGGCCGTCTTCTTGCACGGCACGCTCGAACCGGCCGCGGGTGACGCGTGCCAACTCCACCTCGGGGGCGCGGGGCCAAAACGCCCACACCAAGCCGGCCAAAAAAAGAGCCATCAACGCGCCGAACACCAGTTTGTTTTTCATGGGGGGGAGGGTGGGGTTGTCCGCGCTACTCGCGGGTTTTGAGGACGCTGACAAGGTCAAGCTGGTCGATCCGCCTGCGCACGATGAGTGCACTGACCACGCCCGCCACCACCACACACACCACCGCAAACGCATAGGTGGCAGGCTGTATGGCAAATGGAAACGAGAACTCATCGCTGCGGATCAGGGTCACCATTGCCAGCGCCAGCAGGTAGCCCAAACTAAGCCCCAGTGGGAGCGCCAGCGCGATCTCTATCCCCAGTTCGCCCAGCAAAATGGCCGACACCTCGCCACGGGTAAAGCCCAGCACCCGCAAACTGGCCAGCTCCCAGCCGCGCTCGGCCAGGGCAACGCGTGCATGGTTGTAGACCACGCCCACCGCAATGGTGGTGGCAAACACGGTGAGCACCAGGCTGAACACCAGAATATTGCGTGCGGTCACGTCGGTGATATTGCGTGCCATCACCCGCTTGCTGATGGCCACGCCCACCTCGGGCAACTCTTTGAGGCGGTTGAGCAGCGCGGGCTCGTGGCCGCGCTCGACCGTCACCATGATTTGGTTGACCATGTCGCCCTCGCGCAGCACGGTGTTG
>JARXAM010000062.1 GCA_029865845.1 Rhodoferax sp. | reverse complement strand
CGCGATCTGAAAGCCCAGCGCGTGCAGCGCGTCGATCAGCGCCGTGTCCACCTGCAGCAGCGGCTCGCCACCGGTCATCACCACAAAGCGGTGCGCCGTGTCGCCCGTGGGCCACTGCGCGGCAATGCGCTCGGCCAGCGCCTGCGCGGTGACAAATTTGCCGCCCAGCGTGCCATCGGTGCCTACAAAGTCGGTGTCGCAAAATTGGCAGACGGCGGTGGCACGGTCCTGCTCCCGGCCGGACCACAGGTTGCAACCCGCAAAGCGGCAAAACACGGCGGGGCGTCCTGCGTGCGAGCCTTCGCCCTGCAGGGTGTAGAAAATTTCTTTGACTTGGTATGCCATGGCGATTACGCAGCCACAGCCAAAGAGCGGGAGAAACAACAAGCAGCCACGGGCGTGGCGGCGAGGTTTTTGTACATGGTAGTCCTCTACATGGCTCCGACACACAAACGACCAGGCCCGCCGGAGCAGCGGGCCTGGCGAGCGATTTTACCGGAAGGTCTCAAACACCTCATCGAGCCGCTGCACGTACTTCTGGCGCAGCGATGCATCGATGAAGCTGGCCTCCAAGCTGTTGCGGGCCAGGGTGTAGGCATGCTGGGCGTTCAGGCCCAAGGCGGCAAAGGTCTGGGTGAAGTTGTCGTTCAGGTAACCGCCAAAGTAGGCCGGATCGTCCGAGTTGACGGTGGCCATGATGCCGGCGTCCAGCATGGTGCCGATGTTGTGCTGGGCCAGTGTGGGGAACACGCGGAGCTTCAGGTTGGACAGCGGGCACACGGTGAGCGGCACCTTGTCAACGGCCAGGCGCAGCATCAGGGCGGCGTCATGGATGGCTTGCACGCCGTGGTCGATGCGCTCCACCTTGAGCACATCCAGCGCGCTCCAGATGTAGGCGGGGGGCGCTTCTTCGCCCGCGTGCGCCACCAGCCGAAAGCCCAGTTCGCGGGCGCGGGCGTAGACCTTGGCAAACTTTTCGGGCGGGTGCCCCACTTCGCTGGATGCCAAGCCAATGCCCACGATCTTGTCGCGCAGCGGCAGCGCTTGCTCCAGGCATTCAAAGGCTTCTTCTTCACTCAGGTGGCGCAAGAAACACAGAATCAGCGAGGCCGTCATGCCGAACTTGGCAGGCGCATCCGCGCAGGCACGGTACAGGCCGTTGATGACCACATCGGCACTCAGGCCGTGGCCGGTGTGGGTTTGGGTGTCGAAAAAGATTTCCGTGTGCAGCACGTTGTCGGCTTGCGCTCGCGCCAGGTAGGCGCAGGTCATGTCATAAAAATCCTGCTCGGTCTTGAGCACCATGGTGCCCTCGTGGTAGATGTCCAAAAACTCTTGCAAGTTGTTGAACACGTAGGCATCGCGCAGCGCTTGTTCGCTGGGGAAGCGCAAGGGCACCTGGTTGCGCTGGGCCAGGGCGAACATGAGCTCCGGCTCCAGCGAGCCTTCAATGTGCATGTGCAACTCGGCTTTGGGCATGGCGCGCAGCAAGGCAGGCATGCGATCGGCAGCAACGGAGCGTACGGTGGGGTGGATGGTCATCAGCAGACTCCAAAAGTGATTGTTTCTTGCTTCAAAAAGCGGCGGTAGGCCGACGAGGCTTTGTCGGCAGTGGTGTGCGCTTCGGCACGCACATCCAGGGGCAAGCGGCGCGGGCGCTGGGATTCGAGCACCGGCTTGTCCTGCATGAAGATGGTGTGCTGGAAATCTTGCAACTTGGTGTCAGGCGAATCAAAGTCCGCCATGGCCAAGCAGAACCAGACGCGGCTGGCATCCGGTGTAGTCGGGCAAATGAACAAAGCAATGGACTCGCGAAAGCCCTGCAGCGCCACACTGGCAGCATCCGGTACCTTGGTCAGCACAGCGGTATACGGGGCCACCACTTCGTAGGTGTATTCCACCTGTGCAGGTGCCGTAGAGTGCACATTGCTTTGCGGCTGCCACGCACGGCACTGAGTGGCCAGCAAACCGGTGGGGGTGGGCTCGACCCGGTAATCATCGATGGAGGTGGCTTCGCGCATACCCAACCAGCCTTCGTGCACAAAGCCGAAGTGCGCCATGTCCAAAAAGTTTTCGACAATGCGTGGCGCACTGGTCGCCACGTCATACGGTCCGCACAGCACTTTGCGCAACTGCGTATCCGTCTCTGCAGCAAATGTAGGCAGCGGCACTCCAGCCTCTGGCTGCAACTGCACCCAGATCAGGCCATAGACCTCCATCACTGCATGGGTGCGCGCCGCATGGCTCGCAGGGGGCACAAAGGCCGGCACCGCAGGGACATGCACGCACTGGCCTCCTGCTTCAAACTGCCAGCCGTGGTACGGGCACTCCAGGCGACCCGCACACACGCGCCCCAGCGAAAGCTTGGCTCCGCGGTGCGGGCACTGGTCCGCCCACGCATGTGCCTGGCCCGAGGCATCGCGCCAGAGCACGAGTTCGTGCTCCAGCAGGGTGACTGCGATGGGTACATCCGTCAGGCTGCGACCGGCCATCACGGGATGCCAGAGGGAATATTCTTTCAACGGTGTGCTTTCCAGTCTCAGGTCGGGTGCCAACGGCACAAGAACAAAAAAGGGCCGCACAAGGCGGCCCTTTGACTTACCGGGTCACCATTACTTGGCGCCGGGAACCTTGCCTTCCACGCCCTTGACGTAGAAGTTCACGCCGGAGAGGAACTTGTCGTCAGCGGTTTCGCCGTCTTTCAAGACATCCTTGCCGGTGTTGTCCTTCAAAGGACCTTTCCAGATAGAGAAGGTGCCTTCAGCCAGGCCCTTCTTGATTTCTTCCACCTTGGCTTTGGTGTCAGCAGGCACGTCTTCCGCCACGGAGACGATATCAATCGCGCCTTCTTTCACACCCCACCACACGGCGCTGTTACCCGTCCAAGTGCCTTCCAGTGCGTCCTTGGTCGCCTTGATGTAGTAAGGGCCCCAGTTGATCACTGCAGAAGCCAAGTGGGCCTTGGGGCCGTAGGAGGTCATGTCAGAGTCCCAACCAAAGGCGCGCTTGCCCTTGGCTTCCGCAGTCTTCAAGACCGCAGGCGAGTCGGTGTTTTGGAACAAAACGTCCGCGCCACCGTTGATCAGGGACGTAGCGGCTTCGGTTTCCTTGGGTGGGTCGAACCAGCCATTCACCCACACCACTTTGGTCTTGACCTTGGGGTTGCTGCTTTGCGCGCCCAGGGTGAAGCTGTTGATGTTGCGGATCACCTCAGGAATTGGGATCGAGGCCACCACGCCCAGCGTGTTGGACTTGGTCATCTTGCCAGCAATCACGCCCGCCATGTACGCGCCTTCGTAGGTACGGCTGTCGTAGGTGCGCAGGTTGTCGGCTTGCTTGTAGCCGGTGGCATGTTCGAACTTCACGTCCTTGAAGTCGGGTGCCACTTTGAGCATGGGCTCCATGTAGCCGAAGGTGGTGCCAAAAATCAGCTTGTTGCCGCTGCTGGCCATTTCGCGGATCACGCGCTCGGCGTCCGCTGACTCAGGCACGTTTTCCACGAACGAGGTGACGATCTTGTCGCCGAACTCTTTTTCGAGGGCTTTGCGACCGTTGTCGTGCGCAAAGGTCCAGCCGCCGTCGCCCACGGGGCCCACATAGGCAAACGCAATCTTCAAAGGCTCGGGCTTGGCGGGGGCCGCTGCTACCGGCGCAGGAGCAGGAGCGGGCTCTTCCTTCTTGCCACAACCAACCAGCGCTGCGGCGGCCACCGCCGTCAGGGCCGCTACCTTGAGCAGGGAGCGTTTTTGCAAATCTGTCATGTCACTTCCTTTTAAAAAAACACGAGTGGGAAACCAAACCATCACGCATCACGCGCACGGATAAAACGGTTTGCCGATGGAGGCAGGCATATTAATCCGTATCCAGCGCGGGTTGCGCGAAATCAGGGCCAAGACCACGATCGTTGCCACGTAAGGCAGCATGGTCAGGAATTGGCTGGGAACATCCACGCCAATGCCTTGCAAATGAAATTGGAGCATGGTGACCCCACCAAACAGGTAAGCACCGAGCAAAACCCGTGCCGGGCGCCAGGTGGCAAAGGTGGTCAGAGCCAGCGCGATCCAACCTTTACCGGCCACCATGCCCTCCACCCACAGCGGGGTATACACCACGGAAATGTAGGCACCCGCCAAGCCACACAGGGCGCCGCCACACACCACGGCAGCAAGCCGAATGCCCCGCACCGGGTAGCCCAGCGCGTGGGCAGACTCGGGGCTCTCGCCCACACTGCGCAATATCAGCCCGGCACGGGTGCGATACAAAAACCACACCAAGCCCACCGCAAACAACACCGTGAGGTACACCATGGGGTGGTGTTTGAACAATGCCGGGCCCACGAAGGGAATATCCGCCAGACCGGGAATCGCAAAGCTTGGGCGTTCGGGCATTTTTTCTTGCACGTAAGACACCCCTGCAAAAGCAGAAAACCCCGCACCAAACAAGCTCAAGGCCAAGCCAGTGGCGTACTGGTTGGTGTTGAGCCAAATGACCAAGACCCCAAAAATGGCGGCCATTACCGCTCCAGCCGCAATGCCCGCCATAAAGCCCGCCACATCGCTACCGGTGTGCACCACGGCGGCAAACCCTGCAATGGCGGCACACAGCATCATGCCCTCGGCACCCAGATTGACGATGCCGGCTTTTTCATTGATCAACAAGCCCAGCGAGGCGATGGCCAGCACGGTGCCGGCATTCAAGGTCGCTGCGATCAGCAGTGCGTAGGCGTCCATTATTTTTTAGCTCCTGGGGAGGAGACCCATTTCAAGCGGTAATTCACCAAGGTGTCGCAAGCCAACAGGCTGAACAACAACAAGCCCTGGAACACGCCGGTGAGCGACTTGGGCAGCCCCAGGCGGGACTGGGCCAACTCGCCCCCGATGTAGAACATGCTCATCAACAAGGCCGAAAACACCATGCCCACCGGGTGCAAGCGCCCCACATAGGCCACGATGATGGCAGCAAAACCATAGCCAGCGGGCACATAGGGCGTGAGCTGCCCAATGGGGCCTGCCACCTCCAGCGCCCCAGCCAGACCCGCCATGCCGCCGGACACGAGCAAGGCCGTCCACAGCGCTTTGCGCGACGAAAACCCCGCATAACGGGAAGCCGCAGGTGCCAGCCCCCCGACCTGCTGCGCAAAGCCTGCGCGGGTGCGGAACAAAAAGATCCACACCCCGACCACCCCCAGCAATGCCAACACCACCCCGATGCTCACGCGCGACCCGTCAAACAGGCGGGGGATGCGGGTGGCTGCCTCAAAGGTCTTGGTTTGCGGAAAGTTGTAACCCAAGGGGTCTTTCCAGGGGCCATACACCAGGTAGCCCAGCACCTGCACCGCCACGTACACCAGCATGAGGCTGACCAGAATTTCGTTGGCGTTGAACTTGTCGCGCAAAAAAGCCGTCAGGCCAGCCCACACCATGCCGCCCGCAATACCCGCCAGCACCACCGGCACCACGATCCAGCCGCCGGTGGTTTTCTCGGCCAGCAAGGCCACACCGCTGGCCGCCACCGCGCCAATGATGTATTGCCCCTCGGCCCCAATGTTCCACACGTTCGAGCGAAAGCACACGGCCAAGCCCAGCGCAATCACCAACAGGGGGGTGGCCTTGACCACGAGTTCGCCCAAGGCATAGCCGCTCTTGAGGGGTTCCCAAAAAAACACCAGCAGGCCCCGCACCGGGTCTTTGCCCAGCGCCATGAATAACACCAGGCCGATCACCACTGTCACCAAGAGTGCAAGCACTGGCGAGCCGTAGCCCCAGGCCTTGGAGGGCTGGGGCCGGGCTTCGAGTTTCAAACGGGCATTAGCCATGGGCCACCTCCACCGCTGCGGCCATGCCGGCACCTTCCCACAACCCACTCATCCATTCCCCTATTTGTTCTACCGTGGCCTCGGCCAGCGGCACCGATGGCGACAAGCGCCCACGCGCGATCACATGCAGCCGGTCGCTTAACTCAAACAACTCGTCCAATTCTTCGCTCACCACCAGCACGGCGCACCCGGCGTCCCGCAGGGCCAGGATTTCCGCGCGAATTTGGGCGGCAGCCCCCACATCGACGCCCCAGGTCGGTTGCGAGACGATGAACAGCTTGGGCGCTGCGTCTATCTCGCGGCCCACGATGAACTTCTGCAAATTGCCCCCCGACAGAGAACGTGCCGCAGCACTCTCGCCGTGGGCTTTGACGTTGAAGGCCTTGATGATGCGCGCGGCGTGCGCCTGAAGCTCGCCCACCCGAATCCAGCCACCGGCAAACTGGGGCGCAGAAATGGACTCGGTCCGAGTCAGCAACATGTTGTGCGCCAGACTGAGCGTGGGCACGGCACCACGCCCGAGTCGCTCCTCGGGCACAAAGTGCAAGCCCAAGGTGCGCCGCCCACCGGGGTGCATGGCAGACACATCGGAGCGGCCCATGATGATGCTGCCCTTGGGTGCGCGTGTATCTTCGCCCGACAGGGCGTAGAGCAATTCTTTTTGGCCGTTGCCCGATACGCCAGCAATGCCCACGACTTCCCCAGCGTGCACCGTCAGGCCGATGTCGTTAAGGTCCACGCCAAACTGGTCTTCTCGCGCAAGGCTCAGGTGCTTGAC
This sequence comes from Rhodoferax sp., assembly GCA_029865845.1. Lineage (GTDB taxonomy): Bacteria > Pseudomonadota > Gammaproteobacteria > Burkholderiales > Burkholderiaceae_C > Allorhodoferax. Next base: position 2,860 of record JARXAM010000062.1, on the reverse strand, counting down.
CGTAAGCACCGGCAAGCCCGCCTGCTGGGGGCGGTGCTCCAGTTGCGGCGGCTCGGCACCAATCATCAGGCGCGACAAGGACGCGTTGGACTCTTCGGCGGGGTTGCACACCCCCGTGACCTTGCCGCCGCGCAGCACCGTGCAGGCATTGCACAACGCGCGAATTTCATGGAGCTTGTGCGAGATATACAAAATGCTGCAGCCCTCAGAGGCCAGTTTTTTGAGCACCACAAATAGTTTTTCCACCGCCTGGGGGGTGAGCACCGAGGTAGGCTCGTCCAGGATCAGCAGCTGCGGTTGGGTCAGCAATGCACGGATGATTTCGACCCGCTGCATCTCGCCCACGCTCAGGGTGTGCACCGGGCGGCTGGGGTCAATGTCCAGGCCGTACTCGGCCGCTTTGGCGGTGATGCTGGCAGTGACCTGTGCCAGGCTTTGCGCCTTGTCCAGCCCCAGCCACACGTTTTCGGCTACGGTGATGGTGTCAAACAGGTTGAAGTGCTGAAACACCATGCTGATGCCCAGGGCCCGCGCCTCTTTGGGGTTGCGAATGTGGACCGGCTTGCCGTTAAACAACACCTGACCGGCATCGGGCTTGACCGAGCCGTAGATGATCTTCATCAAGGTGGATTTGCCAGCACCGTTTTCGCCCAGCACGGCGTGGGTCTGGCCGGGCAGCACCGTGAGCGACACATCGCTGTTGGCAATCACGCCGGGGTAGGCCTTGGTGACGCCCGTGAGCTGAAGGCGCGGTGCGACGATGGGGGGAGCGGTGGAATCCATACAGGCGGTGGTCTCGATTTATTCTTTGCGCAGCTCGGCGGCAACTGACTTGATGCGTTCACGCAGCCATTTGCACGACGCGCTGGTGTGGGTGCGGGCATGCCAGAGCTGGTAGTACATCATGCGGGGAAACTCCACAGGACAAGGCAACACGGTCACCGGCAGGGTGTCCACAAAGCGGGCACAGTACTGGCGGCCAGTGGTCAACACCAGCAAGGTTGATGCCACCATGCCCGGTATCAGGCTGAAATGCGGGCAGCGGGCCACGATGTGCCGCTGCAAGCCCAGGCTGCCAAGGTGGTCGTCGATCACGCCCTTGGCACCGGGGTGCATGGCACCGGGCGCAATGTGTTCGGCTTGGAGCCACTGGGTCTGGTCCCACCCGCGCCGCACGGCCGGGTGCTTGTTGGAAACCAAGCACACCACGTCGTCGCCAAACAGCCGCCCCAGGTGCAAGTCGTCCGGGGGCTGCGGCCAGTTACCGATCACCACATCGATATCCCCTTGGGCCAGTTGTGTGCGGTAGTCAGAGGTGCCCGTCAATGGATAGATGTCTATCTGGGCAAATGGCGCTTTTTCTTTGATCTGGGCCACCAGGCGCGGCAAAAACAAAGGGTCTAGGTAGTCGCTCGCCGCCAGGCGGAAGGTGGTGCGCGCGGTCTCTGGCTCAAAACCACGTGCGTCAGAGAACAGCATTTCGGCGGCACGCAAAATGCTGGCACTGGGCTCGAGCATGCGCAGCGCGGTTTCGGTGGGCACCATGCCGGAGCCCGAACGCACCAACAAGGGGTCGCCAGCAAAGTCCCGCAGGCGTTTGAGCGATGCGCTCACCGCCGGTTGGTGCATGCCCAAGCGGATGGCGGCTTTGGAAACACTGCGCTCAGTTAACACGGTATGAAGGACCCTGATCAAATGAAGGTCTATCTTGTCGAAAAGGGATTGGTCTCTCATACACAGCGTTCAATTGGACCCATATGCTAATGCGTATGCACACGCTGCAACACCCGGATTACCCTCCCGCACGAGGAAACACGCCATGAGCACTACGCCCCCCCACCGTCCCATCCAGTTTGTGCGCCGTGGCGACATCGTCACGCTGCACAACGTCCCACCCACCCGCACCCTGCTGGAGGTGCTGCGCGAAGACCTGCACTGCACCGGCACCAAAGAGGGCTGCAACGAAGGCGATTGCGGAGCCTGCACCGTGGTGGTGGGCGAGTCTGTGAACGGCGAGCTGCAGACCAAGGCAGTGAATAGCTGCATCAAAATGGCCCACAGCCTGCAGGGCAAGGCCTTGTGGACGGTGGAAGACATTGCCGCCGACGATGGCCGCTTGCACCCCGCCCAAGAGGCCATGGTGCAGTGCCACGGCTCGCAATGCGGCTTTTGCACCCCCGGCTTTGTGATGAGCCTGTTTGACCTGTACCGCCACCACGCCCACGCCGGTGCCCCCATCACGCGCGATGACGCGCTGCATGCCCTGAGCGGAAACCTGTGCCGCTGCACCGGCTACCGCCCAATTCTGGATGCCGCCCAGACCATGCTGGGCCAGCCTGCGGTGGACCTGCGCGAAGACGCAACCCTTCGCGCGCTGGCGCAACTCGCGCAGCACACTCCGGCCGCGCCCCACGATGCTGCGTACCTGGCCCCCACCACCCTGCCCGCGCTGCTGGCCGCACGCGCGCAATACCCCGAGGCACAAATCGTCGCGGGCTGCACGGACGTGGGGCTGTGGGTCACCAAAATGCACAAGCACTTCGCGCGTGTGCTGGACGTGACCGCAGTGGCCGAACTGCGCCGGGTGGAGCACTACCCGCACCACACCGCCATTGGCGCGGCCGTGACCCTGACCGATGCGTTTGCGGCCCTGGTGGCGGACCGGCCGCAACTCGCTACCTTTGCCAGCCGCTTTGCGGGCCTGCCGGTGCGCAACGCTGGCACGCTGGGCGGCAACGTGGCCAACGGATCGCCCATTGGGGACTCCATGCCACTGCTGATTGCGCTGGGTGCCAGCGTGGTGCTGATGGCCTGGCGCGGCAAAGGCAAGCAAGCGCACGCGGTGCACCGCGAACTGCGC
>JARXAM010000011.1 GCA_029865845.1 Rhodoferax sp. | reverse complement strand
TTGGTGGTCGTAGGTGGACTTGAACCACCGACATCAGCATTATGAATGCTGCGCTCTAACCAACTGAGCTATACGACCGAAGACCGGCATTGTAGACCAAAAATTTATCGATTCGTAAAGTTGGCGGCGCGTTTTTGGATGAATGCCTCCATCCCTTCTTTTTGGTCTGCTGTGGCAAAGAGTGCGTGGAACAAACGGCGTTCAAACGCTACACCGTCCGACAAAGTGCCTTCAAACGACCGATTCACCGCCTCCTTGGCCGCCATCGTGGCGACCTGCGAATAGCTGCAGATGCTCAGGGCTGTGCCCAAGGCTTCGTCCTGTAATTTTTCAAGGGGAACGACGCGACTCACCAACCCTGCGCGCTCGGCCTCGGCAGCGTCCATCATGCGGCCGGTCAGCACCATATCCATGGCCTTGGATTTGCCCACCGCACGGGGCAAGCGCTGCGTCCCGCCTGCACCGGGGAGGGTGCCCAGTTTGATTTCGGGCTGACCAAACCGCGCGTTGTCGGCAGCGATGATGAAGTCACACATCATGGCCAGCTCACACCCACCACCCAGCGCAAAGCCGCTGACTGCCGCGATCACGGGTTTGCGCACAGTGCGGATCGTCTCCCAGTTGCGCGTAATGAAGTCACCCCGGTAGGCATCTGCAAAGCTGTACTGCGCCATGGCCGTGATGTCTGCCCCGGCGGCAAACGCTTTTTCGCTTCCGGTGATCACCATGCAGCCGATGGCGGGGTCGGCATCCCACGCTTTGAGCGCGTGCCCGAGTTCGTCCATGAGGGCGTCGTTCAGCGCGTTCAGTTGCTGGGGGCGGTGCAAGGTCAGAACGCCCACTTTGTCCGCTTCGATGCGGGTCAGAATGTGGTGGTATGTCATGGTTTTTCGGGCGGATGGGAATCCAGCCATTGATTGACTGCGTCAAGGTCGCCCACTGCCAGTCGAACGGTGGAGGTGGCGGTGGGCAGGGCGAGTTCGAGCTGTTGCACGCGTTTGTCCCGTGCGATCAGCGCGGTGACTGTGTTGGTTTGTGCGGTGTAGAGCAACAGGTCGTCCAGGGTGTGGAGCCTCCAGGCGCCTTCGTCGGTTTGGATGGCCAGCCACTCGTCGCCTGCGGCAAAGCCCGCATGTTCTGCAACGCTGTCACGCAGGACTTGCTGCACGAATACGCCGCCCGTTTCCTTGACCCGCAGGCCCAGTTGAAGGGCGGTGCTCTCTGGTTCGAGCGATACCTTGACACCATGCTTTTCCAACAGCTCCAGCACCGGCAGTTCTTGGGTGCTGTGTACCCACTGCTGCAACTCGTTATGGAAGGATCGCCGGCCTAGTGTCTCCAAGACGGCCAGCAGGTCGGCCTCGGCCATGGGGCCTGCGGCGCAGCGGCTCCATAGGCCGCGCATCACCGCGTCCAGGGTGGTTCTGCCTTCCGCACGCAGGGTGAGGTCCAGGCACAGCGCCACCAACGCGCCTTTGGTGTAGTAGCTCACGGTGGCATTGGCCGTGTTTTCGTCTTGGCGGTAGTACTTGACCCAAGCATCAAAGCTGCTTTGCGCCACGGTTTGCACATGCCGCCCCGGTGTCTGGCGCACTTGGTTGATGGTTTTGGCGATCAGCTTCAAGTACGTGGCGTTGTCAATGCGCTGTGCGCGCCGCAAGAACAGGTCATCGTAGTAGCTGGTGAAGCCTTCAAAAAACCAGAGCAACTGCGTGTAGTTTTCGCGGCTGTAGTCCACCTGCGCCAACTCTGCGGGGCGCAGGCGTTTGACGTTCCAGGTGTGAAAGTACTCGTGGCTGATCAAGCCCAGTAGGGTGGTGTAGCCCTCGGGTTGGGTGTGGGTTGCGGAGGACGCCAGCGTGGTGCGGGGTTTGCGTGGCAAATCCTTGCGGCTTGCAATGAGCGCGGTGGAGTTCTTGTGTTCCAAGCCGCCATAGCCATCGTGCACGGCAGCGAGCATGAACACGTAGTGGCCAAATGGTACAGGGCTGCGCTGCTTGTTGTTGGGCGCGGGTGTGTGCTCATCGGGGCCGTGTGCGGGCTCTAGGTCGTGCCAAAACCGCAGCTCGGCCTCGCAGAGTGCCCGGGTATCGGCCAGTAGCTGCGCTCCGTCAAAGCTAGGTGGTGCGCCTGCCACGACCAACCGGTGTGGAATGCCAAACACCTCAAAGCGTGCGCTCCAGAATGCGCCCATCTCCACCGGGCAATCCACCAGGGTGTCGTAGTCGCAGGCTTGGTACAAGCCAAAGCCCGAGGCATCGGTGTGCACCGGTTCCAGTCCGGTGGCGACTTGCCATCCCTGCACACCTTGGACAGGCATCAATTCCAGCGCGTGGGGCATGGCCGCTGCCTGCGGTGCTTGCAGGCACAGACTGGTGCCATTGAAGAAGCCACGCTCGGTGTTGAGCCAGGCCGTTCGCACCGAGGCGTCCTGCACATACACCAGGTAGTCCACGACCAAGGCGACGTCCGGTTGGCACTCCACTTGCCAGCTTGCCTTGTCGAGTTGTTGCACTGGGACGCACACACCACCTTGCTGCGCCTTCAATTGTTGAAGATGCTTGGAAAACTCCCTTATCAAGTAGCTTCCCGGGATCCACGCCGGGAGCCGAAGCACCTGGCAGGCCGCAGGCGTAAGTACCGTCATGGTGACCTTGAACAAGTGGGCCTTTAGGCTGTGTACCTCGACCCGGTAGTGCACGGCAAAGGAGTCGCTGGTTGTCAAAACAGCAGGGGCAGCGGAGCTTGTCATGGTTGCAAGTGTGGTGCTGGGGGGGGCGCAGAATGGGGAATTAGCCCTTGGCGTTCTTGAGGTGCTTTTCCACTTGCTGCGCGTCGATCGCACCAGGAACCCGGCTTCCATTCTCGAAGATCAGCGCGGGCGTGCCTTGAATGCGATAGGTTTTGCCGAACTCGGTATTCCGTGCCAAAGCAGACGTGTCGCACATGGCCGCCGCAGGCGCTGCCGGAACGTCGCGCAGCATCCAGTCTTGCCACGCTAGGGTTTTGTCTTTGCTGCACCAAATCGCTTTGGCTTTATCCGTGGAATCCTGCCCCAAGATGGGGTAGAGAAACAGGTAGACCGTGACGTTGTCCACCTTTTGCAGGTCGCGTTCAAACCGCTTGCAATAGCCGCAGTTGGGATCTTGAAAAACGGCCATTTTGCGTGCGCCGTTGCCGCGCACGATGGTGAGCGCGTCTTTCAATGACAAGGCATCAAACTTGATGGCGGTGAGCTTTTGCACCCGTTCTTCGGTTAGGTTTCTCAGGCCCTGGGTTTCATACAGGCTGCCTTGAATGAGGTGGTTGCCTTTGGCGTCGGTGTAGTAAATGTCGGCACCATTGACCCGCACTTCGTAGAGTCCGGGTATGGCGGTAGGTCGTACCTCGTCGATGGGCTTGAGTTGGGGCATGCGCTTGCCCAAGGTCTGGCGGATAGCGGATTCCTGCGCACCGACCGAGGCGGCAAGCATCGCCAGGGTTAAGCCCAAGAGCGTGAAACTCGTGCGTGTGAGTTGCATAGTGGAGAGATTTGCGATAGTGAAGTGAAGGTAGATGCAGGGCTACTGCCCCATGGCCTGGCGGGCCACCCAAGACTTGAGGGGGGCGGTGCGATCAAAGCCGCGCATCCCCCACGATCGGGCGGCTTGGACAGGCGCACCGGGGTGGGAAAACAACAATTGCAAGGCATCCCCAGAGCCGCCAATCCATGCGAACTCGGTTTTGCGCGCGCGTTCGTAGCGTCGCAACAGTCGCATGTCGTTCACCGGACGCCAGTAGTCCCGATGCGTGAGCTGACGTACCAATTCGGCCACGTCACCCAAGCCCAGGTTCAGGCCTTGCCCTGCCAAGGGATGTACTTGGTGGGCGGCATCGCCCGCCAGCACCCAAGCGCCTTGGCCGCGATCAGCACGGAAAACGCCGCTCCAATGCCGGGCCACGCCGTGTTGTAAGGGCCAGCGCGCGCGGGCTCCGCTCAAGCGCAGGGTACCCACAGTGGGGTGGGTAACTGACGCAAGGGCATCACAAAAATCGTCTTCACTGGCGAGCGCGAGGTCGCTGGCACGCTCTGCGGATGTTGACCATACCAGCGCATAACCCTGTCCGCGCGCTCCCCCCAGGGGTAGTAGGGCAACAATGCCGTCCTGGTGAAACCATTGCCGTGCGACTTGCATATGGGGTGTTTCTGCGTGCACCCGCGCGGCAATGGCGTGGTGGCGGTAGCGCACCAGGTCCATGTCGACATGCAGGTCGTCCCGTGTGCGGCTGAAGCGGCCTTCGCATACTACTGTCAGCGCGGCGGGTTGCGGCGTTTGCACGGTCGTGATCAGGGGTTGAAACTGCACTGCCTGGGCTAGCTGTTGTTCCAGCACCGGCACATCCACAATCCAATTCAGTGCCTCGACCCCGAGGGCGTGGGCATCGAAGTGCACCTGGGCCCCGTCGTCTGAGGTGACTGCCATATGCAATACCGGGGTTGCATCGTGGCCATCCGGCCAACACCGCACGCCGTCGAGTAATGCACGCGACTGGTGATTGAGTGCATAGGCCCGTACGTCGGGGCTGGCGGCGATGCGGGTGTCCCCCGCTTCAGAGGCGACCAGTGCGACGCGGAGGCGATGGGCCGCAAGGTGCAGTGCCAAGGTGCGCCCCACGATCCCGGCTCCGCGAATACAAATGTCAAAACTTGAGACCATGGGACCCATTGTAGGAGCGTGCCATGCGCCCTCGAACCCCGGGGCCATGGGGTAGGAGCCATGGCATACACTTGGGCCCCTGTTTTTAGAGGTTTGATATGAGTTTGAAGTGCGGCATCGTCGGCCTGCCCAACGTGGGCAAAAGTACGCTTTTTAACGCCTTGACCAAGGCGGGCATTGCTGCAGAAAATTACCCGTTTTGCACCATTGAGCCCAATGTGGGCGTGGTGGAAGTGCCTGATCCGCGCCTGCAACAATTGGCGGACATCATCACCCCCGAGCGCATTGTTCCTGCCATCGTGGAGTTTGTGGACATTGCGGGCCTGGTAGCAGGCGCCAGCACGGGTGAAGGCTTAGGCAACAAGTTTCTGGCGCACATCCGTGAAACAGACGCCACCATCAATGTGGTCCGTTGCTTCGAAGACGACAACGTCATTCACGTGGCGGGCAAGGTGGACCCGATTGCAGACATCGAAGTTATCCAGACTGAGCTGTGCCTGGCGGACTTGGGTGCTGTCGAAAAAGCTTTGCACCGTGTGACCAAGCTGGCGCGCTCCGGCGACAAAGAGTCCGTCAAACTGGTGTCTATCCTGGAGCGTTGCCAGACGGCCTTGAACGAAGCCAAGCCGGTGCGCACGATTGAGTTCAGCAAAGAAGAGCAGCCGTTGTTGAAGCAGTTTTTCTTGATCACGGCCAAGCCTGCGATGTTTGTGGCCAACGTGTCGGAAGATGGCTTTGAGAACAACCCGCTGCTGGACCGATTGACCGCTTTTGCCAAGGCCCAAGGGGCACCCGTGGTGGCCATTTGCGCCAAGATGGAAGCTGAACTCTCCGAAATGGACGATGCGGACCGTCTGGAGTTCTTGAAAGAACTGGGTCAGTCCGAGCCAGGTCTGAACCGCTTGATTCGCTCCGCTTACAGCTTGTTGGGTCTGCAAACCTATTTCACCGCGGGTGTGAAGGAAGTGCGTGCTTGGACCATCCATGTGGGCGATACCGGCCCCCAAGCTGCGGGCGTGATTCACACCGATTTCGAGAAGGGTTACATCCGTGCCCAGACCATCGCGTTTGACGACTTCATCGCCTTCAAGGGCGAGCAGGGCGCCAAAGATGCGGGCAAGATGCGCGCTGAAGGCAAGGACTACGTGGTCAAGGACGGCGACGTCATGAACTTCTTGTTCAGCTCCTGAGTCGAGTTTTTAAATAAAATGGGACTCTAGCCCGCATCGGTGTTGCGCAGCTAGCTATTTATTTCGTAGCAAGTTTGCGCAACTTCCGTTGCGGGTTGGCTTGGTTTTGAAGCATGGGGCCCCGTCTCATCAGCCCTGGGGGCCGTCACTGTTCAGCGCAAAGCAATGCTTGTCTGAACCAATACAAGGAATATGTACCCCTGGTTACCAGAGCTTCATCGCGGAATTCAGGCGCCCACTTGCCAAGCCCCGTGTCTCTACAAACTCACCAGTAACGAGCCAGCCCTGTCAACGCTGCCGTCATCACCACGTAGCGCATCAATTTGCCAACAGCCATGTAGGCCAGGCAGGGCCAGAAGGGGAGCTTGAGCCAGCCTGCCACGGCGCACAGTGGGTCGC
>JARXAM010000124.1 GCA_029865845.1 Rhodoferax sp. | reverse complement strand
CACAACGATGTGTACTCACCTCGATGCTCATGCACCATGCGAACAGCACGTTCGCGGACTTCCGGGGAAAACTTTGTTGACTTTCTCATGGATCCATCTTCTCAAAGGTTGGAGCCTCCTCAAAACCCGGGGCGATTCAGTCTTTATCGTTGCGACCCTTTCCAAATTGTCGATTGCGGCACGAAGCTGCTTGATGGTTTTTCCATCTATATAGGTCAAACTGCATCCTCCCTTCTGGTAATGGTCGGTGCCAAAATATTTGATTAGTTCAAGCTTCATCGTGTCGATGCCACGTTGTTGCTTGCGCTTCTGCGCATGTGCGGTGAGGCGCTGATCAGATTTCATTTGGCACCTCTCATGCTTTCGCTAGATGATGACGAAAGCATCGTCAGTTCATTTGAGAAAAACACTCGCATTACGCACTCCAGCAGTTCCTTTCGACCGACTTGATAGAAGTCGGCTAAAGGGAGTACGGCATCCAATGGCAAGGAAAATATCCCCGCTTCAAGTTGCGAAAGCGACCTTTCGTCCACACAGTTATGAAGGACAGCAAGCTTTCCGCCATCCTGATCCAGGCCAATATTTTTGCGTTGCGCAATCAGGAAGGCAGCGAAGTCGGTAGGTACGTTCACTTTGGCAAGACTTAGATTTCCAGCGTCGGCAAAATGTATGGTGGGCTTAAATCCCTTGCGTCCATGGAGCCAGCGTCGTGCAGATGCGTTTTCGACGCAAAGTTGCTCACCTTCGAACACTACGTTCTTCTTGTTGGCTACTAGCTGCCCAGCGCTTATTGCATTCCGAACGGTGCGTTGATCTACATTTGCCAACAGAGACAGCTTGTAAATCGTGATGTCTTGGCCATCATCAAGGGCGAACCGCCCATCACCCATGGCAATGATGTCATCCCAGTTGCTTGAAGGCCAATATTCTTCTGAGCTGGCAAGTTTCAAGACGTCGGAGCCGTTGATCACAACTGAGTCCGGTCCATCCAAGTCACTGACAACTCCATGTAGAGCATAGTCATATAGGGCAGATAACTCACCCCACGTACTTGAGGCGCGCAGGTGGGCTTTGGCCGCGTCCTCGTTCTCAGGCCCGATGACTGGAGCACCGAATATTTGTTCTACGACACCCTTTACCTTGTAGTGAATTTCCAGGGATTGCATCGTCCCTAATGCGGCATTAAAGAAATCATTGAACATGATTTCCTTTTGGTCAGTCGTCTGTTCGTCTTTTGGTTTTTTTGTGACCATAAATTCCTCGTAGGTTTAGTGAATATTTCTCTGAAAAAATCATTTCAGTGACACTAATGTACCACTGCATTTGCGTTTGTCAAAGATTAAATGATAGTTTCCAAGAAAAATTCATGCAATGATGGTTGGTGCCTATTCTTTCCCCATATGCCCTTTGCCCCGCTAACGAGCCTGTCAGAAATTTTGTGTGTGAGGCATACCATGTCACCAAGGCGCATGAATGCCAACCAAGACATGCAAACCCAAAGCAGCACCGATGCTGCCCAGCATCCCCAAAGAACTCATTGACCAGTTTGTCAACGGCCCCATGAGCGCGGAGCCGGTGAACTCCGCCTCTATGGCGTTCAAGAAGGCACTTATTGAGCGCGCCCTGGGCGCAGAACTCACCCACCATCTGGGCTATGCCGCGATTGCAGACAAGCCCCTTGATGCCAAGAACCACCGCAATGGCGCCTCAGCCAAGACCGTATTGACCGAGGATGGTCCCCTGCGCATCGAGGTGCCCCGTGATCGCTCAGGCAGCTTTGAGCCTGTGCTCATCCCCAAGTTTGAGCGCCGCTTCACCGGCTTTGACGACAAGATCGTGGCCATGTACGCACGCGGCACGCCGGTGCGAGAGATCCAGCTACTTCTGCTTTCTCGCGTCAAACCCTCTCGAATTCGCCCCGCAACATCGCCTGCCGTTGGGGTGCGTCAAACCGCTCAATCGCATAGCGCAGCGTGGTGCGCGGCAGGGCGGCGTAGTGGGTGTGCAAGAACGTGCGCAGTTGCGCGGCGTCCCGCTTGCCCACTTCGCGCAGCATCCAGCCGCAGGCTTTGTGCATGAGGTCGTGCGGGTCGGCTAGCAGTTGGGCGTAGAGCGTGAGGGCGTCGACAAAGTCGCCCGCGCGGATGAACGCAAAAGTGCTCAGCACCGCAATGCGCCGCTCCCACAGCACGCTTGAGCGGGCCAGTTCCCACAGGATGCTCCGATCGCCCTGCAACAAGTAGGGGCCGCTGATGTACGGTGCCGCGCTGTCCACCAGATTCCAGTTGTTGACGCGCGCACGGTTCTGCATGAAGCATGCATAGACAGCGGTTTGTACATCCAACTTGCCTTTGGCAAAGCGCCGCACCATCACGTCGAGCGCCAGCAGGCGCACCTCGTTGTAGGGTGATTGCAGCAGGGCGGCGCAGTGGTCCAGCGTGAGGGTGTTGAACTGCCGTGCCGTTTCGCGGATGACCGGCACGCGAATCCCTAAGAACTGGTCGCCCTCGCCATACTGCCCCGGGCCGCTTTGGAAGTAGCGTGCGGCTGTTTGGGCCTTGCTGGCGTCGGCCAGCGCGAATAGCGCCGCTTCGGCCGCGCGGGCCTCGGGGTGCAGGCCGGGCAGCGCGGTGGGCATTAGCGCCCCCGCAAAAACAGCCCGTCCAGCTCTTTGAGCGTGAGCTGGCGCCAGGTGGGGCGGCCGTGGTTGCACTGGTCGCTGCGCTCGGTGGCTTCCATGTCGCGCAGCAGGGCGTTCATTTCTTCGAGCGTCAGCTTGCGGTTGGCGCGCACGGCACCGTGGCAGGCCATGGTGCCCAACACCTCGTTTTGGGCGCGCTGGATGACGGTGCTGGCGTCGTGCTGGGCTAGCTCGGCCAGCACGCTGCGCGCCAGCTCTACCGCATCGCCTTGGGCCAAGGTGGTGGGCACGGCGCGCACCGCCAGGGTTTTGGGCGAAAAGGGGCTGATCTCCAGGCCCAGCGTGTGGAGTGTGGCCCCATGGGCCTCGGCGGTGGCCACCTCATCGGGGGTGGCGGCGAAGGTGGCGGGGATCAGCAGGGGTTGGCTGGCCAGCGGGTGCACGCTGCCATCGGGTGCGGTGAGGCTGATTTGTGCTTTCAGCCGCTCGTAGACGATGCGTTCGTGGGCGGCGTGCATGTCCACGATGACCAAGCCTTGCTGGTTCTCGGCCAGGATGTAGACGCCTTGCAGTTGCGCGATGGCGCGGCCCAAGGGCCAAGCGTTGTCGTTGCCGTTACGGTTCGGGGGCCGAGCCGGGTCGTTGGCGTTTGGGGAAGGTAGGCGGGATGGCACAGCGCTGTGCGCCGTGTCCCCCGCCCGCAGTGCAGGCTCCTCTTGGACCTGCGCAAAACGCTCCGCCATTCCGCTTTCTGGGTGGGCGTTGCGTTGCCAGAGCAGGCTGATGTCGTTGACGCGGTGCCCAATCAGGCCTTCGTCTGCGTCAAGTGGGATGGCGGGCTGCGCACGGTACAAGGGGGCTACAGGCCTCTGGGGTGGGTAGTCACCGGGCGGGGGCAGTGCGCTGGTGTCGGCTGCAGCGGCGAAGAGGCGGGGCGCTTGGGGCTGACCCTCAGCGCTGCCTGTGGCGCTGGCTGCGCGGGGTGCGGCCAGGGTGTCTTCTACTGCGTGGCGCACCGCTTGGTGCACCTCGCGGCTGTCGCGAAAGCGCACTTCGATTTTGGTGGGGTGCACGTTCACATCCACCCGCGTGGGGTCCATGGCCACGTAGAGGGCATAGACCGGCTGGCGGTGGCCGTGCAGCACATCTTCATAGGCGCTGCGGGCGGCGTGGGTGAGCACTTTGTCGCGCACAAAGCGGCCGTTCACGTAGCAAAACTGCTGGTCCGCGCGCGAACGGGCGGCGTCGGGCACGCCCGCGCGGCCCCACACCCGCAGGGCGGGTTGGCTGGCATCGCTGCTGGGGGTGCGGCGCCAATCCACCCGAACGCTCTGGGCCAAAAACTCGGGGCCGAGCACGTCGGACAAGCGCTGGTCCAGCGCGCCCATCGCGGTGTCTTGGGGGGTATGTGCCAGCGGCGTGTCCAGGCAGCGGCGCCATTGTTCGATCAGCTTGCCTTCGTGCCAGATGGCAAAGCCCACATCGGGGCGGGCCAGCGCGTGGCGACGGACTGCCTCGATGCAGTGCGCCAGCTCGGTGGCATCTGTTTTCAGAAACTTGCGCCGCGCCGGGGTGCTGTAGAACAGCTCTTTCACTTCCACCGTCGTGCCTTGGCTGCGCGCCACCGGGCGCAGCTCGCCGGTGCGGCCATCCAGCAAATAGGCCTCGTTCACGCCGGTGGCGCGCGAGAGGATGGCGCATTCGGCAATGGAGTTGATGGCCGCCAGTGCCTCGCCCCGAAAGCCCATGGTGGCCACGCTTTCCAGGTCGCGCAGGTTGCCGATCTTGCTGGTGGCGTGGCGCTTGAACGCGATGGGCAGCTCATCGCGCAAGATGCCCTGGCCGTCATCCTCCACGCTGATCAGGCGCACCCCACCGGCCAGCAGGCGCAGGGTGACTTGGGTGGCTCCGGCATCGAGCGCGTTGTCCACCAGTTCGCGCACCACGCTGGCGGGGCGTTCCACCACTTCACCGGCCGCAATCTGGCTGATGAGTTCGTCGGGGAGTTCGCGTATGGGGCGGCGGGGGGCGGGGGGCAGAGGGGCGTTCACCACGGCATTTTAGGTGCCGCCGGGGTGGCTGCTCCACCCCGGGGCATTAGGATGGTGGCCCCAGGCATTTGGCGCTACGGAGGGCTGTATGGAGTTTTTGCAGGTTTGGCACACCGCCCCGTGGAGCGACGTCCAGGCGTGGCGCTGGCTGGCAAGGGTGTTCACGGGCAATGTGGTGCAAGAAGCCTTGTTTTATGGCGCGGCCGCCAGCCTCATTGGGGTGCTGTTGCATGGGGTGCTGCGTCGGCGGCTGGCGCGCCGCTTGATTGGGCAATGGCCCACTGCCGCCGATGTTCGCAGAGAGATGACTTATTCGCTCAGCACCCTGTTGGTGTTCGCTGCCGTCGGCGTGGCGGTGGTTGCCGCAGTGGTCACGGGCCGGGCCGAGGTGTACGTGCAAGTGCAACCCTATGGGTGGACTTGGTTGGTGCTGAGCTTTGTGCTCATGCTGCTGTGGCATGACCTGTACTTTTATGTGACGCACCGCCTGCTGCACACGCGCTGGTGGTTTCGCCGGGTGCATGGCGTGCACCACCGCTCACGCCACCCTTCGCCCTGGGCTGCCTATGCCTTTCATCCGCTGGAGGCGCTGATCAACGCCATGGTCGTGCCCTTGGCACTGGTGGTCATACCCTTGCATGTGGGGGTGCTGCTGGCCTTTACCGCCCACCAAGTTCTGCGCAACGCCCACGGACATGCGGCGGTGGAAACCATGCCAGCGGGGTTTTCTCACCATCGGCTGTGGGGGCACTTCACCACCACCACGCACCACCACATGCACCACGAAACGGCCAAAGGAAACTACGGCCTGTGGTTCACCTGGTGGGACCGCTGGATGGGCACCGAAATAGCGCAATACCGCCAACGTTTCGACGAAGTGACGGGCAGCGCAACGCCATAATTGGCGCATGGACATCATCAGCGCTCTCTTCGATTTCATCCTCCACGTTGACAAACATTTGGCGGTCTTTGTGCAGACCTATGGCGTGTGGGTATACGCCCTTTTGTTCGCCGTGATTTTTGTGGAAACAGGTGTGGTGGTCATGCCATTTTTGCCGGGCGATTCGCTCTTGTTTGTAGTGGGGGCCATGTGCGGTGCGGGTTTGCTGAGTTATCCGCTGGCGGTGGGTATCTTGCTGGCAGCTGCGGTGTTGGGCGATCAGTGCAATTACAGCGTCGGGCGCTATTTCGGGCCCCGCGTTTTTCGGTGGGAGCAGAGCCGGTGGTTTAACAAGAGCGCGTTTGACAAGGCCCACAACTTTTATGAAACCTACGGTGGCTTCACCATCATCGCTGCCAGGTTTATGCCTTTTTTGCGTACCTTTGTGCCCTTTGTCGGCGGCGTGGCCCAGATGGACCGGGCCAAGTTCACCCTGTTCAACGTGGTAGGCGCGGCCCTGTGGGTGCTGGGCATTTGCACTGCAGGCTACTTTTTGGGCAGCGTGCCGTGGGTGCAGGCGAACCTGGACAAGATTATTTGGGCCCTGATTTTGGTGCCCGGTACGGTGGTGCTAGTGGGGGCCCTGCGCTCGCGTTGACGCCGCCTAGCTGGTGGTCCTGACCCGCGCCAGCGGTGGGTTTTTGGCGAAGTAGGCTTCGATCCCGCGCATCAGCGCGTCGGCGAGTTGGTGCTGGTATTCCTCGCTATTGAGTTTGGCCTCTTCGGTGGGGTTGCTGATGAAGGCGGCCTCTACCAATACGCTGGGTATATCGGGGGCCTTGAGCACTGCGAACGAGGCCTGCTCTACGCGGGGCTTGTGCAGTTTGCCGACCCGCTTGATCTCACCCAATAGTTTGCTGCCCAGTTGCAAGCTGTCGTTGATTTGGGCGGTGGTGCTCATGTCCAGCAACGCGCGCTGCACCGTGGCGTCTTTGGTTTTCACGTTCAGGCCGCCAATCAGGTCGGCCTTGTTTTCTTTGGCGGCCATCCAGCGCGCTGCACTGCTAGATGCCCCGCCCTGGCTGAGTGCAAACACGCTGGCCCCTTGTGGGTTCGGGGTAAAGAAGGCGTCGGCATGGATGCTGATAAACAGGTCCGCCTGGACCCGGCGAGCCTTTTGAACGCGGGTGCCCAGGGGTACGAAGAAGTCGGCATCCCGGGTCAGAAACGCGCGCATGGCGCTGCCATTGACGCTCGTGGCGTTGATGCGCTCGCGCAGCAGGTGCGCCAACTTGAGCACTACGTCCTTTTCTCGGGTGCCGCCAGGGCCGATAGCGCCGGGGTCTTCACCGCCATGGCCGGGGTCGAGCGCGATGATGATGAGGCGGTCCGTGCTGCCTCCCGTGTTGCTGGGCGGTTTGGCGGGCTGGGGTATGTTGGGCGCATCGCCACGTCCAAGCCCTGCTTTGCCGGCGGCGTCAGGCGTTTTGGACACCGCAGGGGCAGGCAGCGCAACAGCGGGCGAAGCCGCCTGCCCACCCGTGCCAGCGGCATGTTGTGCAATCAGTTTTTCCAAGGGGTCTTGGGCGGCTGCCTTGGCGGCCTGGGCGGCTTTGCTCTCCACCGCGCGCTCTGCGATGAGCGCTTCCAGCGGGTCCACCTCGGCCACCGGGTACAGGTCTAGTACTAGGCGGTGCTGGTACGCCGCCACCGGTGCCAGGCTGAATACCTGGGGGCGAATGGCGTGCTTGAGGTCCACCACCAAGCGCACCACATCGGGCGCGTACTGGCCCACCCGGATGCCTGCGATGTTGGGGTCATCCGCCTTGACCTTGGCCACCAGTTCTTTGAGGGCCGCATTCAGGGTAATGCCCTGAATGTCCAGCGCCAATCGCGGCGGGCTGGGCACAAATAGTTGCTTGGCAATCAGGGCAGTGTCGGACTCGATGGTCACCCGTGAATACTCAGGCGCGGGCCAGACCCGCACCGTCATGATCGCCGCGCCCTGGGCAATCTCTGCCGCGCCCAGCGTAAGCACCAGGCTGCCTGCGTGCAGCACGGCACGGCGCTTCACGCGCGGGCCTCCAGGGCGCTGCGCACCAGCGCCTGCCCACGCGGTGTGCCGGGTGTCAGCGTGACCGTGCGGCGCTCGTCGTCCAGCGTGCGCAGGTGGAGGGCCACATCGGCCACGGGCAGCATGGGGGCCGCTTTGTCGGGCCACTCGGCCAGCTTGAGGCCGGGGCTGGCGAAGATGTCTCGAAAGCCCGCTTCTTCCCATTCGCATGGGTCGTTAAATCGGTAGAAGTCGAAATGCCAAATGGCAAGGGTAGGCAGCTCGTAGGGCTCGACCACGGCATAGGTCGGGCTTTTGATACGGCCTGTCACTCCCAACGCATGCAACAGGTGGCGTACCAGGGTGGTTTTGCCGGCACCCAAGTCGCCGTGCAGCGCAATATAGGCATTGGCCAGTTCGGGCTGTGCGGCCCAGCGCGCTGCAAAGGCGGCAGTGGCGACTTCATCGGCCCACACCAGCACAGGGGCGGTGGTAGCGGTTTCTACAATGCAGTGGTGACGATCAACAGCACTCAAATCAAGGCTCAATTCGATGGCGACCAAGTAGTCGCCTGGATGCAGGGCTGGGCCCGGGAACTTGGATTCTCCCAAATTGGCGTGGCCGGTGTGGATTTGTCTTCGGCAGAGGCCGGATTATTGGCCTGGTTGTCGCACGGTTTCCACGGCGAGATGGCGTATATGGCCCAGCACGGCCTCAAACGTGCTCGCCCGGCCGAGTTGGTGCCGGGCACAGTAAGCGTAGTCACCGCCCGCATGGACTACCTGCCCAGGGGCACGCCAGACGGTTGGGCGGACGCCGAGCTGGCGCGATTGCAGCGCCCCCAAGAAGGTGTGGTGTCGCTCTATGCGCGGGGGCGGGATTACCACAAGGTGCTGCGCAGCCGCTTGCAAAAACTGGCCGACCGCCTCGCTGCGCACTTGGGGCCATTGGGCTACCGCGTGTTTACCGACAGCGCCCCGGTGCTGGAGGCCGAATTGGCGGCGCGCAGCGGCCAGGGCTGGCGGGGCAAGCACACCTTATTGCTCAACCGCGAGGCGGGGTCGATGTTTTTTCTCGGTGAAATTTATGTGGATGTGGCCTTGCCTGCCACCGTCCCCACCCAGGCCCATTGCGGCAGTTGCAGCGCGTGCATTGCCGCCTGCCCCACACAGGCCATCATTGGGCCGCACCGGCTGGATGCGCGGCGTTGCATCTCGTACCTCACCATCGAACATGCGGGCGCCATTCCGCTGGAGATGCGCCCGCTCATGGGCAACCGCATCTACGGCTGTGACGACTGCCAGTTGGTCTGCCCCTGGAACAAGTTTGCCCAGCGCAGCAGCCTGCCCGACTTTGACGCCCGCGAGGGGCTGGCAGGCGAGGCGCTGGCCACCCTGCTGGACTGGACGGAAGACACGTTTTTGCGGCACACCGAAGGCAGCCCCATTCGCCGCATTGGCCATGTGCGGTGGCTGCGCAATGTGGCCGTGGCCATGGGCAATGCGCTGCGTACGGCGCATCTGGACGGGGACGAACGTGGCACCCTCGTGCAGTCTTTGCAGCGCCGCGTCGCACACCCCGACCCACTGGTGCAAGAGCATGTGCAGTGGGCTTTGCAAGCCATTCACCCTGACTGAGGTATTTCCATGTCTGTGTACGACCTGTTGATCATTGATCCGCAAAACGACTTTTTGGATATTGCGGGCGCTGCCTTGCCCGTGCCCGGCGCGAATGCTGACATGCAGCGCGTGGCGGACTGGCTGATCGGCCATGTGGACCAGATCCGCCACATCACTGTCACCCTGGATTCGCACGCGAGCGTGGGCATTGAGCGCACCACCTTTTGGCAGCAAGCCGATGGCGGCGGGGTGGCCCCGTTTACCGTGATTACAGCGGCGCAGGTGCAGCAGGGGCTCTATCGTCCGCGCCATGAAGCGCTGAGCAGCGAGGTAGTGGCCTACCTGCACGCACTGGAGGCGGGCGGCCAGCGCCAACTCATCGTCTGGCCGGTGCATTGCGTGCTGGGCACCTGGGGCCACAACATCCATGGGGGACTGAGCGACGCTATCGCTGTCTGGGAGCAACGCAGTGGGCGCATGTGCCACAAGGTGCTCAAGGGCCAGAACCCGCTGACCGAGCAGTACAGCGCGTTCCAGGCCGAGGTGCCGCGTGCTGACGATGCCCGCACTTTGCTCAACCGGCCGCTGGTGCAGGCCTTGTCCGCGCCAGGCGCGCCCTTGCTCATTGCGGGTGAGGCCCTCAGCCATTGCGTGGCCGCATCGGTGACCGACCTCATGCAAGAGCTGTCAGCCGACCGCGTGCGCGATATGGTGCTACTTACCGATGCCATGAGTCCGGTGCAGGGTTTTGAGGCCGTAGGCAGCGCGTTTTTGGACCGCGCCCGCGAGGCCGGTGTGCAGACCCGCACCCTGGCCGGTTGGGTGTAAGCCACCGCGCGCGGCGTCAGCGCTTTAGGCCGTCCCACACGTCCATGGGGGTCCAGGCGGCAGGTATCCGTACGTCCACGCCTTGCGCAGCCCCTTGGCGTTGCAAAAACGCCATGGAGGACTCGAAGTCGTCCAGCGGCGGCGGTAGGGGCTGCATCGGCAGGGTAGAGGGAATCCAGAAGTCGTCCCAGTGGATGGGGGTCACGCGCCGGGCACCCACCATCGCCACCGTTTCATTCCAGTAAGCCTCTTTGTGCTCTTCACTGCGCGGGCCCAGCGCGCCTATGCCCAGCAACACCACGTCGGCCTTGACGCCCTGCAACGCGTTGGGCACAAAACCAGCGGTGCTGGTAATGAGCAGTGTGCGGCCCTCGTGCGTGATGTGCATCGCGTAGCTTTGCCCTTCCTGGTAGGCGGTGGCGCGCGCGGGTGGCACCAGCGGCTGGTCAATAACGCCACCGGTAAAACCGGTGGGCGTGTGCTGGGCGGGGTACAGCGTCACAGTAAAGCGCCCGAAGTGGTAGGGCCGGCGCAGTTGGGCCAACTGCATCTGGTGGGCCTCCAAGCCCCAGCCCTTGCCCACCATCAGAGTAGAGCTGGAGCCCAGCAACAGCGCACCGGTGCGCCGTGCCACCTCCGGTGCGTCCATGGCGTGGTCGTAGTGGGAGTGCAGCGGAATCACGGCCGCCAGGGTGCTGCCTTCGCGGCTGCCCGCTGGCGCGATGTGCGCGCGTTGCAAGCCTTGAGCGATGGCTTGCACGTCGGGGGCCACTTTGCCGAGAAAGACGGTCATCTTGTCAGGCCGCGAGAAAAAGCCGTCGGTCAACAGGGCCGTCTCTCCGTCGTCGAGCAAGACGGTCGCCACCCCCAGAAAGCTGACTTTGACCGGCGTGTTGGGCGGAGCCGTTGTTGGCCAGAAAAGACGATCCACCGTGTGCAGGCCTGGCGGGTGATTGAGTTGCCAGGCCACGGCAGCCACAGCCGCCAGGACAGTGGCGGGAATCAGCCAGGCGAGTTGTCGTGTGCGCATGCGCTCAGTCTAGGCGCGCAGCGCCCGGCAATCAGCGGTGCGTTCGGCGAAGCGCCAGAAGTTCTGATGCGCCTTGCAACATTGCCAGCGTGAGGGCCAGCCATGTTTTGGCGCTGCGGCGCATGCCTGAATGGCGCGATCTCATACTTCGATCAACGCAATGGGGGCTAGCCATTCGTCGTCAAAAAGTTCATCCAATAGTCGTTGCAAGCCCAGCAGTTTGAGGATCATGACAGCTCCCAGTGACGGTACGGTGAAAAGAATGTAGGTCTTGCGTGTGACGGTTTGATGGCAACACGGTGCCACCCTGCCCACCCTTTGAAACTGTCACATGCCTGTGTAAGCTCACGTCCTTCAGGAGACACGTGTGCAGCATTCCCCCTTGCCGGCTTTGGCGGAACTCGAACGCATTCTTCAGCTCGCGGGTGACCGGGTGGAGGTGCAAGTAGCCCATGTGGTGGCACAAGACAGCGGCGACCTGCCGGTCTACGTGATTTCCATGGGCAACCCGGCACCGGAGCTGCCCGCCATTGGCTTTTTTGGCGGCGTGCATGGCTTGGAGCGCATCGGCACCGAAGTGGTGTTGGAGTTTCTCCACAGCCTGGTCATGCGCATGGCGTGGGACCACACCTTGCACCAGCAGTTGCAGTCCATGCGCATGGTGTTCATGCCGCTGGTCAATCCGGGCGGCATGCAGCGCGGCACCCGCGCCAATCCTGCGGGAGTCGACCTGATGCGCAATGCGCCTCTCGATGCGGTGGAGCCCGTGCCCGCTTGGGTGGGCGGGCAGCGCCTCAGTGCACGGCTGCCGTGGTACCGCGGTGCAGAGGGCGAGCCCATGCAGCCCGAAGCGGCTGCCTTGTGTTCGGTGGTGGAGCGCGAGTTGACGCACCGCGCATTCAGCATGTCGGTCGATTGCCATTCGGGCTTTGGGGTGCGTGATCGCCTGTGGTTTCCTTATGCGCATACCCGACAGCCTATGGCGCATTTGGCCGAGGTGTATGTGCTGCAGCGCATGTACCGTCAGTGCTATACCCACCACCCCTATGTGTTTGAGCCCCAAAGCCTGCAGTACCTCACCCATGGCGACTTGTGGGACCACGTGCACACCCGGCTGGCAGACCCTGTACATCAGGTGTTTTTGCCGCTCACGCTCGAAATGGGGTCATGGCTGTGGATCAAGAAGAACCCGCGCCAGCTGTTTAGCCGCTTGGGTATTTTTAACCCCCTGATAGGGCACCGCCAGCAGCGGGTGCTGCGTCGGCATGTGAGTTTGTTGGACTTTCTGGCCCGTGCCGCCTGTAGTGCGGCGAGCTGGCTGCCCCAGGGGGGCTACCGCCATGCGATGCACGCCCAAGCGCTGCAGCGCTGGTACGAGTAAACCCGGCTCAGAGGGCGCGCAGCACGCCCAGGGCAAAGGGCAGGCTCAAGGTGCCAAGCAGGGTAGAGAGGGTGACTAGCCCGGAGACAAAGCCGCCGTCGTAGCCCATGCGGGTGGCCAGCACGTAGCAACTACTCGCCGTGGGCAGGGCGGAGAACGCCAGCAGCATGGCAGTCTGGGTCGCGTCCAGCCCGAACAGGCGTGACACCAAGAGGGCGATTACCGGACTTGCCAGGTGCCGTATGGTCAGTACGGATACGGCCAGCGTCTTTGCCTTGGCGAGTGCGCCAAACTGCATGCCCGCTCCTGCGGCCATCAACCCCATGGCCAACGCTGCGGCGCCCATACGGGTGATGGTCGGTTCGAGCCACACCGGGATGTGAAAGCCCAGCAGGTTGCAAAGCATGCCCGCCACCGTCGCCACGATCAGTGGGTTGCGTACCAGCTCTCCAGCCACACCGCGCCTGGCATGCCGGGCCATGGGCCACACGGCGGCTACATTGAACAAGGGCACGCACACCCCAATCAGCACCGCCATCAGTTGCAGCCCCGTTGGACCTGCCAGCCGATCGGCCAGCGCCAGCCCGATGAAAGAGTTGAAGCGGAAGGCCACCTGTGCGCTGGCCGCATGCTCCCGCCGGGGAATGTGAGATCGAAGCAACGGCACATAGACCAGGCTGTACGCCAGTGCAATGCCGACCATGCCACTCACCCAGCCCGCCGCCATCAGGCCCGAGGTGCGGCCCAGGTCCAGCGGGGTTTTGAGGATGGAGTGGAACAACAGCATGGGAAACAGCAGGTAGTACACCAGCGCCTCTACCTTGACCCACACGGTTCGGTCCAGCGAGGTGTAGCGACACACCAAGTAGCCGATGAGAATGAGGGAGAAGTCTGGAAACAGCAGTTGGGCGTAAATCACGGGCTTGAGGATACCAAGCTGCCTTCGGGTGAACCATGTGGACGGTTTACAGTTCGGACGTTAAGGTGTTTGGGTGGTGCGCGCCGCGGTGGTGCGCCCAGTCACAGTGCGAGGAGAACGGTTCGATGCTTCGAAAAATCGTATGGGTGTCCAGTCTTTTGGGGATGGCCGGCACGGCCTTGGCGCAGGGCTACCCTAACAAGGTCATCAAGCTCCAGGTGCCCTTTGCGCCGGGTGGCACTACAGACATTGTGGCCCGCATCATTGCGGACCCCTTGGGCAAGGTGCTAGGCCAAAGCGTGGTGGTGGAGAACAAGGCGGGCGGGGGCGGTGTGGTCGGTGCCAATGACACCGCCAAATCGGTGCCCGATGGCTATTCCCTGGGCATTGCCACCGTGTCTACCGTGGCGTCCAACCCTGCCATCAATCCCAAAAACCCGTACAACCCGCTGACGGACTTCACGGCCATCATCAATGTGGCGGCAACGCCCAACGTCATTGCGGTGCACCCCAGTTTTCCGGCCAAGGACTATGCAGGTTTTCTGGCTGAAATCCGAAAGAATCCGGGCAAGTACTCGTACGCATCGTCTGGGACCGGAGGCATTGGGCACATGCAGACCGAGTTGTTCAAGAGTTTGACCGGCACCTTCATCACCCACATCCCCTACCGGGGTGCGGGCCCCGCTCTGAACGACACGGTGGGTGGGCAAGTGCCCATGATCTTTGACAACTTGCCCTCGGCACTCCCCTTTATCCAGTCGAACCGCTTGGTGCCCATCGTGGTGGCCGGGCCGCAGCGCTTGGCGCAATTGCCCCAGGTACCTACCTTCAAAGAGGTGGGGTTGGAGCCGGTGAACCGGATGGCGTTTTATGGCATCTACGGACCCAAGGGCCTGCCCAAGGAGGTGGTGGACCGTGTCAACGCGGGTGTTCGCAAGGTGCTCGAAGACCCGGCTGTGCGCAAACGCATTGAAGACACCGGATCGCTGGTCGTGGGCAACACGCCCGAGCAATTCGCCGCACAAATCAAAGCGGAGTACGAGGTCTACAAAAAAGTGGTGGATTCCGCCAAGCTCCGATTGGACTGACGCACCAGCATGCAGGCCAACACGGCATCGGTGGATGCATTCATAGATGCCTTGTGGCTGGAAGAGGGGCTGTCGCGCAACACATTGCAGGCCTACCGGCGAGACCTGGCCCTATTGGCCACATTTTTGGCGGACCGGGCGTTGTACAGCGTGCAAGTGCACGACTTGCAGGCCTATTTTTCGGCCCGCCACGCCCAGACCAAAGCGACATCGGCAAACCGCCGCTTGACGGTGTTTAAGCGGTTCTACCGCTGGGCCTTGCGGGAAGGCCATATCGCGCACGACCCCACCCTGAAGTTGCAAGCCGCACGGCAAGCGATGCGGGTGCCCAAGACTTTGAGTGAAGCGCAGGTAGATGCGCTGCTGGGTGCACCCAATACCCAAGAGACACTGGGCATTCGCGACAAGGCCATGCTGGAGCTGCTGTACGCCAGCGGTCTGCGGGTGAGTGAGCTGGTGGGCTTGCGCATGGGCCAGCTGGGCTTGAATGAGGGCGTGCTGAAGGTCACCGGCAAAGGGTCCAAAGAACGGTTGGTGCCCTTTGGGGAGGTGGCCGCTTTGTGGCTGGAGCGCTATTTGGCAGGCCCGCGTGCCGAGCTGTTGGCCGGCCGGCAAAGTGCCGATGTGTTTGTGACCGTGCGCGGCCCCAAAGCGGGCAGTGCGATGTCGCGCGTCATGTTCTGGGGGCTGGTCAAACGCTATGCGGCGCTGGCCGGGATTGATGTGCCCCTGTCACCCCACACCTTGCGCCATGCGTTTGCCACCCACTTGTTGAACCATGGGGCCGATTTGCGTTCGGTGCAGATGCTATTGGGGCATGCAGATATCTCGACCACCACCATTTACACCCATATCGCGCGCGACCGATTGGCCGCCTTGCACGCGAAGCACCATCCGCGCGGCTAGCTCTTTGCGTGCATGGCGCGAACGCAAAGGCGTGGCGGCCAGCGGCCAAAGTGTTCAGCGCACGACGCCCGCGTTGCGGTCTAGCGTCGCAAGTTCTTCTTCGGTGAAGCCGGCGGCCAGACGTGCGGCGTAGTTGAAGGGCGGTTTGGGTTGGGGGGCTGCGTAGCGCGTCGCAGCCTGCGCGTAAAACGCGGCTGGATCGATTTCCCGTTGGTGGCATAGCCAGTGGTACCAGTGGTTGCCAATCGCCACATGCCCGATTTCATCGCGCAGTATGGTGTGCAACAGTTCCTGGGCGGCCATTGCTGTGGGCGTGCCAACCTTGTCTAATTTGGCTTGAATCAGGGGCGTTGCGTCCAAGCCGCGTGCCTCCAAGGTGCGGGGAACCAATGCCATGCGAGCCACGACGTCGTGTGCAGTGTTCGCACACATGGTCCACAAGCCCGTGTGGGCGGGAAAGTCGCCGTAGCGGTAACCCATGCTGCGCAAGTGCGCTTCGAGCAGCATGAAATGTTGCGCTTCTTCGGTGGCCACCCGGATCCAGTCGCGGTAAAAGGCCGCTGGCATGTTGGCAAACCGCCAGACACAGTCCAGCGCCAAGTCGATGGCATTGAATTCAATGTGGGCAATGGAGTGCACCAGCGCAGCGTGCCCGGCAGCGGTAAAGGGCGAGCGTCGGGGAACCTCCTTGGGCTCCACCAAGGTCGGGAGTTGCGGGCGGCCAGGCACCGTGTGTGGTGGGAATACGCGCGCGCAGTCGAGCGTCCCGGTGGGCTCCCGTGTGCCCAAGGCCAAGGTGGCTTGTGTTTTTGTACCGGCGCATGCGCACATAAAGGCCGCCAGGGCCTGTTCGCGAAGTTCCATCCTTACAATTCTAGTTTTGTCCGATAGGGGAAGTGCTTTGGCCCTGTATGAACTTGATGGCAGAGCCCCTCGCCTGGATGCCGATGTGTGGATCGCTGACAGCGCCGAGGTGGTGGGTGCGGTTGATATTGGCAAAAACGCCAGCATTTGGTTTGGTGCGGTGGTGCGGGGCGACACAGAAACCATACGCATTGGTGCGGGCACCAACATCCAGGACGCCAGCGTCTTGCACGCTGACGTCGGCAAGCCGCTGACGATTGGCGAGAACGTGACGGTCGGACACCAGGTCATGCTCCACGGCTGTTCGATTGGGGATGGCTCCCTGATCGGAATCGGAGCCGTCATCCTTAACGGTGCCCGTATCGGGAAGCATTGTCTGGTGGGGGCGGGTGCGCTGGTGACCGAGGGCAAGGAGTTTGCAGACGGCAGCATGATCATTGGCAGCCCCGCCAAAGCGGTGCGCGAATTGACCGAGGAGCAGAAGCAGGGTTTGCTTGCCAGTGCGCGGCACTATGTCGCCAATGCCACACGGTTTCGCACGGGACTAAAAAACTCGATTAGCGATCGCCCTGCGAGGGGCTTATTTTTTGGAGAGCGTGCATGTCTGAACTGCACAAGTTTTTGTTTGATGGTTTGCCTGTGCGCGGGGCTATGGTTCGTTTGACAGATTCGTGGCAAGAAATCTTGCGCCGGCGCGCGTCAAACACCGAGCACGGTGCCTACCCGGCACCGGTGCAATCGTTGTTGGGGGAAATCACGGCGGCTGCGGCGTTGATGCAGTCAAACATCAAGTTTGATGGTGCATTGGTGTTGCAGATTTTTGGGGATGGCCCCGTGAAGTTGGCGGTGACGGAAGTGCAATCTGATTTGAGCCTTCGCTCTACGGCTACGGTGCTGGGTGAGGTGGCGGAGAACACGCCATTGAGTCACCTGGTCAACGCCAGTAATCAAGGCCGGTGTGCGATCACCCTCGACCCCAAAACCAAGTTCCCCGGCCAACAGCCATACCAAGGAGTGGTTCCCTTGTTTGATGACAATGGCCAGCCGCTGGAGCGCATCAGCGAGGTGCTGGAGCACTACATGTTGCAGAGCGAGCAGCTGGACACGACGCTGGTGCTGGCTGCGAACGGCCACGTGGCAGCGGGTTTACTGATCCAGCGTTTGCCGCTGGAGGGCGAAGGCAACCTAGCTGGCAGCATGGTGTCGCGCGATAACGAAGACCAGATTGGCCTCAATGAGCACTACAACCGCATCGCCATTTTGGCCAAAAGCCTCAAGGTCGACGAGCTGTTGCGACTCGATGTGGAGACCGTGTTGCGCAGGCTGTATTGGGAGGAGTCGCTCACTCGCTTCGAGCCCTTGGTCGGTGAAGCGGCACCCCGTTTTCAATGCAACTGCAGCCGGGAGCGCGTAGGCAAAATGATCGTGAGCCTGGGGCAGGATGAGGCTGCGAGCATTCTGGCCGAGCGCAACGATATTGAGGTGGGGTGTGAGTTTTGCGGGGTGCAGTACCGGTTTGATCCGGTGGATGCGGCACAGCTATTCACCGACGCGGTTCAGCTACAGCAGGGCCATCCGGGAACGCATTAATCGGACACCAGCTTGCGGAATATGCGGTGTTCACAAGCGGCATCTGAGCATTTTTCGCACCCTGCCATCCAACGGCGGTAGCTTGCTGACTCCTCGTCCGATGCAAGTGTGGAGGGCATCACGGCGGCCATGGCTGCGCGTACACGTTGTTCGCCGTTGCCGTACACCATGCTGTAGCTAATGCCATGGTGGTGGAGTACCTGGCGTAGGCGCTGCTCGATAGTCTGCTGTGCACCCGGGCCGTCGCGAAAGTAGCTGTCGGCCTCCCAAGGCAAGTCGGTGGCGGTGACCAGTACGTGCGCAAAGCGACGGATGTCTGCGATACCGGGCCCATACAGGCTGGAGTCTTGAAACAGGACGTCGCTGTAGACGGCCGTCATCAGGGCGGTGGTGTCTGCCACTACGTGCGCATTACGGTGGCAATGGATACGCCGTGACTGCTCTTGTGCGATGGCTGCTTGTTCGTCTGCCCCGGGCGTGCGCCCCGCCGTGACGCACCACTCGCGAAGGTATTCGTTCACCACCACGGTGGACAATCCGGCGTGCTTCAAGCGCCTTGCAAGTGCGTGGCACAGGGTGCTTTTACCGGTGGATTCCGCACCCAGAATCGCGATTTTCATCCGACGTAGGAGCGATCAGCGGGCGATTTGCACGTAGATCTCGTTTGCCTTGACCATGCCGAGTTCGGAGCGTGCTTTTTCTTCCACGATTTCCAGACCTTCTTTCAGGTCGTGGATTTCCGCTTCCAAGCGCTCATTGGCTTGCACTGCCTGGGCGTTCTGGCGTTTTTGCTCTTCGAGCTGCCCCGCGAGTTTGGCAACATTAGGAATGCTTCCACGACCGAACCACAGTTGCCCGTGCAAGATCACCAGCAAGGTGATCAGCACGGCAGGGACCCAGCGGTTACCCATGGCAGTGGTTCGGTCGGTGGAGGGGCTTAGCGCAGGTTGTAGAACGCTGCGCGGCCGGGGTACACGGCCACGTCGCCCAAGTCTTCTTCGATGCGCAGCAGTTGGTTGTACTTGGCCATGCGGTCAGAGCGGCTCAGCGAACCGGTCTTGATTTGACCGGCGTTGGTGCCCACTGCGATATCCGAGATAGTGGAGTCTTCGGTTTCGCCAGAGCGGTGGCTGATGACGGCGGTATAGCCAGCGCGCTTGGCCATTTCGATGGCAGCAAAGGTTTCGGACAAGGTGCCGATTTGGTTGATCTTGATCAGGATGGAGTTGGCGATGCCTTTGTCGATGCCTTCTTTCAGGATTTTGGTGTTGGTCACAAACAAGTCGTCACCCACGATCTGCACTTTTTTACCCAAGCGGTCTGTGAGCAGTTTCCAGCCGTCCCAGTCGCCCTCGGCCATGCCGTCTTCAATGCTGATGATGGGGTACTTGTCGACCCAAGTGGCCAGCATGTCGGTCCACTCTTGGGCGGTCAGGCTCAGGCCTTCCCCTTCGAGTTCGTACTTGCCGTCTTTGTAGAACTCGGAGGCTGCGCAGTCCAGGCCCAATGCAATTTGCTCTCCCGCCACATAGCCGGCTTTGTCGATGGCTTGCAAAATCATTTGGATAGCCGCTTCGTGGTTGGCCACGTTGGGGGCAAAGCCGCCTTCGTCGCCCACGGCTGTGCTGATGCCTTGGTCGTGCAGGATTTTCTTGAGGGCGTGGAACACTTCCGCGCCCCAACGCAGGGCCTCGCGGAAGCTGGGTGCGCCCACGGGGATGATCATCAGCTCTTGCAGGTCGAGGTTGTTGTTGGCGTGTTCGCCGCCGTTCATGACGTTCATCATGGGCACGGGCATTTGCACGCTGCCCATGCCGCCGAAGTAGCGGTACAAAGGCAGGCCTGCTTCTTCCGCTGCAGCACGGGCCACGGCCATGGACACGGCCAACATGGCGTTGGCGCCCAGGCGGGACTTGTTTTCGGTGCCGTCGAGGTCGATCAAGGTCTTGTCCAGGAACGCTTGCTCGGAGGCGTCCAGACCCAACACGGCTTCGGAGATTTCGGTGTTGATGTGCTCCACAGCTTTCAACACGCCCTTGCCGAGGTAGCGCTTTTTGTCGCCATCACGCAGTTCAATGGCTTCACGGGAGCCGGTGGATGCCCCGGACGGCACAGCGGCGCGGCCCATGGTGCCGGACTCCAGCAACACATCGCATTCCACGGTGGGGTTGCCACGGGAGTCCAGTATTTCGCGTCCGACGATGTCAACAATTGCGCTCATTAGTTTCTTTCCAGTTCAAAAAACACACAAACAAAAAACAAATACGTGAGATTCCATCTTGCGCCCGACTTACTGGAAGTCATTTTCCAGCAGCGGGTTTTTTTTGGTTACGGAATCCAACGCAACCAGGGTTTCCAACAACGCTTTCATGTGGTGCAGCGGAACGGCATTGGGGCCATCCGACCACGCCTCTGCGGGGCGGGGGTGGGTTTCCATGAAGAGGCCCGCCACCCCGGCAGCAACACCCGCGCGGGCCAGCACGGGCACCATCTCGCGGGCACCGCCGCTGCTACCGCCCAGACCCCCCGGCTTTTGCACCGAGTGGGTCACATCGAACACGACAGGTGCGCCAGATTTGCGCATCTCGGCAAGGCTGGTCATGTCGGCGACCAGATTGTTGTAGCCAAAGCTCACACCACGTTCGCACGCCAAAAAACGGTCCGGCGAAAGCCCGACCTCTTCGGCCGCAGCACGCGCTTTGTCCACCACATTTTTCATGTCCCAGGGCGCAAGGAACTGCCCCTTTTTGATATTCACCGGCTTGCCACACTGCGCGACTGCACGAATGAAATCCGTCTGGCGGCACAGGAAAGCCGGTGTTTGCAGCACGTCCACCACACTGGCGACCTCGGCCACATGCGATTCATCATGTACATCGGTCAGGATGGGCAATTGGAGTTGTCGGCGCACTTCATCCAAGATCTTGAGGCCTGCATCCAAGCCGACGCCGCGCTTGCTGGTCCCTGAGGAGCGGTTGGCTTTGTCAAAGGAGCCCTTGTAGATCAACGGGATGCCCAAGGCCGAGCACGCTTCCTTCAATTGACCGGCCACCTCAATGGACATGTCCATACCTTCGATGGAGCAAGTGCCCGCGATCAGGAAGAAGCGCTGGTCCAGCCCAACATCAAAATCACACAGTTTCATAAAGTCCTCATGTTTGTTGCGGCGCGTGCAGCGCCGAATCCCAAGGGGCTGCAGCTTGGCACGGGGTAATCCAGCGCGGTGACGTTCACGCGACGGCTTTCAAATTTTTGCCGCCACTCTGGTGTTCAACGGCCGCCTTGATAAAGGCATTGAACAGTGGGTGGCCATCCCACGGGGTGGACTTGAACTCGGGGTGGAACTGCACGCCCACGAACCACGGGTGAACGCTCTCAGGAAGCTCCACGATTTCGGTGAGTTGTTCGCGTTGAGTCAGCGCGGAAATGACCAAGCCAGACGCCCGCAAGGCATCCAAGAAGTTGACATTAGCTTCGTAACGATGACGGTGGCGCTCGGTCACGACGTCGCCGTATATCCGGTGCGCCAACGTGTTCTTGGCGACATCTGAACTTTGGGCGCCCAAACGCATGGTTCCGCCAAGGTCGGAGTTGGCGTCGCGTGTTTTGATCGTGCCGTCGGCGTCTTTCCACTCGGTGATCAGTGCGATCACAGGATGGGGGCTCTCGGGCTCGAACTCGGTGCTGTTGGCATCCTTTAAGCCTGCCACGTGCCGGGCAAACTCGATGGTGGCTACTTGCATGCCCAGACAGATGCCAAGGTAAGGCACTTTGTTTTCGCGGGCAAAACGCGCGGTGCTGATCTTGCCTTCGATACCGCGCTTGCCAAAACCACCGGGTACCAGAATCGCATCGTATTTGGCCAGTTGGTTGACGCTGGCACCGTCGATCGTTTCCGAGTCGACGTGTTCGATCTTCACCCGCACATGGTTTTTCATGCCAGCGTGGCGCAGGGCTTCATTGACTGACTTGTAGCTGTCGGTCAGGTCCACATACTTGCCGACCATGGCAACCGTGACTTCGCCCTGCGGATGTTCGGTCTCATACACCAAATCATCCCAGCGTTTGAGGCTGGCGGGTGGGGTGTTCAGGCGCAGCTTGTCGCAGATCAGGCCGTCCAGGCCCTGCTCGTGCAGCATGCGTGGCACCTTGTAAATGGTGTCCACATCCCACATGGAGATCACGCCCCACTCGGGCACGTTGGAGAAGAGGGAAATCTTGCCGCGTTCTTCATCGGGAATCGGACGATCCGCGCGGCACAAAAGCACATCGGCCTGAATACCAATTTCGCGCAACTGCTTGGCAGTGTGCTGGGTCGGTTTGGTTTTGAGCTCGCCGGCCGCAGCAATCCAGGGCAGGTAGCTCAAGTGCACAAATGCGCTGTTGTTTGGGCCCAGCTTGAGGCTCATCTGGCGCACGGCTTCGAGGAAGGGCAGCGACTCAATATCGCCCACGGTGCCACCAATTTCGACAATCGCAACGTCTACGGCATCGGGTTCTCCGTAGCGAGCACCGCGCTTGACGAACTCCTGGATTTCGTTGGTGACGTGCGGAATCACTTGCACGGTTTTGCCCAGGTAGTCTCCACGCCGCTCTTTGTCGAGCACGCTCTTGTAAATTTGGCCGGTGGTGAAGTTGTTGGTCTTGCGCATGCGCGTTTCTATGAAACGCTCGTAGTGGCCCAAGTCGAGGTCGGTTTCTGCACCGTCGTCGGTGACAAACACCTCGCCGTGCTGCAAGGGCGACATGGTGCCGGGGTCTACGTTGAGGTAGGGGTCCAACTTGATAAGGGTGACTGTCAGGCCCCGGGATTCCAGGATCGCAGCGAGGGAGGCTGAGGCGATTCCCTTTCCAAGGGAAGACACCACACCGCCGGTGACGAAGACAAATTTGGTCATGTCAGGGGCGAACCTGAGGGTTCGATGAGGTGGTAAAGCGAGATTATAGGCGTCTGCTACATTGCGGCGG
>JARXAM010000088.1 GCA_029865845.1 Rhodoferax sp. | reverse complement strand
GATCAGCGAGGCCGCAATGACTTTCATCGCCTTATTGCATGCACTCCACTTAAATCCTCTATTCATATATGTCCCCCAATTATAGATATAAACTATGAAACTCCAAATTATCAATTTTCACTTTGATACAATTTGGATTTTCATCTTAACGTTCCATATTTTTCATTTTTTTCAAAACGTTCATGACTGAACAATTTACGGGTAAGCCCCTAGAATTTCCAGCAGATAAGGTTTTTCATGCTATTCACCACGCTCATCTCGGTCGCCCAACTGCAAACCCTGCGCCACAACGGTGTGCCGCATCGGGTGTTTGACTGCAGCTTTGACTTGATGCGGCCTGAGCAAGGCCCAGCACAGTACGCGCAGGCCCACATTAGCGGGGCGTCGTATGCCCACCTGGAACAGCACCTCAGTGCACACAGTGGCCACGGCCTTGCCAACGCCGCTTCGGGTGGGCGTCATCCCTTGCCCAGCCGTGAAGCATTCGCACAGTGGCTGGGCAGCATCGGGCTGCGCCCTGACGAGCAGGTGGTGGTGTATGACCGGCAAGGCAACAACTTTTGCGGTCGGCTTTGGTGGATGCTGCGTTGGGTGGGCCATGCGCAGGTGGCCGTGCTGGATGGCGGATTGCAGGCCTGGCAAGCCATTGGCGGCACCGTGGAGGGGGGCGACGAACCCGCACCTGCACCCACCACCTTCCCGCTGAGGGACGCGCTGGTGGCACTGCGCAGTGCGGACACGGTCTTGGCCCATGTGGGATCGCCCCATCAGCACCTGGTGGACGCCCGCAGTCAGGCGCGGTTTCGGGGTGAAACCGAGCCCATCGACCCAGTGGCAGGCCACATACCGGGCGCGCTCAACCGCGCGTTCACGAGCAACTTCGGTCCCGACGGACTGTTCAAGCCCGCTGCCGTGCTGCGCGCCGAGTTCGAGGCCCTGTTGGGCTCGCGTGCGCCGCACGAGGTCGTGCACCATTGCGGCAGCGGCGTCAGCGCCATTCCCAACGTACTGGCCATGGAAATCGCGGGCTTGCACGGCAGCGCCTTGTTTGCCGGCAGTTGGAGTGAATGGTGCCGCCGACCCGATGCCCCCGTGGCACAGGGCTAAAAACCGCAAATGCTCCGCCGCACCTACGGCGGCGCCAAAACCTATACGCCCAGGCTCGCTCCTGCGCCCCACAACGTGGCCAGCCCCAAGGCGGCAAAAATGGCCGCGGCAATGCGGTGCACCAGCGTCATGGGAATCTTGCCCGCCAACTTGTCCCCCGCGAACACGGCGGGCACATCGGCGATCAGCATGCCCAGCGTAGTGCCTGCGACCACCAGCAGCGGGGTGGCGTAGTGGGCCGCCATGGCCACGGTAGCAATTTGGGTTTTGTCGCCCATCTCTGCCAAAAAGAAGGTCACCAGCGTGGCGCCAAACACCCCTAGGCGTCCGGCGACATGGGCTTCCTCGTCTTCAATTTTGTCGGGAATCAGCGTCCAGACCGCCATGCCCAGAAAGGACACGCCAAGCACCCAACGCAATACGCTGGGGCTGACGGCCGAGGTAATCCATGCTCCCAAGGCACCCGCCAAGCCATGGTTCACGAGGGTGGCCGCCAAAATACCCAGCACGATGGGAAGCGGTTTTTTGAAGCGGGCAGCGAGGATAAACGCGAGGAGTTGGGTTTTGTCGCCGATTTCGGCCAGGGCGACCACACCGGTAGAGACGAGAAGGGGTTCCATGAGCACAAGTTCCAAGGCCGGTACAAGACAAATGACCACAGCACATCACCGGCCAAGGCAGATGTGCGGTGGTCAAAGGTCTTGCCAAGACTGAACTGCTGGCGCCAGGGTCTGCGGACCCAGTGTGTTGACGCAAGCCTCTTGCGATGCAAGAGAGGCTACTCCCCAATGACAGGGGGCTTATTGTAAGGGCATCGCCTGCGCTGGCGGCTTCTCGCGCAACGCCCAGCGCTTGAGGCGGACCAGCAGGTGCTCCACGTCGTCCACCACAGTGAACACTGACGGAATCACCAGCAAGCTCAGTACCGTGGAGGTGATCAGCCCGCCAATCACCGCCACCGCCATCGGGCTGCGGAAGCTGCTGTCTGCGGCGCCCCAGCCCACAGCCAGCGGCACCATGCCGGCGCCCATGGCGATGGTGGTCATCACAATCGGGCGCGCACGTTTGTGGCATGCATCAATCAGGGCGTCAAACCGGCTCATGGGCGCTGCCACCGGATGCCCGTCGCTGCCGTCACTTCCGCGCCGTGCCAGGATGGCGTACTCCACCAGAAGGATGGAGTTCTTGGTCGCAATGCCCATGAGCATGATGAGCCCGATGAGCGACGGCATAGAGAAACTCTGGTTGGCGACCAACAAGCCCACAAACGCACCGCCCAACGACAGCGGCAAGGCCGCCAGAATGGTGATGGGCTGCAAGAAGTCCTTGAACAACAGCACCAGCACAATGTAAATGCACAGCACACCGGTGAGCATGGCCAGCCCAAAGCTGGCGAACAGCTCACCCATGACCTCGGCATCCCCCAGCGCGAGCTGCTTCACGCCGGGTGGCAGGTTGGTGATGGAGGGCAGCTTTTGCACCGCCTCAGTGACATCGCCCAACGGCGCACCAGAGAGTTCCACTTCAAAGGTGATGTTGCGCGAGCGGTTCAGGCGGTCGATTACCGCCGGGCCACCAGCCACTTCCAGCGTGGCCACCTGGCTGAGCATGACCGGGCCTTTCACGCCAGGCACCGCAAGGCGGCCCAGCAGGTCCAGGTCTTGGCGGGCCGCGTCGTCCAGCTTGACCACAATGGGCACCTGCCGCTGGCTCAGGTTGAGCTTGGCCAGCGCGGTGTCGTAATCGCCCACGGTGGCAATGCGCAGCGTTTCGCCGATGGCAGCGCTGGTCACACCCAGATCTGCCGCCTTGGCAAAGTCGGGGCGCACCGCAATCTCGGAGCGAATC
Source organism: Rhodoferax sp. (assembly GCA_029865845.1). Taxonomy (GTDB): domain Bacteria; phylum Pseudomonadota; class Gammaproteobacteria; order Burkholderiales; family Burkholderiaceae_C; genus Allorhodoferax. Next base: position 8,045 of record JARXAM010000088.1, on the reverse strand, counting down.
AAGCTGGCGCTGGAGGTGATGCTGCCCAAGCCGGGAATGGTGCGCAAATCGCGCTCCACCGCAGCGGCGGCACTGGCCAAGGCCAAGGGGTCTTCCCCCGTGAGGACCAACATGTATTTCTCGCCACTGCCACCCAAACCGACTTTGCTGCGTATGCCGGGCACTTCGGCCATGGCGGCGCGAATGGCGTTTTCGATGCCTTGCTTGCGCGGGCGTTTGCCGCGCTCGGTGAGCAGCACCGTGAGAGTGGCCTTGCGAACCTCGGTGGTGCCGGGAGGCGCAAACGGGTCAGAGCCCGCCGCACCGCCGCCTATGGTCGTATAAATACTCTGGATATGGTCCACCTTGGCCAGCAACTGGCGGGCATGCTCGGCTGCCGCGCGGGTTTGGGCCAAGGTGGAGCCCGGTGGCAGCTCGATGTACACCTGCGTTTGCGAGTTGTCATCCGGCGGAATAAAGCCGGTGGGCAACAAAGGAATCAGCATGATGGAGCCCACAAAAAACGCCGCTGCCGCGCCCATGGTGAGCCAGCGGTGGCCCAGCGCCCAGCGACTGGCGCGCAAGTAAGCCGCCATCCAAAACGGGTCTTTGTGCGGGCGCGGACTGCGCCGCATGATGTAGGCGGCCATCATGGGTGTGAGTGCACGGGCCACCACCAGCGAGGCAAACACGGCCAGTGCCGCCGTCCAGCCAAACTGCTTGAAAAACTTGCCCGGAATACCGCTCATGAACGCGGTGGGCAAAAACACGGCAATCAGGGTGAAGGTGGTGGCCACCACGGCCAGGCCAATCTCATCGGCCGCTTCCATGGCCGCCTGGTAGGGCGTCTTGCCCATTTGGAGGTGGCGCTCGATGTTTTCCACTTCCACAATGGCGTCGTCCACCAGCACACCGATCACCAGCGAGAGTGCCAGCAAGGTCACGGTGTTGATGGTGAAGCCCAAATACGCCATGCCGATAAAGGCCGGTATCACTGACAAGGGCAAGGCCACAGCCGAGACAAAGGTCGCGCGCCAGTCACGCAAAAACAGCCACACCACAATCACCGCCAACAAGGCACCTTCGTAGAGCATGGTCATGGACGCGTCGAACTCTTCGGCCACAGGCTTCACAAAGTCAAAAGCTTGGGTCAGTTCGATGTCGGGGTGCTGGGCCTTGAGGTCGTCCAGCGCCGCGTTCACGGCCGCGCCCACCTCGACCTCGCTGGCCCCCTTGCTGCGGGTGATTTCAAACCCCACCACCGGCACGCCATTGAGCAGCGCTGCTGCACGGGGCTCGGCAATCGTGTCTTTGACAGTGGCGACCTGGTCCAGCCTTACGCGCTGGCCGTTGGACAGCGTCAACTCCAGACGGGCCAGCTCTTGGGCGGTGCTGACTGTCGCCAGCGTACGCATAGGCTGCTCGCTGCCCCCGAGGTCGGCGCGTCCACCCGCACTCTCGGTTTGCACTTGCTTGAGCTGGCGCGAAATGTCGGCGGCCGTGGCGCCCAGGCCCTGGAGCTTGAGCGGGTCCAACGCCACTTCCACCTCGCGAGTGACACCCCCCACCCGCGCTACGGACCCCACGCCCTTCACGCCCAACAGGCGGCGTGACACCGTGTTGTCCACAAACCAGCTCAGCGCCTCATCGTCCATTTTGTCGGAGCGAATCGTCAGCGCCATGATGGGCGCGCCCGACAGGTTCACCTTGTTCACCACGGGGTCGCGCACGTCGCTGGGCAGCTCACTGCGCACGCCCTGCACGGCGCTACGCACTTCGTCCAGCGCTTCTTGTGTGGGCTTTTCGAGGCGGAACTCGGCGGTCACCGAGACCCCTCCGTCTTGCACCTTGGTGTAAATATTTTTCAGGCCTTGGATGGACGCAATCGCGTTTTCGAGCTTGCGGGCCACTTCAGTCTCCAGCTGGGCCGGTGCCGCACCGGGCAGGCTGGCCGAGATGGTGATGTTGGGCAGCTCCAGATCAGGAAACTGCTGCACCTTCATGCTGTTGAATGCGAGCATGCCGGCAAAGGTCAGCATCACAAAAAGCATGACCGCCGGAATGGGGTTTTTGATCGACCACGACGAAACGTTCATACCGCCTCCTGCCGAGCCGCCTCAAAGGAGGCAGACGCCCCCTTGGGGGGCAATGAACGCACGTGAATGTGGGGGCACGTTTTTGCCTCCTGCCGAGCCGTCTCAAAGGAGACAGACGCCCCCTTGGGGGGCAATGAACGCAAGTGAATGTGCGGGCTCATGGGCTTGCTCCTTAGTTCGTAGCCGCTTGCGCAGGTGCTACCGGCGCGGCGGCGGCTTTGGGCTTGGAATCTGCCGCATCCACCACCTTGACGGTGTCGCCTTCGCTCAGAAAGCTCGCACCGCTGGCCACCAGTTTGTCTTCCGGCTTCACGCCGCTCTGGATCTCGATCTGGTCGCCGACCACACGGCCCGTTTGCACCTTCAGTTGGCTCACTTTGTAGTCGGCACCTACGCGGTACACATAGCTAAAGCCGTCGCGCACCACCACGGCCGTCTGGGGCACGGTGAGTGCGCCGGTACTGCCCAGTTCCAACTCGCCGCGCGCATACATACCGGGTTTGAACGCCGCGCCCAGTGACTGGCCGGGTGCCACAGCGGCCTGCAGGTCCACATAGACCCAGCCGTTGCGGGTGACGGCATCCACCGTCGGTGCCAGCATGCGCACCTTGCCCTTGGCCTGAACACCTCCAGGCGAGGTGACCACCACCGGCATGCCGGTGCGTATGCGACTCAACTCCGCAGAGGTGACCTCACCTCGCCATTCCAGACGCCCCTGGCGAATCAGCTTGAACATCTCGCTGCCTGCCCCCACCACAGCCCCCACGCTGGCGCTGCGCGAAGAGATGATGCCGCTGTCCGGCGCGGTCAACTGCGTTTGCTTCAAGCGCAGCAACTGCGCGTCGAGTTGGGCTTGTGCCGACGCCACACGCGCTTTGGCCGTGGCCTCTTGGGTCAGGTACTGCTGGATCTGCTGGGCACTGATGGCACCGGTGCCCTGCACCGCGCGTGCGCGGTCGCCATTGGCCAGCGCCTCTGCCGCGTTGGCTTCGGCTTCATTCAGACTGGCACGGGCCAACGCCACGTCGGCTTGCACGCTTTCCGCCGCAAAGCTGGCCAGTAACTGGCCACGCTGCACACTGTCTCCCAGGCCCACATGCAACTCGGCCACGCGCAAGCCGTTGGCCTCCGCACCCACACTGGCCTCTTGCCAGGCAGCCACCGAGCCGTTGGCCGACAGCTTGACCGGCCACTGGCTGCTCTTGGCCTGCACCGTGGACACGGTGAGCGCCGCCTTGGGCGCAGCGGCTGCCTTGTGGGGGGCGTCTGCTGCCTGGCTGCGGCTGGTCCACAAGGCCAACGACGCAACGGCCAACATGCCAGCAGTGACAAGGCCCACGGTGAGGGGTTTGAAATGAAAACGGTTCATGGCATTGCTCTCAAAGAGGTGACAACAAAAAAACGGTGGCTTCCACAGTGCAGGCGGTGGATGCACGTCAAGGACGGGCCTGTGCCGTAGCGGGGGCCGGGGTGTCGGGGCTCAAGCGGTCGGGCTCAAAGCCTCCACCCAAGGCACGGTAGAGCGACACCCAGGCACGGTTGCGCTCGAGTACCAGTGTGCGCTGCGCCGATTCGGCCGCCAGGGCATTGCGGCGGGCGTCTTCCAGCTCCACCAAACTGGCCAGCCCGTGCCCATAGCGCGCTTGGGTGGCAGCCAGCGACTCGGCATACCCCGCCGAGGCCACCGCGGCGTCAACGGCGCGGGCATCGGTGCTGTGCAGTTGCACCAGCACCTCTTCCACCTCGCGCACCGCCTGGCGTACTTTGCTCCGGTAGACCGACACGCTTTGCTCGTAGGCAGCCTGGGTGGACGCCACGTTGGCTTTGCGCTGCCCCGCATCGAACAGAGGCAACGTCAAGGCCAGAGGGCCAAAAGACCAGGTATCCACATGGGTCTCGCGGCCCATGCTGCTGTAACGCATCGCACCCACCGAACCGCTCAGGGTCAAGCGTGGGTATCGCTGGGCCTTGGCGCTACCCACCTGGGCGCTGGCGACCATTACATCCCGCTCGGCGGCAAACACATCAGGGCGCTGGGCCAGAGTTTGCGCTGGCACACTGGCGACCGACATGCCGACCACGCGCGCCGCGTCCAGTGGCGCAGCAGCAAGCTTGCGGCGCAGATCGGGCTCCGCCCATCCGGTCAGCGCCACCAGGGCTTTGACATCCACATCGCAGACTGCCTGCTGCTGGGTGGCACGGCTGCTGCCATCGGCGGCACTGGCGCGGGCCAAGGCAGCCACCGAGGGTGCCGCAAAACCCGCTTTCGCATTGAGTTCGGTGAGCCGTGCCGTCTCTTGCCGCGAGGCGGCGTCTTGACGGGCCAGGGCCAGCAATTGCGTGCAAGTGGCGTAGCCGTAGTACGTGCTGGCCACCTCGGCCGCCACCGACACGCGGGCGTCATGCCACTGGGCCTGGGTGCCCTGGAACTGGGCATCGGCGGCGCGGCTCACCGCCCGGTTGGCCCCCACCAAATCCAGCTCCCAACTGGCTTGCAGGCCCAGCGACTGGGTGGTGCCCACGGGCACCTCGGGCTGGCTCACCCCGCGACTGGCGCTCACGCTGGCATCCACCCTGGGCAACAAGGCGGCGGTGGCCGTGGTGCGCTGGGCCCGGGCCGACTCCACACGCGCCAGCGCCTGGGCCACCGTGGGGCTGACGCCTTGTGCGGCATCAATCAACTCCACCAGCAGCGGGTCACCCTGCTGCTGCCACCACTGGGCCATTGCGCCCACGGCCCCCTGGTGGGGCAAAGGCGCCTGCCACTGCAAGGCGGCACTGGCATCCACACGGGACGGCGGCATCACGATGGCACAGCCGCCCAGCGCCACTGCCGCGGACGCGGCTGCAAAGATTCGTAGAGGGATGAATTTCATGGATGGACAGGTCAAAGGGAATCAGAAGTTGCCGATACGCGCATGTCGCGCCGCTGGCGCTCGGCGTCGGCCAGCACCAGTGCATACGACACCAAGCGGTCGAGGTAGGCATCCAGCGCTTGCGGGGTATCTACCAGGCCGGGCTGAATCTGCGTGTACAAATCGTTGCCCACATGGAGCATGACACCCAGGCCGCTGATGGTGAAGGCCAGCCTGTGGATGTCGTCGTCCGCCTGCGCAATGCCCACATGCCGGCACAAGGTGCGGGTGAGCGCGCCATGGGCGGGCGCGATGTTGGCATCGATCTCGTGCTGCCACGCGCCGGTGGGCTCCAGCATCTCGCGAAAACACAGTTTCATGTAGCGCTGTTGGCATACGTGCCCCTGCTTGAGGGGCTCGACGAAGCTGGACAACAAGCCGCGTATCGCTTGCTGAAGCGACACGGCCGCCCCGTCCAGCGCCTCGGGCGGGACCGGAGGATTGGTGCGGGGATCAGAAAACACCGACCGATACAAACCCGCCTTGTCGCCAAAGTAGTAACTGATGGCGGCCACGTTGGTCTGCGCCGTCTGGGCAATCTCGCGGATGGAGGTCTTGGCGAAGCCCTGCTCCGAGAACAGCTCCAAGGCTGCATCCAGCAGGCGGTTGCGCGCCTCGATGCCGTCGCTACGCGCGGGCTTGGTGGAAACCGTCTCTGGCAAAGGAATCGACATGGCAGCCGATTCTACGCATATAAATCAAACGTTTGATTAAATTACCGTGACACACAGGGACTTAGGGGTCAGCACAACAAGGACTCGTGGAACACCCCGCCTGCGTCCCAGCGGCACTCCACGCTCTGCGCACTGAGTACTACCAACCCGGCTTGGGCCGGCTCCAGCTCCAAGGCGCACGGCTGTTGCCACCACGAGGGCACCGCGATGCGCAATCGCCGCGACTGCCCCGCCCCGCGCAAACAACCACTGCGTAGGCGACCGGCCACGGTGTCCGTAACCACGGGGGTGCAGCGGTATAGCACCAAGGTCACCCCTTGCAAAAAGCCGGTAACCGGCGCTTCGCCCGGCACATGGCGGGTTGCCGCCGCCGCTGAAAACGCCACGTGCAGGTCGTCGCCATGCCAGCGGGCGTGGCGTATTTCAGAGTCTGCAAACGCCATCTCCAGCCCGCACTGCATCCGCATGACATGGGCCACTTAGTGGCCGTGCCCCAAGCTGCTCACCAAAGCCACCAGGCCGATGCCCACGCCCAGCCAGGCGATTTGTGCTGCCGTCTCGCGCGCGGAGAGCCGTTTTTGTAGCTGGGGAATGAGGTCGGCCAGCGCCACGTACACAAAGCTGCTGGACGCTACTGCCAAAAAATAGGGCAAGTAATCATGCAACTGGTCCACCAGCCAGTACCCGACAAGCCCGCCCAAGGCCGTCACGGCTCCGGCCAGACTGACCTTGAGCAAGGCCGCCTGTTTATTGGTGGAGCCCGCCCGCAACACCATCAGGTCGCCCATGTGGTGAGGCACCTCGTGGGCAAGCACTGCCAGAGCCGCAATCGCACCCAGGCGCATGTCGGCCACGAACGCAGAGGCAATCAACACACCATCCCCAAAGCAATGCACGCTGTCGCCGGTGAGCACGGCCCAACTGCCCGCAGGCTTGTGCACCCCATGGCTGTGCCCATGAACGTGGGCGTGGCTGTGGGCGGCATGGGCATGGGGGCTTGCAGCGTGCTCCTCGTGCCCCCGGTGCGCGGTGTGGGCGTGCGGCAGGGAGCCGTGGTGGTGCTCGTGGCCGTGGTGCCACAGCTCGGCCTTGTCCAACAGAAAGAAAAACACCAGACCGACCAGTAAGACCATAAACAGGTCGTGGGCACCGGCCTGGCTTTCAAATGCCTCGGGAAGCAAATGCATAAAAGCAGTGGCCAACAAGGCCCCCGCCGCCAGGCTCAACATGTGCTGGGTGTAGCGCGCCAGTGCCCCGAAACTCAGCGCCGCTGCCAGCCACACACTCCCTATGCCGGCCACCAGCGTGCCGGCCACAATCGCCAAAAGTATCAAGCTACCCCCTTCAATTTGAACCACGCCAACGCACGTTTGAAGCCATCAGCGGCCTCTTTCTCGCGGTAACTGGCACGGTAGTCTGCGTGAAACCCGTGCCCCGCTTCGGGGTAGACCACAAACTGCGACGCACGGGCGGCGGTGTTGCCCTTTTTAGCGGCCACCGCCAACGCTTCTTGCATGGTGCTCACGGTGTCCATAGGGATGCCGGTGTCCTTGCCGCCGTACAAAGCCAATACGGGCGCATGCAGAGTGGCAGCCATGTCCACCGGGTTGGTCGGCATGCGCTCTGTGGGCGTGCCCACCAAGCGTCCGTACCACGCCACCGCCGCTTTGACTTTTTTGTTGTGCGCCGCATACAGCCACGTGAGGCGCCCCCCATGCAAAAGCCCGTCACTGCCAGCTTGCGGAGATTGCCACCGTTATCGGCGGCCCAGGTGAGCGCGCCATCGAGGTCGTTCATGACTTGCGCGTCAGGGACTTTGGATGCCACCTCTGCGATCAAGGTAGGAATATCGGAGTACTTGGATGGATCGCCCTGGCGGGAAAACAAGTCGGGCGCGATAGCGAGGTAGCCCGCTTGGGCAAAGCGGCGGCACACATCTGCAATGTAGGCGTGTACGCCAAATATCTCGTGCACCACCAACACCACGGGCAACTTGGATTTGCCAGCCGGTGCAGCGTAGTAAAACGGCACGGTGTGGCCATCCACGTCATAAATCTGCTCACCCACGATCAGCCCTTCGGCAGAGGTGTGGATAGCCGTTTGCGCCATGAGGGGCGCTGCGGCCGCAGCATAGGCCACCCCCAGCGCACTTTGCAGCACGGTGCGGCGGCGTGCGCCATCGCTCTTGCTGTTTGCTGGGCGTAGTGAATTCACATCTGTCTTCAAGTTTTCCAGCATGCCTGTCTCCTGGTTGGGTACATGGAGTAGCCCACCCAGCCGTTGAACAACGCGGATGAGGCTGGCAAACAGACTACAGGAAAACCGGGGCACCCACTGTCAAAAGGTTTCCCAGTCCTGCTCGCCAGAGGCCGTGTCTGCCC
>JARXAM010000085.1 GCA_029865845.1 Rhodoferax sp. | reverse complement strand
GGTGGTTGTCCTTGACGCGGTAGCCAGGCTGTACCGAGAAAACCCATTCGTTTTGGGACTTCAAGGCAAGTGTCTGCGTCTTGGGTGGGAAAACGTTGGTATTGACGCCTGTTTCTGAGGCCAGCGTGGTGCTTTCGGGGTGGTACGCCACGGCTGTGCTCAGTACCCAATCCGGCGCCAACTCAAAACCCCATGACGCAAACACGCCCGCAGAGGTTTGTGACTTGCTGCCGATATCTTGCGAATTTCCGTTGTAAGACAAGCTCGTCTGAACGGAAGTGGCCGATACGCCAATGGCCGGTCCGAGGAACGGGGCTGCCTTGCGGTCTTGCGCATGGGCAGCAGTGAGACCAGTCAGCGCCAATCCGATGGCTGCGAGTTGAAGCGAACGGGATGTAGTCATGGTTTTTCCTTTCAGGGTTGATGGAGGCTTTGAAAACAAAAAATGAACAGTGGAGTACTGAATCAATGCGCTAGCCACAAGCAGTGCCCGCCACCGGATCGAAAAAAGGATGTATGGCACTCACCCCCCCATCGATCCATCGGCGTTTGCTTCTTGTGTTTGCGTGTAGCGCATCCTCCCTAGGCACGCCACCGCATGCCTCGTTTTTAGCGGGGCAACAACAGTGAGGGCAAAAACCGTTTCGATTGCAAATGAGGTGGCGCTGCGGCAATGCGCGCGCGCTGGCCAAACCCACGGGGTGGGCGCGTGGACGCAGGGAGGTTTTGCGTGAGGAGGTGCTGCGGGACTGGGGGCCGCGTCTGGGCCTCAGCCCTGCACCAACGCCAACCGTATCGCCAGTGCCACGAACACCACGCTGGCTACGCGGTTGAGCATGCGCTGGGCGGTGGGTGATTGTTGAAAGACCTGGCCGACGCCTGCCGCGCACCACGCCACTGCGCTAAACGTCAGCAGGGCAGCGAGCATGAAGACGCCGCCGAGCAGCATGATTTGCGTTGCCATGGGGCCCCGGGCCGGATCGGCAAACTGCGGCAAAAAGGCCAGAAAGAAAATGGCCACTTTGGGGTTGGTGATGTTCATGGTCACGCCGCGCAGGTAGGTTTGCAGCGGGCTCATTGCGCGCTCGGTGCTCGCGTTTGCGATGCCTACCGGGGCATTCCATGCGCCCCAAGCCAGGTACAGCAAATAGCCCGCACCTACGAGCTTGAGCGCCGCATACGCCGCCACAGAGGCGGCGAACACCGCCGCCAGGCCCAGCGCCACGGCCGCGGTGTGAAACAGCAAGCCGCTACACAGGCCCAGCACCACCAGCAACCCTGCCCTGCGGCCATGCATGGCAGAGTGCAGCAGGACAAACACATTGTCTGGCCCCGGAGAAAGTGCAAGCAGCACCGATGCGGCAAAAAAGGCCAGTGTGGTCGAGAGAGGAAGCATGGGTAGGGGCCGCAGTAGCGGCAGGCACAAGGGTGTGCCGCCATCCTAACCCGCAGGGGCAGGGTCAGCCTTGCGCCACTTCATGGCCACCCATGATTTCCAGGGCACGCACCAGGGCAGAGTGGTCCAGCCCGGCCATGTCGTGGGCGGCACACACTTGCATCAACTGCGCAGCACCTGCGGTCTGGGGCAATGCCAAGCCCATGGCTTTGGCGCCACTCAAGGCCAGGTTCAAGTCTTTCTGGTGCAAGCTGATGCGAAAGCCGGGGTTGAAGGTGCGCTTGACCATGCGCTCGCCATGCACCTCCAGAATGCGCGATGCGGCAAAGCCACCCATCAGCGCCTGGCGCACTTTGGCGGGGTCGGCACCGGCTTTGCTGGCAAACAGCAAGGCCTCGCCCACGGCGGCAATGTTGAGCGCCACGATGATTTGGTTGGCCACCTTGGTGGTTTGGCCGTCGCCGTTGCCGCCCACCAGCGTGATGTTTTTGCCCATGAGTTGCAGCAGCGGCAGCACGGTGTTGAAGGTGGCCTCGTCTGCACCCACCATGATGGTCAGGCTGGCGGCCTTGGCACCGACTTCGCCGCCCGACACGGGCGCGTCCATGTACTGGCAGCCCAGCGCATTGATCTTGTGGGCGAACACTTTGGTGTCCATGGGCGAGATGGAGCTCATGTCCACCACCGTCTTGCCAGCGCGCAGGCCCTCGGCCACGCCGTTGGCACCAAACAGCACCAGTTCCACGTCGGGGGTGTCGGGCAGCATCAGGAAGATGATGTCGGCTTTTTGCGCCACTTCTTTGGCGCTCGCGCAGGGTTTGCCGCCGGCTTGCAGCAAGGCGTCGGGCACATCGCCCTTGGTGTTCAGGTACACGGTGTGGCCGGCGGCCAGCAGGTGGCCTGCCATTGGGTTGCCCATGATGCCGAGGCCGATAAATCCGAGAGTAGTCATAGTGTTAAAGCGTTGAAGTGAGAAAGAAATCGTCAATCAGATGGAGGCTGGGAGGCAGTGCGTTCTGCGGAGGTCAAGGAGGAGCCCGAAGGGCGGGGGACACGCAGCAGAACGCGCTGTCTCCCAGCCTCCTGAGCCGCGGAAGCAACTTCAGAACTAGTTAGCCGAGGTACCGGTCCCGCAAAGCCTGCGTAGCGTTGCGGAACAGCCCTAGGTCACTGCCGACCGCTACAAAGGTCGCGCCCATTTCCATGTAGCGGCGCGCATCGGCTTCGACAGGCGCCAGGATGCCGCTGGGCTTGCCCTGTGCCTTGGCTTGGGCGAAGACGCTGGCAATGGCTTCCTGCACTTCAGGGTGGTTGGCATTGCCCAGGTGACCATATCCAGCGGCCAAGTCCGAGGGGCCCACAAAAATGCAGTCCACTCCGGGCACCGCAGCAATGTCTGCGGTCGCTGTCACCGCCTGGCGGCTTTCAATCTGCACCGCCACGCACATGTGCTGGTTGGCTTCTTGGAAGTAGTTGGCAATCGAGTTGTAGCGGTTGCTGCGCTGCGCGACTGACACGCCGCGCATGCCCTCAGGGGGGTAGCGGGTGGCGGCCACGGCTTGGCGGGCTTCCTCGGCGGTTTCCACAAAGGGCACCAGGAAGTTGTAGAACCCGGCATCCAGCAGGCGCTTGATCTCGATGGCGTTGTTGCTGGTAGGGCGCACAAAGGGCGCGCTCACGCTGTCCTTGAGTGCCATGAGCTGGGGCACGAAGGTAATGACGTCATTGGGTGAGTGCTCACCATCGAGCAGCAGCCAGTCAAACCCGGCAACGCCCAGCACCTCGGTGCTGACGGCGCTGGCCAAGGACGCCCAGCAGCCAATGAGGCGTTTGCCTGCCAGCAGGTCGTGTTTGAATTGGTTGGGGAAGGGTTGGTAGGGGGTGGGGGAGCGCATGGCAAACCTTGGTGAAATCGTGTGAGGGGGAGGTCTATCGGGTAGGGTTAGGTAATGGGGGCGGGGTTGAAAAGCACCAGTGCGTTGTGCAGCTTCCAGTGCTCGGCCCAGGTTTTTTTGCGGCCGCTTGCTACGTCTAACAAGAGGTGGAAAAGCTCCCAACCCATGTCTTCAATCGTCGCGTCACCATCGGCAATGCGACCGGCGTTCAGGTCCATCAGGTCGTGCCAGCGGCGGGCCAGTTCGGTGCGGGTGGCGACCTTGACAACCGGCACCTCGGCCAGTCCGTAGGGGGTACCCCGACCGGTGGTGAACACATGCAGGTTCATGCCAGCGGCCAGTTGCAAGGTGCCGCAGACAAAGTCGCTGGCCGGAGTGGCCGCGTAGTGCAGGCCCTTGTGTTGCAGCTTCTCGCCCGGCGAGAGCACGCCGCTGATGGGTGCGGTGCCCGACTTGATGATGGAGCCCATGGCTTTCTCCACGATGTTGGAGAGCCCACCAGCCTTGTTGCCCGGCGTGGTGTTGGCGCTGCGGTCTGCCTGGCCACGGGCCAGGTAGGCGTCGTACCAGGCCATCTCGCGGGCCATGGCCTGCGCGACTTCGGGGGTGGTGGCGCGGGCGGTCATTTGGGCGATGGCGTCGCGCACTTCGGTGGTTTCCGAAAACAGTACGCTGGCCCCGGCGCGCACCAGCAGGTCGGTGCAATAGCCCACGGCGGGGTTGGCCGTCACGCCCGAAAACGCGTCACTGCCACCGCACTGCACGCCCACCACCAGCGCACTGGCAGGAACGGTCTCGCGGCGGCGGGCGTTCAGGCGCTCCAGGTGCGGCACCGCAGCGGCCAACACCGCGTCAATCATGCCCATGAAGCCCACATGCTGATCGGCTTGCAGGCACACCACATCCAGCGACTCGCCTGCGCGCAGCGGGATGGTGCCAGCGGGCAGCAGGCGTTCAGGCTGCAGCTTTTCGCAGCCCAGGCTGACCACCATCACTTCGCCGCCGAAGTTGGGGTTGAGCGTAATGTTGCGCAAGGTGCGGATGGGGATGATGGCATCCGGTGCATCGATGGCCACGCCGCAGCCGTAGCTGTGCTCCAGGCCGATCACGTCATCAACATTGGGGTAGCGCGGCAGCAATTGCTCTTTAATACGCTGGACCGCAAAGTCGACCACTCCGGCCACGCATTGCACGGTGGTTGTGATGGCGAGGATGTTGCGCGTGCCCACCGAGCCATCGGCATTGCGGTAACCCTCGAAGGTGTAGCCCTGCAGCGGCTGGGCATCCCAACGGGGTGCCGTGGCTTGGGGCAGTTGGTCCAGTGCACAGGCTTCGGGCATGTGCAGCAAGCGCTCATGCACCCAGGCCCCTGCAGGTATGTCCTTGAGCGCGTAGCCTATGGGCACGTTGTAGCGCAGCACCGCCGCGTCTTGGGCAATGGCGGTAAGCGCCACCTTGTGGCCTTGCGGCACGCGGTCTACCAAGGTCAGCCCATCGGGCAAGACGGTTCCGGCGGGCAGCCCCCCGTCGTTTGCAACGATGGCCACGTTGTCCGCCGCGTGCATGCGAATAGTCCGAGGTGTGGCCATCCGGGTCAGCGTCCCAACACCATGTGAGGCAGCCACAGCGAGAACGCGGGCACGTAGGTCACCAGCATCATGCAGGCCAACAGCGCACCGTAAAACGGCAGGATGGATCGCATGACTTGACCTATCGAAATGCCCCCAATTGCGCAGCCCACGGCTTGCGTGGTGCCTACCGGGGGGGTGTTCAAACCCAGGGCGCAATTGAGCAATATCACCACACCGAACTGGGTGGGGTCCATGCCAAATTTTTGGGCGATGGGCAGGAAGATGGGGGTGCAAATCAACAGCGTCGGGGCCATGTCCAGAAAGGTGCCCAGCACAAACAAGGCGAGGTTGATCATCAGGAAAATCATCCAGGGGTTCTGGGTAATGGTTCCCATGAGATCACCGGTGCGCTCAGGCACGTCGTACATGGCCAGGAAATAACCGAAGGCGCTGGAGATGCCGATCAGAAACAGCACCACACCGGTGGTCTTGCACGCTTTGGCGCAGGATTTGATGAAGTCGTTCCACGACAAGGACCGGTAGGCCACGGCCGTGATCAGCAGCGCCCACAGCACCGCAGTGGCGGCGGACTCGGTGGCCGTAAACACGCCCGACAAAATGCCCACCAAGATGATGCCCACGATCAGCAGACCCGGAAGCGCGGCCATGAAACTGGCGAATACCTCGCCCCAGCCGGGGAACACGCCGCGCGTGGGGTAGCCCCGCTTGATCGCAACGCCATAGGCCGCCAGCAGGTTCAAGCCGGTAAGCAGCAAGGCGGGGACGATACAGGCCAGGATCATTCCCAGCACACTCACCGACGCAATGCCCGCGGTGGCCAGGGTGTACAAAATCAGGTTGTGGCTGGTGGGCATGAGGGCGCCGACCAGGGAGGCGTGGGTCGTTACGTTCACCGCATAGTCGGTGTCGTAGCCTTCCTTTTTCATGAGCGGAATCATCACCGAGCCCATGGCCGACACGTCGGCCACCGGTGAGCCGGCCACCCCACCAAACAAGGTGCAGCCCAGCACGTTGGACATGCCCAGGCCGCCGCGCACGTGGCCCACCAGGCTGTTGGCAAAACGCACGATGCGCTGGGCAATGCCGCCATGCAGCATCAACTCGCCTGCGAAGATGAAAAACGGAATCGCCAGAAAGGAGAACACCTGCATGCCCCCCACCATTTTCTGGAACACCACGGCCACCGGCAGCCCGGCGGCGATGATGGTGGCGACCGACGACAGGCCCACCGCAAAGCCCACGGGCACGCCAATGATTAACAGCAAGCCAAAACTCACACCCAAAACAATCAGTTCCATGCTGGCACCACTTCTTTACCCTGCACCAGGGCAATCACATGTTCCACCGAAAAGAGCACTACCAGCACGCCGGCAATGATGAGGGGCACGTAGTCCATGCTGGACGGAATGGGGAGCATGGGCTTTTGGTCGTTCCACTTGAGGGATGCCCAGAGGTAGCCGTTGTAGGCCATCAACGCGCCAAAAAGGCCGACCAAGATGTGGATCACGATTTCGAGTTTCAGCCGCAGGCCTTCAGGCAACAGGCTGATGATGGAATCCATGCCGATATGGCCGGCATCGCGCACGCCCACGGCCACGCCGAGCGCGGTGACGTAAAGCACCAGCAGCAAGGCCAGCGCCTCTGCCCAGGTGGGGGTGTCATTGAACACGTAGCGGCCAATCACCTGGTACTGCACGCAGGCGATAAGCACGATAAGCCCTGCTACTGCAAGCATCAGACTGAGCTTGGAGAGCGCGGCACAGAAGCGGGTGTACATGGGGGCTCCGGTAAAGAATGAAAACCTCCCGGCGGATGCGCCGGGAGGTGGTTCATACACGCATTACTTCGTGTCTTGCACAGCCTTCACGAGGCGCTTGAGATCGGGGGTGTTGGCAAACTTGTCATACACCGGGCCCATGACGTCTTGGAAAGACTTTTTGTCCACTTCCACGATTTCGGTGCCGGCGGCCTTCACCATATCGAACTCTTTTTTCTCGTAGAGTGCCCACGCCTGGCGGTTGAAAGGCACCGAGGCTTTGGCGGCGGCGCGTATCTGGTCTTGCTCGGCTTTGGGCAGCTTGTCGAAGATCACCTTGGAGAACAACAGCACTTCGGGTGCCATGGAGTGTTCGGTCTTGTTGTAGTACTTGGCCGCTTCAAAGTGGCGGAAGCCCGAACCATACGACGGGTAGTTGTTTTCAGCCGCATCCACCAGCCCCGTCTTCAAGGCGGTGAGCACTTCGCCGATGGGCATGGGCGTAGGGTTCGCTCCCATAGCTCCCGTCACGGCAACCCACAGGTCGGACTGTTGCACGCGGATTTTCATCCCCTTGGTGTCGGCGACTGAGCGTACGGGTTTTTTGCTATAGATCGAACGCGCACCAGAATCGTAGTAAGCCAACAGTACAAACCCTGCTGCTTCACAGTCTTTGCCGATTTCGTCTCCGATGGGGCCATCCAGCACTTTGTGCAAGTGGTCTACCGAGCGGAACAGGAAGGGCAGCACCGGGATGTTGGTCTTGGCGCAGATGGAGTTCATGGGGCTGATGTTCACGCGCACCATGTCCAGCGCGCCAATTTTGACCTGGTCGATGGTTTCCTTTTCGGTGCCCAGGGCTCCCTTGTTGAACACCTTGATGCTGTGCTTGCCGCCAGATGTTTTCTTGAGCTCGTCGCTCATGAACTTGACTGCGGTGACGGTGGGGTAGTCGTCCGAGTTGTGGATGTCTGCGGACTTGAATTCCGTAGCGAATGCGCCGAAGCTCCATGCGGCCACTGCGGTGGCCATAGCGGTAAAGACCAGTTTCATGTTGTCTCCTTAATGTGAAGGGTTGAGCGATTAACGGACGGGGAAACGGGAAAACACAGGCTCGGGCAAGCCCTGCACGCCGGGCTCCAGCACGAGCAGCGCGCCGTCCAGGCTGGCATCGAAGCCGGGTGCAGGACTGGCGGGGCGAATGGAGGTAACAAACAGATGGCGCAGCGCGGGCCCGCCAAATGCGCACATGGATGGCTTGCTCACCGGCACTTCAATGGACTGCAGCAGCTCCCCTTGCGGGCTGAGGCGGTGAACCTGGCCCGCGTCATTGGCGCAAATCCAGTAGCACCCTTGCGCGTCCACCGCCGCACCATCGGGGCGGCCGGGCAGGGCTTGCATGTCCACCCACGCGGTTTGCGGGCCCCAAGTGCCGCTGGCGGCGTCAAACGAATGCGTCCAGATCTGCTGGCGGCTGGGGTGCGAGTCCGACAGATAGGCAGTGCGGCCATCAGGGCTAAACGCCATGCCGTTGGGGGTGATGTAGCCCTGCAGCACCGGGCCGCGCAGGCCATGCTCGTCCAAGCCGAAGATGCCGCCCACAGGGCTGGCAAGCCCCATGTCGCGCACCATGGTGCCGGCCCAAAAGCGGCCTTGCGGGTCGCAACGTCCGTCGTTAAAGCGCATGCCCGGCTGCGGGTGCTCCACGCCTGCCAGCAGGTGTACCTGCACCAAGGGGGGCTCGCCCAAGGTCACTTCAAACACACCGGTTTCCATGGCGGCAATCAGGGTGCCGCGCGTGGTCAGCGCAATGCAGCCCACGCGCTCGGGCAGGTTCCAGCTGCGGGTATGCCGGTCGGCCCAGCGAAACTGGTGGATGGCGCGGCTTTCAATGTCTACCCAATAGAGGCACTGCTGGGCCACCGACCAGACGGGGCTCTCCCCCACCTGGCAACGGTGGGGGCCAGTGGTCTGCACGGGCAGGGGCTGGGTGTGCAGGGTGGGGCTCATACGGCTTTGGGGGGTGGCAGGTGGGCCGTCATGGGCTCACCCTGGAACAAAAATCCGCCGCCTTGGAAGACCACGGCCGGGTCGCTCATGTCGGGCGCTGGCGTGCGGGCATAGACCGCGTCGCGGAAAGCGTCTGCGCTGTCTTGCGGCACAAAACCCACATGCTGGGCCGCACTGTTGTCGTACCAGCGCACCGCGTTGTCGGACACGCCAAAGATGGCGGTGTGGCCCAGCACCGGCGTGGTCAGGCAGGCGGTGATCAGGCGATGCAGGTCGTCAAAACTCAGCCAGCTCGCCAGCATGCGGCGGTCCTTGGGTTCGGCAAAGCTCGAACCAATGCGCAGGCACGCGGTCTCAATGCCGTAGCGGTCAAAGTACATGCGCGAGAGGTCTTCGCCAAAGGCTTTGCTCACGCCGTACAAGCTGTCTGGGCGGGCCGGGTGGTTCAGGGTGATGGTTTCGCTTTGCTTGTAAAAGCCGGTAACGTGGTTCGAGCTGGCAAACACCACCCGCTTGACGCCGTGTTTGCGGGCCGCTTCGTACAAGTTGTAGACGCCCAGGATGTTGGCTTGCAAGATAGGCCCAAACGGCCCCTCCACCGAGATACCCCCAAAGTGCACGATGGCGTTTACGCCCTTCACCATCGCGTCCACGGCGGCTGCGTCGGCCAGGTCGGCCAGCACCACTTCTTCGCCCGCGCGGGCCGGGCCCAGGTCGCAGCGGTCAGCGATGCGCAATACCTCGCAATTGGCTTTCAGGCGGTCGCGCATCGCAATGCCCAGGCCGCCTGCGGCGCCCGTTAGCAGCAAAGTGTGGTGTACTTTCAGGGTCATGAAATAGAGTGAATTTGTCAGTTGTATGTTGTCTGATGTGTTAAATTGTGGTCATCGTCTCAGACCGCGTCAAGGACTTTTCCATGGACCTAGTGCAAACCCCTAGAACACTTGCAGCGCCCAACGCAACACCTGCGTCGGCTGATGCGCCGCGCCCGCGCCGCGCCAAAGGCCTGGTAAATGAGGTGGTCGAAAGCCTGGCGGCCAGCATCCGTGAAGGCGTGATCCAACCGGGCGACAAGTTGCCCACCGAGTCGGTCATCATGGCGCGCTTTGAGGTCAGTCGCACGGTGGTGCGCGAAGCCATATCGCGCCTTCAGGCCAGCCGTTTGGTGGAAACCCGCCACGGCGTGGGCACCTTTGCGCTGGCACCGCAAAGCAGCGACAACTTCCAGATTGCCGATGTGGATTTCGCCACCGTGGCCGACGTGATTGCCCTGCTGGAGCTGCGCATTTCTCTGGAAACCGAGGCGGCTGGCCTGGCGGCCCAGCGCCGTACCGACGCCCACCTGGCCGCCATGCAAGCCATGCTCGATGCCTTTCAGAAGTCGATGGACGAAGACTCGGACGCCGTGCCATCCGACTTTAATTTCCATATGGAAGTGGCCAAGGCCACAGGCAACCGCCACTTTGCCGACCTAATGACGTACCTGGGCACGATGATCATTCCGCGCACCCGCATCAACACGGCCCGCAGTGCGCCCGAGGGGCGCTTGGCCTACCTGCTGCGGGTGCATGGCGAGCACGAATACATCTTCAACGCCATCCGCAACCAGGATGCCGACGCCGCCCGAGCCGCTATGCGCACGCACTTGGCCAATAGCAAGGACCGCTTGCGAAAATCGCAATCCACCACCGTTTAGTTGTATGATGTCTTATGTGTTGGGCGCTATCCTTTTTACTATCAACGCCCACCAAGGAGACTGACCATGACCCCCTCTGATACCAGCGCGCACCCTGTGCATGGCGCGCCCGTCGTGACGGCGTTGCGCGTGATCCCGGTTGCCGGCCACGACGGCATGCTGATGAACCTGAGCGGCGCTCACGCGCCCTTTTTTACCCGCAACATCGTCATCCTCACCGACAGCAGCGGCAACACCGGTGTGGGCGAGGTGCCCGGTGGCGAAAAAATCCGCCAAACCCTGGAAGACGCGGCCCCGCTGGTGGTGGGGCAGCCCATTGGCCAGTACAACGCCATCCTCAACCGCATGCGCGAAGCCTTTGCCGCCCGCGACAGCGAGGGGCGTGGCCTGCAAACCTTTGACCTGCGTGTGGCGATCCATGCGGTGACGGCAGTAGAGAGTGCCTTGCTCGACCTGCTGGGCAAGTTTTTGGGGGTGCCCGTGGCGGCCTTGTTGGGCGACGGCCAACAGCGCAGCAGTGTGGCGGTATTGGGCTACCTGTTTTACGTGGGCGACCGCCAGCAGACCGATTTGCCCTACATCAGCGAGCCCGATGAGGCGGATGACTGGAAGCGCCTGCGCCACGAGAAGGCCATGGATGCCGACGGCGTGGTGCGCTTGGCCGAGGCTGCGTATGCGCGCTACGGCTTTCAGGACTTTAAGCTCAAGGGCGGCGTGCTGCGCGGCGAAGAAGAAGTGCAGGCCATCCGCGCTTTGCATGCCCGCTTCCCGCAAGCCCGCATCACGCTGGACCCGAATGGGGGCTGGTTGTTGAACGACGCGGTGCGCCTGTGCCGCGACCTGCATGGCGTGTTGGCCTATGCCGAGGACCCGTGTGGTGCAGAAGGGGTGTTTTCTGGCCGTGAAGTGGTGGCCGAGTTCCGCCGCGCCACCGGGCTGCCCACTGCGACCAACATGATTGCCACCGACTGGCGCGAGCTGGCGCATGCGCTGGCTCTGCAGTCGGTGGACATTCCGCTGGCCGATCCGCATTTTTGGACCATGCAGGGCTCCGTCCGCGTGGCGCAGGTTTGCCAGACCTGGGGCCTCACCTGGGGCTCGCATTCCAACAACCACTTTGATGTGTCGCTGGCCATGTTCACCCATGTGGCGGCAGCAGCACCGGGCAAGGTAACGGCCATCGACACGCACTGGATTTGGCAGGATGGGCAACGCCTCACCAAAGATCCATTGCAGATCGTGGGCGGGCAGATTGCCGTGCCCACCACCCCTGGCCTGGGGGTGGAACTGGACATGGCCGAGGTGGACAAAGCCCACCAACGCTACCTGCAACACGGCTTGGGCGCGCGCAACGACGCGGTGGCCATGCAGTACCTCATCCCCGGTTGGACGTTCGACCCCAAGCGCCCCTGCCTGGTGCGCTAAGGCGTGCAGCGGGTCGCCTCAGAGGGCCTTGGTTTGCGCGAGTTGCAGGGCCAGCCGGTTGTGCCGTTCCATGAGCGGGCCCAGGTCCACCGTGTCCAGGTGGCCCTCGCGCACCACCACCTTGCCGTTGACCACGGTGTAGTCCGCCTGTGGGCTGGCACACAGCAGCAGGCTGCCCACGGGGTCGTGCACGGCGCCACCGGCAAAGCCCAGTGTGTCCAGGTCAAACAGCGCCAGGTCGGCGCACATGCCGACTGCGAGGTGGCCAATGTCCTTGCGGCCCAGTACCTGCGCGCCACCCCGCGTGGCAATGGCCAGTGCGTCGCGCGCCGTCATCTCAGCCGGGCCCAGGTCGCAGCCAAAAAAGGTGCGCCGCTCGCCGCTGGGCAGCGTGCGCTCCTCGGGTGGTTGCATGGCGCGGCCCACGCGGGCCAGCAGCAGGGCTTGCCGTGCTTCGTTCACCATGTGGGCCGCGTCATTGCTGGCACTGCCATCCACCCCCAGCCCTACCGGTACCCCGGCATTGAGCATCTTGCGCACCGGGGCAATGCCGCTGGCCAAGCGCATATTGCTGCACGGGCAGTGGGCCACGCCGGTGCGGCTGGCGGCAAAGAGGCTGATGCCCTCGTCGTCCAACTTCACGCAGTGGGCATGCCACACGTCGTCCCCGAGCCAGCCCAGGTCGTTGGCGTATTGGGTGGGGGTGCAGCCAAACTTTTCGCGGCTGTAGGCGAGGTCGTGGTCGTTCTCGGCCAGGTGGGTGTGCAGGCGCACGCCCTGGCCCTGCATCCCTTTGCTCAGGCTACGGGCCAGCAAGGCGGTCTCGCGCATCAGGTCGCGGCTCACGCTAAAGGGCGAGCAGGGCGCGAGTGCCACATTGCGCATGGAGCCCCAGGAAGCGTCGTGGTACTGCTCGATCAGCCGCTGGCTTTCCTTCAAGATGAAGTCTTCTTTCTCGACCACCCGGTCCGGGGGCAGCCCACCTTGGCTCTGGCCCACGCTCATGCTGCCGCGCGTGGCGACAAACCGCATGCCGATATCGGCCGCCGCGTACAGGCTGTCGTCGAGCTTGACCTTGCCTTGGGGGCCGTCGGGGTAGATGTAGAGGTGGTCGCTGCTGGTGGTGCAGCCGCTCAGCAGCAGCTCGGCCATGGCCACTTGGGTGCTGACGTGCACCATCTCGGGCGTGAGCCCGGCCCACAGCGGGTACAGCCCGCGCAGCCAGCCAAACAGCTCGGCGTTTTGCACACCGGGGATAGCCCGGGTCAGGCTTTGGTACATATGGTGGTGGGTGTTGACCAAGCCCGGGGTGACCAAATGGCGCTGGGCGTCGATCACCTCGTCGGCTTCCTGTGCGTGCGCAGGCAGGTCGGCGGTGGCACCGATAAAGGAGATGCGGTTACCCTCGATGTAAATGGATGCGTTGCGCAGCTCGGTGGATTGCGCCGGGGCGGCGTGCTCGCCGGTGGCCGTATCGAAAGTCGCGATGGCGCGCGCGTTGTGAATCAGCAAAGTGGCCATGAATGTGTTTCTCCGTCAAACAAGTGTCCCACCCTTTACGGTGGCTCCTGTCGAGGCCGAATCCCGATGGCTGGCTCCACGAGCCGCCATAGGCGAGCACCACGTTGCCGAGCGTCCCGGGCTGTGCTTGCGCAAAGCGCCCCTAAATTTTGCCCCAATTACTTTTGCAACTTGCGATAACCATGCCACCGTTCACAAGCCCGCCCGAAGCCCCCTCCCATTTCTCCACCCTCGCACCCCGCGAACTGCTGCGTCAGCTGTACTGGGCTGCGGTCCGTCAGGCCTTGCCCGCCCACACCCTGCACCACTACCTGCCGCCGCCACCCAAGGGGCGCACCTTGGTGCTGGGCGCGGGCAAGGCTGCGGGTGCCATGGCCCATGCGCTGGACGCCCTGTGGCCGCAGGGCCAGCCGCTGTCGGGGCTGGTGGTGACGCGCTACGGCCACACGCCACCACTGCCGCCGGACGCTGCCCCTGCACGCATTGAGGTGGTGGAGGCGGCCCACCCGGTGCCCGACGCCGCCGGGCTGGCAGCAGCGCAACGCATCATGGCCCTGACCACAGGGCTCACCGAAGACGACCTAGTGATCTGCCTGATCTCCGGGGGAGGCTCGTCGTTGCTGACGCTGCCCGCACAGTGGGACAGCAACGGCGTTGCGGGCGGCATCAGCCTGGCACTGAAACAGCGCATCAACCAGTTGCTGTTAGAGAGCGGTGCCAGCATTCAAGAGATGAACTGTGTGCGCAAGCACCTGTCGGCCATCAAGGGCGGGCGGCTGGCGGCGGCCTGCCATCCGGCGCGGGTGGTGACGCTGCTGATCAGCGATGTGCCGGGGGACGACCCCAGCGTGATCGCCAGCGGCCCCACCGTGCCCGACCCGAGCACCTGCGCTGATGCGTTGGCTATTCTGAAGCGCCTGTCACAAGACGCACACGTGCCAGGGCTCGACGGGGTGTTGCACGCGCTGGCGTCGGCCGTGCTCGAAACACCCAAGCCGGGCGACGCGGTGTTTGCCCACCATGCGGTGCACTTGATTGCCACCCCCCAGCAGTCGCTGGAGGCGGCCGCCGCCTTGGCCCGTCGCATGGGCTTGCACGCCTACCTGCTGAGCGACGCGCTGGAGGGCGAGTCTCGCGAGGTGGGCAAAGTGCATGCCGCGCTGGCCCGCACCGCCGCGCTGCGCCCGGCATCTGCGGTGCAGCCGTTTGCCAAGCCCTGTGTGATTTTGAGCGGCGGGGAAACCACCGTCACGGTGCGTCCGCGCCGTGAAGGGGCTGCCAAAGGCCGGGGCGGACGCGCGGGCGAGTTTTGCATGGGCCTGGCCCAAGCGCTGCAAGGCCAGGC
Source organism: Rhodoferax sp. (assembly GCA_029865845.1). Lineage (GTDB taxonomy): Bacteria > Pseudomonadota > Gammaproteobacteria > Burkholderiales > Burkholderiaceae_C > Allorhodoferax. Next base: position 10,114 of record JARXAM010000085.1, on the reverse strand, counting down.
GGGTGTGTGGGCGCTGGCGGCCGACACCGACGGCATAGACGGCGTTGAGGACAACGCCGGGGCCTGGGTTACGCCCGACACCTTGGCACGCGCGGCAGCAGTCGGTGTTTCGTTGAGCGACTGTTTGGATCGCAACGACGCAGTGGGCTTCTTCCAGCCATTGGGCGATCTGTTTACCACCGGCCCGACCCACACGAATGTGAATGATTTTCGGGCGGTATTGGTTTTGTAGGGACAACGTGCCCACTGCAGTAGCGCCGAGAAACACGCAGTAGACCCACTTTGACAAGTGGGGATACCACTAATATGGGATCTGTGCAAAGCAAAACTTTACACAAAATAACAAAATGTAAGAACTTTTACATTCCTTAGCATTCTTCCAGTCATCTGGGGAGGTGCGCGTGCCTGCGCAAACACAGCATGTGTTACGCCGCCGCGACCTCTCCCGGACATTCAAATCACTGGAGGAAATATGTACGGTCAGGCCTATCAAGCACTCGGTTACCTTCGTCGCCAATACCGGATTATTTTGCAGCGGTGCTCGCTGTTGAATTCCATTCCCTACTGGCTGTCGTTCGGGGCCTACTGCGCGTTGATTGCTGCGCCGTCCTCTGCAGAGGTGGTCATCGACGGGCGTACCGCCACACAAGTCACCAGCAGCGGGGTGGTGACAGATGTCAGAACATCCACCTTGCAAAGCGGTGTGGGCTTGAACTCATTTTCCAAGTTCAATGTCTATTCGGGTGAGACGGTCAACTTGCACGTGCCGGGCTCTGCCAGTGCCTTGCTCAACATCGTGCGCGACCAGAGCACCACCATCAACGGGTTGTTGAACTCATATCAGGATGGGGTCTTGGGGGGCAACGTCTTCTTTGCCAACCCGCACGGGTTTGTGGTGGGCAAAACCGGTGTCTTGAATGTCGGCAGTTTGACGGTCACCACGCCGACCATCGAGTTTTTGGACCGGGTGGTGGGGGCAGGTGGCGCGACCAATGCGTCTGCGATCAATCAACTCATCTCGGGCAATGGCGTTCCCCTGTCCACTGCAGGCGTCATCAACATCCAAGGGCGCATCAATGCACTGAATGCGCTGACGCTGGACTCCAGTGCCGTCACGGTAGAGGCGGGCGCGCAACTCAATGCAGGCTACCGTGGTCGTGCAGAAATTCAGAGTTTGGTGAATACCGCCGGCTTGGTGCCTGGTGGTGCGCTGGTGGTGGAGGACGGAAAGGTATCGATCATCGCGAGCCAGAAAGCGACCATCGGCGGGAAGATTCAGACGGATGGTGCAGGCGTGGCGCAGGGCGGCAACATCTCGATTACTGCGCCCCACATCTCGCTTTCTGATGGCGCAGAACTCAACGCCGCTGGCTCTGGTGACGCGCGCTCGGGTGACATCAGCCTGATCGCAAACAACGTGGCGGGCTTTGAGGAAGAAGCCGTGGCCAAGGCGCAGTCGGATGTGTCCATTGCCATCGGCAACAACGTCAAGATTACCGGCGGCAAGATCGCCATCGTGGCGCAGTCCAGCTTGGGCTCGACCTTGGAAGCGGCGCAGGACGCCGTGGCCGCAGACGCCGAGGCGGACGCCGAAGCGGACACGCCAGGGGCAGTGGCTGAGGCTTTGGGTACCGCCGAATTGCGCGATGCGGGCTTGACTCCGAATCAATACGGATCGTCATTGGCAGACGAGGTTCTTGCGCAATTGGCCAAGGCAGAGGTTGCATTGGGCGTGCAGGTATTGAGTTCCAAGGCGACCGTGACGGTGGGCGACGGGGCAGTTATTAGCGGCACCGACGCGGTGGGGCTCTCTGCCAAGAGTTTTGTGACGGCGGCAGCCGAGCACGAGGCCAAAGGCCTGGGTGTGTTGGTGATCAAAACGCAGTCCGATGCGCAGGTGAGCATTGGTGCATCGCGTATCAGCTCTTCGGGCGGTAACGTAGACATTCAGGCACGCAATACGAACGTTGTCGAGGGCAGTTTGGCGGTCGAAGTCGCGAGCGAGAAAGTCCCTGTGGGCATCAGCGCGCTGGTCAACATTTCCAATGGCTCTGCAAGCACCAAGGTGGCTGCCGGGGCGCGGATTGAATCGGCCAAATCGGTAAACATTGGCGCAGAGCAAATTAAGTCGTTTGAGCTCAGCAATGAAGGTGCAAGCGGAGAGGGCTCCGTCATCGTGGGAGTGCTGGTCGATGTGTCCAGCATGAAGGCATCGACCGAAGTGGCCGGCACGGTCATTGGTGGCGAAGACGTCACTATCTACGCCAAGATGGAGACACAGTCCAACGCCATTGCCAATACGGTGCTGTTGGGTGAAGTACCTAAAAACGCCTTGGAAAAGAAGATCGAAGAACTCGAGGAGAAGAAAGAAAAAATCGAGGCCGCTTCAAAAAATGTTTCCGAAAGCCTGACCCAGACTATCTCAGAGCATCTTGAAGGGCAGGAGTCCGAAGAACAAGAACAGCCCGCAGAGGAACCGCCCGCAGAGGAACAACCCCCGGCAGAAGACAAAACACCCGGCAAACTCAGACAGTTCTTGGACAATTTTGGTGTCGTGGGCTCGGTGGCGGTCACCAACCAAGACAACGCAGCGCAGTTGACGGTGAAGGGCACAGCCCGTATCAAGGCGGGTGGCAACCTCGATGTGGCCTCTGAGGTGACGGATATTTTGAACAGCACCGTCACCGCAAAAATTACCCCGCTCTCCGAGAAACAAGATCCCAACGATCCCAGCAAGAGCTCTCTGGCCTCCAATGGCAAGAAAAACGGATTGGGTGTGTCGGTCTTGGTGGCAGACCAAAGCAGCATAGCCACCACCAAGGTGGAAAGCGGCGCGCAGCTGGATGCCACCGGTGAACTGCACATTGGCTCCAAGGCAGAGCAACCATTGAGTTTGGTGCGCATGGTCAAGGGCATCAAAAATCTGTGGGAAGACACCAACTCCCCATTCCAAAACGACCAGTTGACGAACAAGGATTCGTGGGACTGGTTGAGCACCCAGTTTGAAGAGGTGCAAATGACCAGCACGCGTGCACAGACCTCGGTGGCGGTGGGCACCAATGCTGAGCCACAGGTGGATAGTGGCGCAAACATCAGTGGTTCGGTCACGGTATCCAATGTTGGCCTCAAGGCACAAACGGTGGTCGCAGACAACGTCAAGATCAACCAAGATCCTGCGTACCAGGATGCCGCTCAGTCCGTCAAGATAGACAGCCATGTCGCTGCCGAGATGATCAACGTTGTGGGTGATCCGCAAACGCTGCTTGCAAAAAATGGCAACGACTTCAAGCCACCGGCCAAACCGCTGCCGCCCAATTCCAACGAACAAGGTGCCTCGGCGGGTGGAGGTGCGAAGAGAGGCTTGGGCGCCAGCGTGGGTTACAACGCCTATGCGGTGGATTCCCAGGTCACGGTGGGAAATGTTGAGATCACCGCCAAGGATGTGACCATTGAATCCCACAACCAGGTTTTCGACATTTCTGGCGCGGTTACGGGTGCCAGCAGCGGGAACGATGCATTGGGTGGCTCGGTCATTCTGAATTATTTTGACAACACCTCGCAGGCAACCCTGGGCGCGGGCTCCACCGTCCATGTTGCGAATGATTTGACGGTGAAGGCCACGGACGACTTGTTCCATGTGGGCTTGGCCGGTGCTGTGATGAAGAGCTCGGTCAACAGTTTTGGCTTTGGCGTGGCCTACACCAACGTGCAACGGGACACCCAGGCCGCCATTGTGGAAACCGGCGCAGGCGATATCCAGGCGGGCAATGCCATCGAAGTGGTAGCGCAAAACGATGGATGGGTAGGCGGTGTGGCCGTGGCGGCTGCCATGGCCAAGAAGTCCACTCCGCAGCCTGGTACCGGTTCGGCCACTGCGGGTGCAGAGGCCCCCACTGAGGTCGGCAGTGCGACCAAGGACCCCTCTGGCAACCAGTCCGCGAAGTCCGGAGTCACCGTGTCGGGCGCGGCGGTGGTAAACGACATCAGCGACAAGGTGGTAGCGCAAGTGCGCGGCACGGCCAACGTGGCAGTCACGGACAACGCGGCCAAAGGCCTTGTGGTCAATGCGAAGAACGACACCGATATGGTGGCGCTGGCGCCATCCATGGCGGTGTCCATGGGCGCTCAACAGCCCAGCAACAGCAAAAACATGGCGGGTTCTTACGCACAAAACAGCGTAGCCAATCAGGTAAAGGCGGGTGTTTCTGCCAGCGAAGTGCGCGTCAAGGGTGGTGGTGTCAACATCCAGGCCGACAACGCGGTAGACATCGTGTCGGTGGCAGCGGGTGCTGCGGGTTCTAGCGGACAAAGCGGCATGAACCTCGCCGGTTCGGTCACCTACAACAAGATCAACAACACGGTTGAATCGCAGTTGTCCAATGCCAGCGTGGTGCATGTGGAGCAGGGCGGCTTGACCGTTCGAACCGTCGACGAGGGCGACATCACCAGCATTGCGGGTGCTGCAGGCGTGTCGGGCAAAGGCGCTGCCGGCATGGGCTTTGGGGTGTCTGTAAACCGCATCGCCAGCACCACCAGCGCACAGGTCAATGGCGTCAAGTCCATCGACGTGGGTTCCAGCGATGATGTGGTGGTGGACTCTGAAAACCACGGCGACATCACGTCGGTGGCGGCGTCCTTGGGGTTCTCGCGTGATGGCTATGCGGTAACAGGTGCTGCAGCCTACAACGCGGTGACTGCCACCAACAAGGCAGAGATGGTGGGCAGTGAGGTGGAGCAGGCGCGCAACGTCTCTGTCACTGCGCTGAGCGATCCCAAAATTTTCACGGTCGCCGGCCAGGCAGGCATCAGCCTGAATGACAAGGCCGTGGGTGCATCAGCGGCCTACAACACCATCACTACCAGCACCACTGCGCAAATGAGTGATAGCGTGGCAAACGCGCAGCAGCGTGTGGTCGTGCAGGGCAAGCAGGAATCCTCCATCAAGGCGCTGGCCGTTGGCGCACAGGTGGCGGGCGGCAGCTTGGCCTTGCAAGGTTCGCTGGCAATCAACACCATTGACAACGATGCGGCGGCCAAAGTCATCCGCTCCGATGTCGATGCCAAAGGCAGCGTCGATGTCGTGGCCTCGGACACCTCCGGTATTCAGGTGCTCACCGGCAGTGCTGCGATTGGCTTCAAGGGCGGCACGGCGGTAGGTATCGCAGGCTCTTACAACGAGATCAATGGCGACGTTGTCGCCAGCGTAGAAGGCGGCACGGTCGATTCGAGCAACGACAGCGTGCGCGTGGATGCTGTGCGCACCCAATCGGTGGAATCCTTGGCGGCAGGGGTTGCGGCGTCGGGCCCTGGCGGCAAGGCGGCACTGGCCGGATCGGTCGCGGTGAACCGCTTGCTGGGTAGCACCCGCACAGAGGTGAAGGCGAGTGCCGAAGGCGGTGCCGTCATCCATGCCAAAAACAACGCGCTGGTGCGTGCCAATACCACCAACACGGTGAAGACACTGGCGGGTGGCATGGGCGTGGGCTTCTCTGCGGTGGGTGCCGGCTTGGCGGTAGAAATCAACCAGCTCAAGGGTGAAACCAGCGCCATCGTCAGTGGTGCAGGCACCCAAGTCAATGCGCACGGATACGGAGCCAAAGACGGCGACGTTGCGGGTGTGGGCGTCACGGCAGAGAGCAAAGACACGCTCACTAGCGTAGCCATGGGCATTGGCGTTGCCAAATCGGTCGGAGTGGGTGGCGCAGTGGCAGTCAACATGCTGGGCGGCAAGACCACGGCCCAGGTAAACCAAGCCAGTCTCAACCAGGGTACTGAGGGGGCGGATGCCGACCAGTCGGCCCGTGTGACGGCACGCCACGCGTCCACCGCTGACAACTACGTGCTGGTTGTGGGTGCATCTGGCACTGCCGGCGTGGGGGTGGGTATTGCGGTGACCTTCCAGGAGCATGAAACGGTGGCATCCACCGACGCTGCCGCGCTGGCAGCCAAGGACGTGGTGGAAGTCAATGCACACGGCACCGGCAGCGTCAAGGGCAAAGTGGCTGGTTTGGGTGGTGGCGGCACCGCCGGCATTAACGGTTCGGTCAATGTGATCAAGGTGGCCGATGAGACGCGCTCCACGGTGAAGGACAGTACGCTGTCCGGGCAGGGCGCTACCCGCGTTGTCGCGGACGCGGACCACCAGGCCGACGCCATGGTTGGCTCGGTGGCTGCGGGCGGTGGTGCCGGTGTGGGCGTATCGCTGGCGGTGACCCTGGCCAACGCCACCACCGTGGCAGAAACGGCGGGCAGCAGCCAGCTGAACTCCACTGGAAAAACCGAGGTCAAGGCCAATGCCCGCGACAACTATGACCATACGGTTGCCACTGCGGGTCTGGGTGGCTCGGCGGGTGTTGCCGCCTCGGTCTCGGTGCTCGTGAGCGAGGCAAGCACGCGCGCCACGCTGGGTGGCACCACCCAGGTCAACCAAAACGCGCAGCTCGCGGGTGAGGCGCAGTCGGTCGCGGTCGAAGCCGCGCAGTGGTTCAACACCGATGTGGATACAGGCTCTGGTGCCATTGGCGGCGGGGCCGGTGTGGGCGCTGCATTGGACGTGCAAGTGCTGCGCAGTGGAGCCGTTGCCCAAGTGGGCGCAGGCACCAACGTGAAGGCCGCCGGCGATGTGTCGGTGGATGCCAAAAACGAGCGCTACGTGGACTCGCTAGCCGCCGCATTGGGCGGTGGAGGCGCGGTAGGTATTGGCGCGGGCATCTCGGTCATCAACGTGTCTTCCGTGGCAGAAAAGAAGGCTACCGAGGCATTGGAAAACAAGCTCAACGACGCCACCTCCTCGGCGCGTGACAACAACGGCATAGGCAGCCAAATGGGCAGCGGCTACGCGGGCAGCGCCGACTTGGTTAACACGGCCAGCAGCAAGCAGCAAACCATTGCTCCCAATGCAACCTACGCCTCCGACATTGACCCCGAAAAATACTCTGCGGGTGCGCACGCCATGGGAACGGTGCAAGCCCGCAACCTGCAGGTGCGTGCAGACAACCGCAGTGAAGTAACCAGCAACGCCTGGGGTGTTGCGGCCGGTGGCACCGCAGCGGGCGGCGCAGGTGTGTCCGTGGTGTCGGTGGGCGACAACAGCGCAGCCGTTTTGGGAGGCAAAGCCACAGTCAGCAAAGACGTGCTGGTGCGCTCGAACGACTACCAAGACAAGGCGGTAAAAACCTTGGCAAGAGCGGGCGCTGCGTCATTTACGGGAAGTCTGGGCGCTGCCTTGTCTATCAGTTCCAAATCCAGCACCTCCAAGGCTGCCGTGGCCGACGGTGCCAGCATCGTCTCGCAAGGCAGACTCACAGTGCGGTCGCAGCTAGACCAAAAGTTGGAAGCCGAGACGGCTAACCTGTCCCTGTCGCTTGGCGCAGGTGTCGGCATTTCCATGGGCACCACCTCTACCAAGGGATCTGCCCAGGCGCTCGTGGGGCGCGCGGTGAACCTCAAGGCCAGCCACGTGAATGTGAGCGCAGAGGCTACTTCGGGCACCGGCGTGACCGCGCTGGGCGCATCGGGTGGCGCCCTGTTGGCAGCCAACGGCGCTGTGGCGATTGCTTCTGACGCGACCAGTGCGCGTACCTTTGTGGACGATGGTTCGACCCTTGAAGCCACGGGCGATACCCCGCAAGACGCGGGCGGTGATATCAACCTCACCGCAGTGGCGACACCGCAGGTGAACACTGATGCCATGGGCGCAGCACTGGCGGGCGGTCTGGCCGTGGCAGCGTCGGTGTCTCAAGCAACTGCCGATGTATCGGCACAGGCCACCACAGGCCGCGCAAACTTGAAGGGCAAAAACCTGAACGTGAGTGCCTGGGCCAATGGCAGCGACAAGCCCAATGCAAAGGCCAGCAGCTTTGCGGGTTCTGGGGCGGGCCTGGTGGGTGCTAACGCCACCGTGGCCAATGCCACTACCACCACGTCGGTGAGTGCCGGTGTGGGCGATGGCGCTGTTGTAGCGTTGACGGGCGACGCCACCGTGCTTGCGCGAGACACCGGCAGTGCCAGGGTGGATGCGTCGGGGGTATCTGTCGGCGGATTGGCGGGCATTGGGGTGACTTCGTCTGACGTCGTGGTACGTGCCAACACCAATGCCTCGTTTGGAGCCAGTGGCGTTGTGGGCAAAACACTGAGCGTGAAGACAAACGGCGACAACACGGTGACCGGCAAGCTGATCGCCGGCAGTGGCGGGGTCTTGGCTGGAGCGGCCACCCTGCTTGAAGGGGAAAACCACGGTAGCAGCAAGGTGCGCATGGGTAGCAGCACCAACGTGACTGCCGGAAACATCGACGTCGCTGCCTTCCGCCGCGCCAATTACAAGTTGGAAGCAGAGTCCATGCAGGCCTCGGTAGTGGGGGCCAGCGGTACAACGGTGGACTACGACCAAAACTCCACTACCGAGGTCAATATTGGAAAAGGTGCCAAGCTCACCAGCATGGGCAGCATGCAAGTGCAGGCCCTCACCACGGTGAACGGATCTGCCACAGGGCAAGGTGGTTCGGGGGGTGTAGCGGCTGGTGGTGCTGTCATGGTGGACACGGCCAGCACAGCCAACACGGCTGTCAACATCGGCGACAACGCGGAGCTGACACTGGTCGGTAACCGCTTGGGCCGTTCCTTGCCCATGACCATCGAAGCCCGCAACGACCACAGCACGGCCGACACCGCCGAACTCTGGATGGCCGCCGCCGCTGGCGGACCCTACGCAGAGGCCAATGGCGACGTAACCCAAAACGCTGATGTGCGCATTGGCGATGGCGCAAAGATCATCAGCAATGGACGTTTGGGTATCGGCACCCTGAGCAAGGCCAACTCCACCAGCAACGCCAATGTAACGGTGTACGGGCTGGCTGCCATTGGCGGCGGCAACACCCGCAACCATGTGGACAGCAACGAGAAAGTGACGGTGGGTACTAAGGCGCGCATCCACGCAGACGACAACTTGCAACTGGCCGCCGGGCGCAACGCATCCGGCACGGAAACCGGCGCTGTCGTCTCCAATGCCCACACCACGGTAGTTAACAACACGCTCATTCCGATCACCGCCACCATGGAGGGCGAAGCGCGCACCAACACGCGCTCAATTCTGACCTTGGGCAAAGACTCCACTGTCACGTCGGTGCTGGGGGTGAAACTCGAGTCTATTGCCGCAGAGGCCACTGCCGATGGATCGTCGACGGGGACCAACCCCTTCCTCTCGGCGTTCTCGGCAGAGGACTCGCGCAGGGACCAAAAGTCCACGTCCATGGGCACCGTGAGCCTGGACAATGCCACGGTAGTGGCCGGGGTCTCCCATACCCAAGAGCTGATCTTTGACGAAGATGGCAAGGCCACGGTCAGGTCGGCACTGGGCGATCTGAGCTTTCAGTACACCAGCGGCTACAAGCCTTTGGACGAGCTGGCAGCGCAAATTCAAAAGGTATCAGACCAGCTTGCCATGGCTGCAGACCCCGCAGACCGGCAACTGCTGCAAAGCCAGTTGGACGCGCTCAACCAAGCTCGCAACGACATGGCCACCAACCTGGGCTCACAAACCACGGTGGGGCAGATTGAGGTGGGCCCTATCTACGCGGGTGGTGGCGATGTGGAAATCAAGGCGGACTTGGTGTTTGGTGCAGGTGCCAAGGTGGATGCCTACGGTGTGCCGGTGGTGGTGGTTCGCAACAACACCAAAAACTTCCTGGTGATGGGCGATGCCAAGTTGGTAAGCACGGGTGCTGGTGAAGTGCGCTACACCGGCAAGGCCAACCAGGTGTTGGGCGCGGCCAGCTTGACGAACCACACCAAAGGAATTGCCAGCGTCTACAACGCGGACTCGGCCCCCTCGGTGCCGACCCTGTTGATCGAAAACACCTACGACGTAAAGGCACCCGGACACTCGGGCCCCGCCCCAGCGATTCACCTCAAGGGCAACATTGAGAACTTGCAGGGCTCCACGGTGGTGACCAATATGTCGGGCGACATGTTCCAAAGCGGCCGGGTGGAAACACTGGCGCTGGACATGAAGGCACCCAACGGCTCGGTGTACATCAACGGGGGTAACGACGTCTACAGCGTGTTGGATCCGTCCGCGGAGTGGTACGAGCTGGTCAAGCAGTGGCTGCCGCAGGAA
>JARXAM010000020.1 GCA_029865845.1 Rhodoferax sp. | reverse complement strand
TCCACCGCACTACCGACGCACCGCAGGCCCCCATCACCGTGGTAGTGAACGGCACCCCCGAGACCACCCCATGCCGCACTTTGCAAGCCTGGCTGGACGCACGCGGCGTGCCGCCCGCCGCCCTGGCCACCGCTGTCAACGCCAGCTTTGTGCCCCGCAGCCTGCGCGCCCAACAGCCGCTGGCCGAGGGCGACACCCTCGTCACCTTCCAGCCCATAGAAGGCGGTTGAGCCATGACTGCACACATGAATACCAAGGTGGCTGAGCAAATGACCGCATTGCAAAAGAGCGAAGGTCTCAAACCATTGGCAGCAGCACCCAGAGACTTGGCGGCAGAGTGTTCTGCGCAGGTCAAGGAGGAGCCCGCACCGCGGGCGGGGGACACGGAGCAGAGCGGCCAGCCTCCCAGGCTCCCCCCCGAAGAAGCCAATGAATGGCACATCGGCGGCAAAACCCTCACCAGCCGCTTCTTCCTGGGCACCGCCGCCTACCCATCTCCGCAAATCCTGCAAGACGCCATTCGAGCCTCCGGTGCCCAAGTCGTCACCATGGGCCTGCGCCGCCAACTCAGCGCTGGCGGGCAAGCCGGTGACTTCTTTGCCCTCATCCAAGCCACGGGTGCCCACCTGCTGCCCAACACTGCGGGCTGCCACACCGCCCGCGAAGCCATCACCCTGGCCCACATGGCGCGCGAGCTGTTTGACACCCCCTGGATCAAGCTCGAAGTGGTGGGCGACGCCCACACCCTGCAACCCGATCCGTTCGAGCTGCTGGCTGCGGCCACCCAGTTGGTGAAAGACGGCTTCGAGGTCTTCCCGTACTGCATGGACGACCTGGTGAGTTGCCAGCGCCTGCTCGACGCGGGCTGTACCGTCCTCATGCCCTGGGGGGCACCTATAGGCTCCGGCCAGGGGCTGGTCAACCCCGGCGCGCTGCGCACCCTGCGCGCACGCCTGTCCGGTGTGCCGCTGATCGTTGATGCGGGCATAGGCTCGCCCGCCGACGCAGTGCAGGCGATGGAACTGGGGCTGGACGCGGTGCTGCTCAACAGTGCCGTGGCCCACGCGCTGGACCCGGTGCGCATGGCCCGCGCCTTCAAGCTCGGCATCGCATCGGGCCGCCTTGCCTACGAGGCGGGTGTCATGCCTCGCCAGGACATGGCGGTGGCCTCCACCCCGGTGGCGGGTTACCCCATCTTGCTGTGAGGCGGCCATGACACACCGGTTTGCCCCCGCACTCCCCTTGCGCGCCCGAAGCACGGTGGCCCCCGCCCATGCCACCGCCCCGCCAGACCGGCGCCCCGTAGTCTGGAGCATTGCGGGCTCCGACTCCGGCGCGGGCGCCGGTCTGCAAGCCGACCTCAAGGCCCTGCAAGCGTTGGGGGTCCACGCTTGCACCGCCGTGGCCGCCATCACCGCGCAAAACTCCGTGGCCGTGACCCAGGTCGAGCCCGTGCCCTCCGAGCTGCTGGATGCCCAACTGGCCGCGTTGGCGCAGGACATGCCGCCGCAGGCCATCAAAACCGGCCTGCTGGGCAGCGTGGACAACCTGCGGGTGGTGTGCCGCTGGGTCGATGCACTGCGCGCCCAAGGCCATGCCGTGGCCCTGGTGGTAGACCCGGTGTTTGGGGCTACCACGGGGGCACCATTTGCCACCGAGGCTCTGGTGCAGGCCTATGTGCATGAGCTACTGCCTCGTGCCACGCTGGTCACGCCCAACCGCGCCGAGGCCCAGCGCTTGGGGCTGCGCCTCGGACACGCGGTGTCGATGGGGCAGCCCTCGCTGGCCATCACCGGCGGCGACGCCAGCGCCGTTGACAGCCTTGCCAGCGACTGGTTCAGCAGCCCGCACGCCACCGGCTGGCTCAGCCTGCCGCGCGTGGACACCGCGCACCACCACGGAACGGGTTGCACCTTTGCGTCTACCGCTGCGGCCGCCCTGGCCAGCGGCTACTGCGTGGCCGATGCGGTGGTGCTGGCCAAAATGGCCACCACCCACGCCCTGCGCCACGCCTATGCGGCGGGGCAGGGCGCCGGGCCGGTGCAAGCCCTTCCCGACTTTGCCCAGCACGCGGCCAACCTGCCCGGGTTGCACGCCCAGCCCGCCCCGCCGTGCGCGCAGCCACCTGCGTTTCCCGCGTGCAGCGATGCGGCCCTGGGCGTGTATGCGGTGGTGGACAGCGCTGCCTGGGTCGTCCGCGTGCTGGCAGCGGGCGTGCGCACCGTGCAACTGCGCATCAAAGATCCGCACACGCCCACTTTGGCAGACCAGATCGCCCAGAGCATTGCCGCCGCCCGTGCCACGCCGGGCGCGCAACTGTTCATCAACGACCACTGGCAACTCGCCTTGGCCCACGGTGCGTACGGCGTGCACCTGGGACAAGAAGACCTGGACACGGCCGACCTGGACGCGCTGCGCCGCGCGGGCCTGCGTCTGGGCCTGAGCACCCACAGTTACTGGGAGGTCGCCCGCGCCTGGGCGCTGCGGCCCAGCTACATCGCCTGCGGCCCGGTCTTTGCCACACAGAGCAAAGCCATGCCCTGGATACCCCAGGGCCTGGACAACCTGCGCTACTGGGCCGGTGTGCTGCCCGTGCCGGTGGTGGGCATTGGCGGTATCGATGTCCATGCCATGGCGTCTGTGGCGGCGACCGGCGCTGCCAGTGCGGCGGTGGTGTCTGCTGTCACCCAGGCGTTTGCGCCCGACGCAGCATGCCGTGCGCTGGTGGAGGCGTTTGCCGCAGGGGCTGTAGCAGCGCCATCGCGCACAATGGACGCATCCCTTTGAGCGAGGCAAGCCCCCATGGACCCTGTTTGGCCCCCCGATGTTGTCGTGTTCGAGCGGGGATGGCTGTCCAGTAACAACGTGCTGATGCAAGGCGATGGCACCACCGCACTGGTGGACAGCGGCTACTGCACCCACGCCGGGCAGACCGTGGCGCTGGTGGCTTCCGCCTTGCACGGCCGCACGCTGGACCTGCTGCTGGCCACCCACACGCACAGCGACCACTGCGGTGGCCATGCTGCTATGCAGGCGCGCTATCCCGAGGCGCACACCTTGGTTCCCCAGGGCCAGTACCAGGCCGTGCTGCACTGGGACGCGGTGGCGCTGGGCCACAGCCCCACCGGCCAACAGTGCCCGCCGTTTCGCCCGCACGCCGCGCTGCGCCCCGGCAGTGAGCTGCCCCTGGGCCAGCGGGTGTGGCAGGTGCACGCTGCGCCCGGCCATGAGGCGCATGCCGTGCTGTTGTTTGAGCCGCAGAGCCGTGTGTTGGTCTCGGGCGATGCCTTGTGGCAACAAGGTTTTGGCGTGGTGTTTCCAGAGCTTGACGGGGTCCACGCTTTTGACGATGTAGCCACCACCCTCGATCTGATTGAGCGGCTGCAGCCGCACTGGGTCATCCCCGGCCATGGGTCTGTATTCACCCAGGTGCCCGCCGCCATTGCGCATGCGCGCCAACGCTTGCACCGCTTTGTGCACGACCCCGAGCAGCACCGGCATTACGCGGCCAAGGTCTTGCTCAAGTTCAAGTTGTTGGAGTGTGGCTGCCTGCCCATGGATGCGCTGGTGGCCTGGGCCTGCAGCACGGCCTATATGCAGCAGCTCGTGCGCGGTGACGGCGGCCCGACGGGGGCCGACGCGGTGCATGCATTGGTGCGCGACTTGGAGCGCAGCGGTGCCGCGCGTGTGCAGGGCGGGGTGGTGTTCGACGGAGAATAGCGGGCCATGAAAAACCTGCCTCTGTCAGCCGCATGCTGCGCGCGCCACCTCGAAACCACCCCACCCGCCCCGCGCGCGTTGTGGGTGCGGATGCGCAAAGGTGCCTGCCGGTGTGATGCAATCGGCAGCGCGCCTTTGCGTTGGGGGAAGGGCGTCCACGCTCCGTGGGTTCGGGGCCGGGAGGGAGCCTGTGGTGGTTGACGCGGTGTTGTTTGATTGCGATGGCGTGCTGGTGGACAGTGAACGCATCACCCACGAGGTGCTGCGCGACATGCTGGCGCAGTTGGGGTGGGATATGTCGGTGCAAGCCTGCATGGACGTGTTCATGGGCAAAGCGGTCATGGACGAACGGGCGCAAATTGAAGCCCGCACCGGCCAGGCGCTCACTCCCCAGTGGATGGCCGCGTTTCGCCAGCAGCGCAATGCGGCGCTGATGGCCGGGGTGCAAGCGATTCCCCATGCGCTGGAGGCGGTGCAGCAGGTGCACGCGGCATGTGCGGGCCGCATTGCCTGTGCCTCGGGGGCCGACCTGGGCAAGGTGCTGATGCAACTGGAAAAGACCGGCCTGTTGCCGTATTTCGAGGGCCGGGTGTTCAGCGGGCACGACACGCCGCGTTCGAAGCCCTTCCCCGATGTGTATTTGGCCGCCGCTGCCGCCTTGGAGGTGGACCCGCGTCGCTGCATCGTGGTGGAAGACACCCGTACCGGTGTGGCGGCGGGCGTGGCCGCTGGGGCCTCCGTGTGGGGGTACGCGCCGCACGGCGATGGCGCGGACCTGCTGGCAGCCGGTGCCACCGCCCTGGTGCATGACCTGCGCGAACTGTGCGGGCGGATCACGCACATTGCGTAGCCCTGGGGTAGTGTGGGGGTAGTGCGGGCGGCTGACGGGCGCGGCGACAATGCGTGCATGTCTGCATTGCGTATTACCTACTACTCGGCCGACTTCGATGAGGCCACCTGGATTCCCGGACTGCAAGCCGCCCTTCCCGGTGCCGCGGTCAGCCTCTGGCAGCCCGGCGCACCGACGGCGGACTACGCGGTGGTGTGGAAGCCCCCACAGCAAATGCTGGATGAACAGCGTGACGTGCGTGCCCTCTTCAACACCGGTGCCGGCGTGGACGCCCTCATGGCGCTGCGCCTGCCCGAGGGCGTGCCGGTGATCCGGCTGGACGACGCTGGCATGTCGGTGCAAATGGCCGAATACGTGTGCCACGCCGTCATCCGCCACTTCCGCGAGTTCGAGGGGTACGAGGCCGATATGGCCCAGGGCAAATGGTCGTTTCGCAAGCCGCGCAGCCGCCTGGACTACCCCGTGGGCGTGCTGGGGCTGGGCGTATTGGGCGAGCGTGTGGCCAAGGCGGTGGCGCAGTTCGACTTTCCGGTGAACGGCTGGAGCCGATCGCCCAAAGCGCTGGAAGGCGTGCAGTGCTTTCATGGGGCGGCGCAGCTCCACGATTTTTTGGCGGCCAGCCGCATCGTGGTGTGCCTGCTGCCCCTCACCCCCGAGACCGACAGCATTCTGAACGCCCGCACCTTGGCCCACATACGCCCGGGCGGTTACCTGGTGAACGTGGCGCGCGGTGCCCATGTGGTGGACGCCGACTTGCTCGCGGCCATCGACAGCGGCCACCTCGCAGGGGCCACGCTGGACGTGTTCCGTGTGGAGCCGCTGCCCAAGGGCCACGCATTTTGGACGCACCCCAAAATCACCATCACCCCGCACACCTCGGCGCGCACCCTGCGTGCAGAAAGCATTGCCCAGATCGCCCGCAAGATCGCCGCACTCCAGCGTGGCCAGTCCGTGGCCGGGCTGGTGGATGCAGGGCGGGGCTACTGACGCGCATGGCCGAGCCCGACGCCTTCACCGCCTTGGCGCGCGCGCGCACCTCGGTGCGCGGCTTTACCGACCAGCCGATGCCCGAAGCCCTGTTGCGAGAGCTGCTTGCCAACGCGCGTTTGGCACCCAGCGGCGCCAACTTGCAGCCGGGCAGCTTTGTCCACGTGCGGGGTGCGGTGCGCGAGGCCTTGTCACAGGCCATGTCCGCTGCCTACCAAGCGGGGAGCGCCGAGGCTGAGGACTACCGCTACTTCCCCGACCCCATGCCCGGCCATTTGCGCCGTCGGCAGGTGGCTGCCGCGCGCGCCTTGTACGACAGCATCGGCATTGCCCGCGACGACCGGGCCGGGCGCGACCAGCAGTTTGAGCGCAACTTCCGCTTCTTTGATGCTCCGGTGGCGCTGGTGGTCACTATCGAGCGGGGCTTGGGCAGCGGCAGTTTTATGGATCTGGGCATGGCGCTGTACGGCCTGTTGCTGGCGGCCCAGTCCCGCGGGCTGGCCAGTTGCGCCATCGGGGCACTGGCGTCCTATCCTGGGTTGGTGCGGCAGCACCTGGGGCTGGGGCCAGAGAGCCATATCGTGTGCGGCGTCGCCCTGGGCTATGCCGATGCACAGGCCCCGGTGAACCGCACCCGCACCAGCCGCATCGAGGTAGACAGCTTTTACAAGGTGGTCGGCTAGCCCCGCCTAGCCGCGCGAACTCTGCCACTCCACCAAGGTGGCAGCGCCGATGCCGCCGGCTACTGTCCAATCTAGAGGCCACGGCCAGGTGGCCCTTCTATGTGCGCGAAAAACCCATGGCCTGCGTGACCCAAGGGTGTTTGTTCGACCAACCCTCCCTACGAGTCAAGATACATTGCTATGCCAAGTTCGCGTCACCAAATTTACAAACATTGCCCCCGTATAGGGCCGCATAAGAGACTGCCCCGTCTTCATTGACGGGAGTGGTCAGGGTGCAAAAAGAACGACATCAATCGGGACGATCTACGTCCACGTCTGCAACAGCGTCACAAGCCTGCATGGCGCTCCACAGCCGTAGCTGCCCACACGGGACACACAGCCGCCGCGCCTGAGCCAC
>JARXAM010000128.1 GCA_029865845.1 Rhodoferax sp. | reverse complement strand
ATCTCATCGAGAAGGATCTGTTTGCGCGTTCGCCGCGTGTTCAGATCAAGTCCAAGGTCGGTTTGTTTCATGCTGTCATCGATCGCAATTTGCGTGCCTCGGTTGCGTGCTGGCCGAATAGTTTTGAACACAATCCCTAGGGTCCGCAAACCAGCTCGCCAGTCACGATAGGAAACAGGTTGGCTTGGTCGGCGGGTTTATGTCTGCCATCATGGGATTAACGAGTGCCACGCCTGCTGATATTTCTGGCGTGGCTACTTCCTTTAGTTTTGCTGGCGCGAGTATGGATGCCTATTCCACTTCCATGCTGTTTTCTGATGCCTCCAAATCAGTCGGGAAGTTAGTCCGAGACGCACAAAGAGCTTATCTTTTGGATATTCAGCCCCAGTTGGATAACTTGGATTACGCAGACGCCATTCTCCTGCTTACCGGCTACGAACAAACCTGCAGGCCCGCAGAAATTCGTAGAATGATTGACGAAGCAGTTGCAAAGTCCGTTATTGTTGCGGAGGTGCCCGGCGGTACAGATACTCAAGCAATTAAGTTGTTGTCTGAACTCAGTGCCGCATTGGGCGCTTCGGTAAATGAAGGCGATGCCATCAGTCTGTATGCGTGGTTTACCGATGTGGACAATCGCGCAGACATTGCAGAGGGGACCCAGTTTTTAGCGGGCCTACTCGCAAAGACGGATGCCACGGCGCTAGTGTCCAAGATTGGTTCTTCATTCATGCCATTCTATTTGAGCGGTAATCCGATTGCACAACGTTGGGCCTACGCAGTAAGCCAAGTACCAGGCTCCAAAGGTGTCAAAGCCGCAGAGCAGGGAAAAAAAGTAGCCGCCGCTGCAAATGGTGCTGCCGAGGCAAAGCGCGCTGCCGACACTGCCCCACCGGACAAAGCGGATGCCCTTAAACAAATCGCGAGTGAAAAACAAAAATATGCCGATAAAGAAAAGGCCAAACTTCCAGTATTCCAGGAAATCAGGCCTATGGTGATCGTTCCCATACTCCGGGTGAAATAACTCGTTTGTGGCTGATTCGTTGTGCCTCGGATAACTTTTGGGGTTACGGGCGACGTATCTTTTAGTTCGTCAATGCGGCAGCGAGCGAGCCTCTGTCCATCCCATTCATCAGAAGTGAACCATGAACGCTATTCAGCCTCCGTCATCCGCTACGCGCGATTTACCCGATGTACCCGTGCCACCAGCATCGTCTACGGAGGTGTTTTCAGACCGCGACATCATGCTGATAGTTGGCCTGATCGCTTTCTTTCTGTCGCCGGCAGTTTGGGTCATCAATGGGTTGCGATGCGGAACCATTTATCCGGCGACCTCCGTCAGTCAGTATTACTTCAGCGGCGCACATGTGGTGTTTGTGGGTGGGCTGGTGACCGTTGGTGTCTTGCTGCTCAGCTACAGGGGATGGGGCTTCCCAGTCCGGGCAAACCGGGTGCCTTGGTCACTACAGCATGTTTTCTCCGTCGCGTCTGGTTTGTGTGCCCTGGGTGTCGGGCTGATTCCCACGGCATTGGACCCACAGCCACTGCGCCATTTTGGCGACGCGTGTTCGCAATGCAACCAGCTAGTTACGTCCTTGGACGCAGTTCGCCTGACGGGTTTGCCAGCCCACTGGGAGCCCGGTATTCACACCGGGTGTGCCGTGTTGCTTTTCTTGTGGCTCACCTATACCGCCATGAACAATTTCACGGAGCCGTCCACTGACTACCTAGAGCGTCATGCCCCGGCGCGCAAAGCGTTACGCAACCGCATTTATCGCATGTGTGCTGCGGCGATGGTTGTCGGTATGGTCTTGTGCCTTCTTAGTATTCTTGGCGTCAAGGTGACATGTTTCGTGAGGGCGTGTGACCTTCAGCTTTTCATCGGCGAGTCGCTCGCCCTGGCCGCGTTTGGCGTTGCGTGGCTAGTGAAGTCGCGCTGGCTGCTCGGGTATGCAGGGCAAAGGCAGGGATTCTTGCGGGGGTAGTGATTGCTACGAAGGGCGTTCATGCGGCCCCAACAGTCATTGAGCGCGTCCCAGATTTAGCGCGAGCAGGCACTTCAAAATTTCGTCTTCAGGCATGGGGCGGGGTGTAGTCGCCCACCGAGCCGGGTTCGGGCGTCATGGGGTGGGTGTGGGGCATGGGCATGCCTGGGGGGTGGGGTCAAGAGCGATTGGCCAGCGCCTTGAGCTGGTAGAGCGCATCCATCGCTTCACGCGGGCTCAGCGCATCGGGGTTGATGGCGGCCAGTGCGGTCTCAACGACGCTGGTGGTGCCCACTTCGCTGGCGGGCGGCGCGGCAAAAAGGTCCACCTGCACGCGCTGGGCATCGGCCTGGGCTTCTAGGGCGTCTAGCGTGTGGCGGGCGTGGTGCAACACGGCGGCGGGCATGCCAGCCAGGCGGGCCACTTGCACGCCGTAGCTTTTGCTTGCCGGGCCGGGTTCGATGGCGTGCAAAAACACAATGTCGCGCCCGGCCTCGGCCGCGCTCACATGCACGTTGTGGGCGGCGTGGTGGGTGGCGGGGAATTCGGTCAGCTCGAAGTAGTGGGTGGCAAACAGGGTAAAGGCCTGTGTTTTGTCGTGCAACTGGGTGGCAATGGCGCTGGCCAGAGCCAGGCCGTCAAAGGTGCTGGTGCCCCGGCCGATTTCGTCCATCAGCACCAGGCTGTGGGGCGTGGCGCTGTGCAGTATTTGCGCGGCCTCGGTCATCTCCAGCATGAAGGTGGACTGGGCGTTGGCCAAATCGTCTGCCGCGCCGATGCGGGTGTGGATGGCGTCTATCGGCCCCAGGCGGCAGGCCTGCGCAGGCACGTAGCTGCCGATGCTGGCCAGCAGCGTGATCAGGGCCACCTGGCGCATGTAGGTGGATTTACCGCCCATGTTGGGCCCGGTGATGACCTGCATGCGCTGCTTCACGCCCAGCCGGGTGTCGTTGGCAATGAAGGTACGGCTGCCAGACGGGCCCGCTTGCCCACTGCGTTCGGCCAGCCGCGCTTGCACTACGGGATGGCGGCCTTGGGTGATGTCGATGCAGGGCTCGGCCACAAACTGCGGCGCGCACCAGTCCAGCGTGAGTGAGCGCTCGGTCAGCGCGCACAGGGTGTCCAGCGCAGCCAGCGACTGGGCCACGGCGGTAAGCGCCGCAATGTGGGGCTGCAACTGGTCTAGCACCTGCTCAAATAGCCACTTTTCGCGGGACAGGGCGCGCTCTTGGGCGCTCAGGGCTTTGTCTTCAAAGGCTTTGAGTTCGGGGGTGATAAAGCGTTCGGCGTTTTTCAGGGTTTGGCGGCGGCGGTAGTCGTCGGGCACTTTGTCTATTTGCCCGGTGGTGACCTCAATGTAGAAGCCGTGCACCTTGTTGAATTGCACCCGCAAATTGGCAATGCCGGTGCGGGCTTTCTCGCGCCCCTCCAGGTCCAGCAAAAAGGCGTCGCAGTTGGTTTGGATGGCGCGCAGCTCGTCCAACTCGGCGTCAAAGCCGTCGGCGATGACGCCGCCGTCGCGCACCAGCGCGGCAGGTTCGGGCGCGATGGCGCGGGCCAGCAGGGCGATGGCGTCCACCGGCGGGTGCAGGTGGTTGCACAGGTGGGCGAGGTAGCCTGTGTGCCCCTGTAAGTGGCGTGCAAGATGCTCTGTTTTTTGGAGCGTCAGCACCAGGGCCACCAGTTCGCGGGGGCGCACCTGGCGCAGTGCAATGCGGGCGCTGATGCGCTCTACGTCGGCACAGCCCTTGAGCGCGCCGCGCACGGTGTGCCAGAGGTCCGCATGCCCTTCCTGTGCGCCTGGCGTGCGCAGTGTGGCGATCGCGTGCAGGCGGTGTTGGGCCTCGGTGCGGTCACGCAGCGGCTCGAGCAGCCAGCGTTTGAGCAGGCGGCTGCCCATGCCGGTCATGCAGGTGTCGAGCAGGCTGAACAGCGTGGGGCTGTCCTCGCCGCGCAGGGTTTGCACAAGCTCCAGGTTGCGCCGGGTGGTGGCGGGCAGGTCGATGAGCGCGTCATCGCGCTGCACCTGCACGCGGTGGATGTGGGTGAGGGCGCGCCCTTGGGTGTGCTCGGCATAGCCCAGCAGCGCGCCGGCTGCGGCATGCGCCAAGGGCAGTTCTTGCGCGTTCCAGCTACTGAGGCTGGCGGCTTGCAGCGCATCCAGCAATTTGCGTTGGCCCAAGGCGCTGTCGAACTGCCACTCGGGTCGCGCCGTGAGGTACACGGCGCTGCCTTGGCGCAGGCGCTTGAGGCGGTCCTCAAACGCGGTGGTGCAGCCTGCGCTGTAGGCCAGCTCGCTGGGGGCGATGCGGCTCACCCAGTCGGGCACCTCGTCGGGCGCACATTCAGCCAAAAACACCATGCCTTGGGTGACCGACAACCAGGCCAGCCCACAGCGGTTGCGCGGCCCTTGGTGCACGGCCATGAGCATGGACTCGGTTTTTTCGGACAGCAGCTCGGCATCTGTCAGCGTGCCCGGCGTCACCACCCGCACCACCTTGCGCTCTACCGGGCCTTTGCTCGCGCCGACTTCACCCACTTGTTCGCAAATGGCCACCGATTCGCCGTGGCGAATGAGCTTGGCCAGGTAGCCTTCCATCGAATGAAAGGGCACCCCCGCCATAACCACCGGCTGCCCGGCAGACTGGCCGCGTGTGGTGAGGGTGATGTCCAAAATGCGGGCTGCCTTTTCGGCGTCCGCATAAAACATTTCGTAGAAGTCGCCCATGCGGTAGAACAGCAGCGTGTCCGGGTAGGCCGCCTTGAGCCCGAGGTACTGGGCCATCATGGGCGTGTGGGCACCGACGGCCCCCTGGGCATCGCCCGCCCGGGCCGAGGGCGTGGCATCGAGGGTACGCAGAGAAGGTGCTACAGGGCTTGAAGTCATACCGCCGGGGGTCCGCAAGATGGGGTCATGCCGATGGCCTAAACGCTACAAGTGCGGGTTGTGACACAAGTGATAGCGGGCCGGGCACGGGTGGGCAAAGCCGCTATTGTCTGGCATTGCCAGTCGCCGCTGCTTCAAGGGGTGCACGCATGCATGCACGGCTTTGTGCGGCACGCAACAATGGGGTAATCATGGGGGCGTTTTTGCTATGGTATTTGCGCCCAATGGCCCTATGATTGCGCGGTCGTTGAGAACATACCAATACTGTGCAGCTACTGATAAATCCCCTTCAAGTTGGGCGCGTGCAGCGCCCGTCTGGTGACGATGTGGTGCCGCACGCAAGTGCCGGTAGTTCGCTCTTCCCCCTTCTGTTTGAGCATAGCCCCGAGGCCATCGCGTTGGTGCGGGTACACGATGGCGTGCTGCTGCACGTCAATGCCGAGTGGCGCAAGCTGACCGGCCACACCCGCGACGAGGCCGTCGGGCGCACCGAGGCGGCCCTGGGGCTGTGGTTGGACCCCCAGCAGCAGCACGCCATTTTCCATGGCCTGACGTTGGGTGCCCGGGTGATGGATGTGGATGTGCCCTGGGTTTTAAAAGACGGCATTCCCCGCGTGGTGCGGCTCAACGCTACGCATTTGGAAGATGCCGGGGAACACTTTTTTCTGACCTATGTGCGCGATGTCACGGCACACGAGCTGGCTCGCGAGGCACTCAAAGCGGGCGAGCGTGCCTTGCAGCAGGCCAACGAAACCTTGTTCCGGCAAGTGAAGCTGCATGAGCTGACCGAGTCTTTGGCCAAGGTGGGCCACTGGATGGCCTTGCCCAATGACAAGCATGTGCAGATTTCGCGTGGCCTAGCAACGATGGCGGGCCTGGGCGATGTGTCCTTGACCACCATGGACACCTTGTGGCGCGGCGTGCACCCCGAGGACGTGCCCCGCTTGCAACAGGCCCGCGCCAAGATGGATGGCTCGGTGGTGGAGTTTCGCTGGGTGGCACGCGATGGACGCACCCTGTGGGCCCGCTCGCGCACGCACCGGCAGCGGGTGGACGGGCGGGTGGTGGCCGACTTTGGCGCGGTGCAGGAATTTACCGAAGAGCACCATGCGCGGGAGGCGGTGCAAAAGCAGTTGGACTTCATCCACAAAATCACCAGCCGCGCGCCGGGGGTGGTGTACGAGTGCCAGGTGTGGCCCGATGGCCGCTTCACCTTTCCGTTTATGAGTGCCGCCGTCGTCCCGATTTTTGGCATCACCATGGAAGAGGTGCGGGCAGACGCCAACACCGTAATGCGGCGCATCCACCGCGACGATGTGCCCAAGGTCGTACGCACGGCCATGGCCTGCTCCCAAAGCATGTTGCCCTGGACCTGCGAGTTCCGCACCCGGGCCTCGCCCGAAGACACCCGTTGGTTGTTGGGCAGTGCGGTGCCCCAGGCCAAACCCGATGGTTCGGTGTTGTTCACCGGGTTTATCACCGACATCACCCCGCAAAAGCGGGCCTTGGCCCAGTTGCAAGAAAGCGAAGAGCGGTTTCGCAGTCTCTCCAGTTTGTCCTCCGACTGGTATTGGGAGCAGGACGCGGAGTTTCGCTTTGTGCGTATCGATGCCGAGCCGGTGTATGCCGAGCGCTTGGGCTTTCATGCGGCTTTGGGGCGCACGCGCTGGGATGTGGGCCTGTGGCAGGTCAGTCCGGCGCAGTGGACTGAGCACATGCGGGTGCTGTATGCGCATGAGACGTTCCAAGACTTTGAGATGCACCGCACCCTGCCCGATGGCACGTGCCTGTGGGTGTCCATCAGCGGCACGCCCATCATCGACGGCCAAGGGCAGTTTTGTGGCTACCGTGGCACGGGCCGCGATATCTCGTCCCGCAAAGCGGCAGAAACCGAAATTGAGCGCCTGGCCTTTTTTGATGCGCTCACCACCCTGCCCAACCGGCGCATGCTGATCGACCGACTGGAGCATGCCTTGCAGGCCAGCGAGCGCAATGGGATGCATGGGGCGCTGTTGTTCATTGACCTGGACAACTTCAAGATCCTGAACGACACCTTGGGCCACCACATGGGCGACATGCTGCTCCAGCAAGTGGCCCTGCGCCTCAAGGATTGCGTGCGCAGTGCAGACACGGTGGCGCGCTTGGGCGGTGACGAGTTTGTGGTGATGCTCGAAGAGCTGGACGCCGATCCCCACATAGCGGCCAGCCAGGCCGACGTGGTGGCCAAAAAAGTGCTGACCGCGCTCAACCGCGAGTTCGTGCTGGGCGGGCACCATTTGCACAGTTCGCCCAGCATTGGGGTGACCCTGTTTTTTCGGCATGCGGCCAGCATTGAAGAGCTGCTCAAGCGCGCCGATTTGGCGATGTACCAAAGCAAGGGCGCAGGCCGCAACACAGTGCGGTTTTTCGACCCCGAGATGCAGGCCGCCGCGTCGGAGCGGGCGGGCCTGGAGGCGGCGTTGCGAACTGCCTTGCACGAGCGGCAGTTTGTGCTGCATTACCAGCCCGTGGTGGACCCCGCCGGAGCCATGACCGGGGTGGAAGCCCTGCTGCGCTGGCAGCACCCGACCCTGGGCACGGTGGCACCCGGCACCTTTGTGCCTGTGGCAGAACAAACCGGCTTGATTGTTCCCCTAGGGCAATGGGTCTTGGAAGCAGCCTGCGCCCAGTTGGTCGCCTGGAGCGCCGATGCGCGCACCGAGAAACTCAGCATTGCGGTAAACGTGAGCGCCCGCCAGTTTCACCACCCGGAGTTTTGCGCCCAGATCTTGGGCCTGCTGCATGCCAGCGGGGCCAATCCCTACCGCTTGAAGCTGGAAATCACCGAGAGCCTGTTGCTCACCGATTTTGACGACACCGCGCGCAAGATGGGAGAGCTGCGCGCCATTGGCGTGACCTTTTCGCTGGACGACTTTGGCACCGGGTACTCGTCGCTGGCCTACCTCAAACGCTTGCCGCTGGACCAGCTCAAGATCGACCGGTCTTTTGTCCGCGATGTGCTGACCGACCCCAATGACGCCGCCATTGCCCGCACCATCCTGAGCCTGGCCAAGAGCCTCGATTTGGTGGTGGTGGCTGAAGGCGTGGAGACGCAGGGCCAGCGCGACTTTTTGTTCGCGGAAGGCTGCCACTTTTTCCAAGGCTACTTTTTTGGACACCCCGTTCCCGTGGAACAGTTGCGATGGGCTCCATGACCGATGGGGCGCAGGCGCATTCATCCGATAGTGAATCGCTGCATGCCCTGACCAACGCGTTGCACTCGCTGGAGCTGGCCAGCCGCCGCCAGTACGACATGCTGGCGGCCTTGTTCTCACACAGCCCGGCGGCTATTGCGGTGCAACGCCTGGAGGATGGGGCACTGGTCGATGTCAATGCGTGCTGGGAGCAGCTCACGGGCTACTCGTGGGACGAGGCCACGCGCAACACCTGTGTGAGCCTGGGCTTTTGGCCCGATCTGGCGAGCTGCAACGCCGCCTTGGACGCTGTGCAGGCCGGAGCCACGGGCGTGGAGATCCATTTCAAAACCGCCCAGGGGCAGGCCTTGCTGCTGCAATGGCGCGGCTCACGCATGGCGATTGCAGGGGAAGACCATGTGCTGGTCTACCTGACCGACATTACCGCGCAGCGTGTGGCGCAAGAGGCCGTGGCCCATAGCGAGTGGGCGTTGCAGCAGGCCGTGGATGCCTTGCAGGGGCAGTTGGAGTTGTTTGAGCACACCGAGGGTCTGGCGCAGGCCGGGCACTGGACGGTGCCGCAGGGCCAGGTCCGGCCTCGCTGGTCCAAGGGGCTGTACCGCCTGGCCCGCATTCCCGAGACGGAAGACCTGGGCGCCGATGTGCTGCTGCCCGATATCCATCCCGAAGACGCGCTGACCTACCGGGCCGCCAGAGAGGCGATGGACGGGCGTTTGCTGGAGTTTCGCTGGAAGCGTCGCGACCAAAAAGTGCGCTGGGTGCGCGGGCGCATGCACCGGTTCTTTCGCAAAGACGGCAGTTATGTGGACTATGGCGTGGTGCAGGACTTTACCGAAGAGGCCCGGGCCAAACAGGTCTTGCAGCACAAGCTTGACGTGATCCAGCGGCTCACCAGCCGCCTGCCGGAAATGGTGTTCCAGTTTGAATGAGTAGGCAGCCGTGGCGGGCATTTTGTGTTCGTAAGCGATGCCTGCTACGAGGTGTTTGGCATTGCTCCCGAAGAGGTGCGCATGTCGCCGCAGCGGCTGGTGCAGTTGGTGCACCCCGACGACCTGGCCCCGACCCTGCAATCCATTGCTGCGGCTGGCCGCGAGGGCATGACCTGGGCGCAAGAGTTTCGTGTGGTGTTGCACGACGGGCGGGTGCGCTCCTTGTTTGGCAAAGCCGTCACCTACCTCGAGGCCAATGGCCGGTGCAATGCGTATGGCTCGCTCACTGACGTTACGGAACACAAGGCGTCGCTGGCGGTACTGCAAGAGAGCGAAGCCCGCTTTCGCGCCCTGACCGAACTGTCGTCTGATTGGTATTGGGAGCAAGACAGCCAGTACCGCTTTACCCGTTTTGCCGGTGCGATTGCGGCTACCGGGCCGCGTGCCGAGCAGTCCAGCATTGGCCTGACGCGCTGGGAGTGTGGTGCAAGCAACATGAGCGATGCGCAGTGGGCTGCCCATCGCGAGTTGTTGGATGCGCGCCAAGTGTTTCGGGAGCTTGAACTGCGCAGTGTCGATGCCGATGGCCGGGCCTTTTGGGTGTCGGTCAGCGGCGCGCCGATCTTTGATGCCCACGGCACGTTCCAGGGCTACCGGGGCATTGGCCGCAGCATCACCGAGCGCAAGGAGGCCGAAGAAAAAATTGAGCGGCTGGCGTTCTATGACGTGCTGACCGATTTACCCAACCGGCGTTTGCTGCTGGACCATTTGCAGCAGGTGATCGCGTCGTGTGCCCGTGGCCGAATGGTGGGGGCGTTGTTGTTCATTGATTTGGACAACTTCAAAGACCTCAACGACACGCGCGGGCACGATGTGGGGGACGGCCTGCTGCGCATGGTGGCCCAGCGCCTGAAGGCCTGTGTGCGGGAGTCCGACACGGTGGCGCGCTTGGGGGGCGACGAATTCGTGGTCTTGCTCAAAGACATGGATGGCACGGTGGAGCGCGCAGGTGTGCTGGTCGAATGGGTCGGCAAAAAAATACTCGAAAAGCTCAACGCGCCCTACGAGCTGCCCGGCAGTTTGCACCACAGCACGCCCAGCATTGGCGTGGTGATGGTGCATGGCCAACGCCAGTCGGTGGATGAGCTGCTCAAGCAGGCCGACCTGGCGATGTACGAGGCCAAGGCTGCGGGGCGCAACACCTTGCGCTTTTTTGATCCCGCCATGCAGTCCATGCTGGCCGTGCGCACCGAGATGGAGGCCGACCTGCGGCTGGCCTTGCAGCGCCAGGAGCTGGAGTTGTATTACCAGGTGGTGGTGGATGCCCGCAGCGCCGTGGTGGGGGTGGAGGCGCTGCTGCGCTGGCAACACCCCCAGCGCGGCTGGGTGTCGCCGCTGGAATTTGTGCCGCTGGCCGAACAAACCGGCCTGATTATTCCGCTGGGGCAGTGGGTGTTGCACACCGCGTGTGCCCAAATGGCGCAGTGGGCCAAGACGGCCGATTGCGCCCACCTGACCGTGGCGGTGAATGTGAGCGCGCGCCAGTTTCGCAGCGCTGACTTCGTGGAGCAGGTGCGCGCCGCCCTGCGTCGCACGGGGGCCGATCCGCGCATGCTCAAGCTGGAGCTGACCGAGAGTTTGTTGGTGTCGGATGCCCAAGACGCGATCCACAAAATGGACGCCTTGCAGTCGCTGGGGGTGCGCTTCGCGCTGGATGACTTTGGCACCGGCTACTCGTCGCTGGCCTACCTGAAAACGCTGCCCCTGCAACAACTCAAGATCGACCAGTCATTTGTGCGCGACGTGTTGACCGACGCCAACGACGCGGCCATTGCCTCCACCGTGCTGGCACTGGGCAAGAGCCTGGGCCTGGACGTGGTGGCCGAAGGGGTGGAGACCGAGGGGCAGCGCCAGTTCCTGCTGGAACAGGGCTGC
>JARXAM010000110.1 GCA_029865845.1 Rhodoferax sp. | reverse complement strand
GAAGTGCGGGGTGGGCTTGCCGGGCACCTTGGCCAGGTCGTCATAGCGGCGCAGGCGCACCGCTTCTTCGGCATACGGTTGGGCCATAAAGCGTTGCAGCTCGTCTTCGCTGAACGGGCCGCCTTGCAACTCCAGGCTGCGCTTGGAGCCTTCGGAGAGTGCGGCCCAGTAGCTGGGCTCCGTGGCGCACAGGTAGCGCTTGGCGTCCACATGCAGGCGAATGGGCTCCAGCACCGCATCGGGCAGCAGGGCGCGCAAAAATGGTAGCGCCACGTACTGGTGGAGGTCGTCCGTGTCTTGGGTGTCGTCCATCACGCCATCGCGCTCGGCCGCTATCAGGTGGCCCACATCGTGCAATAAAGCGGCGACCACGGTCTCCATGCTTTCGCCCGCTTGCTCGGCCAGCAGCGCGCATTGCAGCGCGTGCTCCATCTGGTTCACGGGCTCGCGGCCATATTGCTGGTTGGCGCGTTTGTCAAACAAGGCGGCGATGCCGTCCACATCCAATGCCATAGCAATCTCCTCAGACCAAGACTTTGCGAATGCGGGCCGACACCAGGTCGATGATGCTCACGGTCGCCACAATGATCAGCATGACGGCGCAGGTTTCAGCGTACTGGAAGCCACGGATGATTTCCCATAGCACCACACCGATGCCACCGGCCCCCACCATGCCCACGACCGACGCCGAGCGCACATTGCTCTCAAAGCGGTACAGCGTGAACGAAATCCACAAGGGCATGACCTGCGGGATCACGCCGTAGATGATTTCGTGCAATGCGCTGGCACCGGTGGAGCGGATGCCTTCCACCGGTTGGGGATCGATCGCTTCCACCGCCTCGGAGAACAACTTGGCCAAGATGCCGCTGGTGTGAATCCACAGCGCCAGTACACCGGCAAAGGGCCCCAGACCCACGGCCACCACAAATAACATGGCAAACACCATCTCGTTGATGGCGCGCGTGGCGTCCATGATGCGGCGCATGGGCTGGTACACCCACCATGGCACGAGGTTGGCAGAAGCCAATAGCGCCATGGGTACTGCAGTTACTACGGCCAGCGCGGTGCCCCACAAAGCAATCTGTAGGGTGACCAGCATCTCACTAACAAACATTTTCCACTGGCTGAAGTTAGGGGGGAAGAACTCGGCCGCATAGGTAGCCATGTTGCCCGAGTCCTTGATCAGGTCCAGCGGCCGCATGTCTGCGCCTTTCCAGGACGCAGCAAGCAGCAGTAGCACGACCCCCCATGAAAAGTACCAAACCAAGCTGCGCTTGGGTTCGGTGGTCGCAGGCAGCTTGACCGGGGCGGTAATTGGCATTGAGGTCATGTCAGCGGTGTTGTTGGCAACTAGTTCAGGGCTGCGAGCTTGGCATCAATGTCAGCCAGACGGGCCTTCTTGTCGGCGTCGGACATCGTGCTGTCGGCTTCGGCTTTGTTGCGTTGGCTAAATAGATCGAGTTGGCGGATGGGGATCAACTGCGCGTTGGTCGATTCCTTGAATCCAGAGAGTTTGGAGATCTTCATCAACACTGCTTTTTCACCAGCGTCGGTCTTCCCATAGTTGTAGAAGAAGTTCTTCAGCTTGGCCTTCTGAGCGTCAGACAGGTCTTTGCGCATCACCAAGGGGTCCAGCGGGATCAGGGGCGAAGTCCACACCACCTTGATGCTCTTGAACTTGTCGGGGTAGCGCTCCTTGATCTTGTCCAGGTTCTCGCTATTGTTGGTGGCAACGTCCACTTGCTTGTTGGCAACGGCAAGGGCGTTGGATTCATGGTTCGCAGACCGTGTGATCTTGAAGTGGGTTTTGGCGTCAATCTTGTTTTTGGCAAACACATAGAAGCCTGGCACCAAGAAGCCGGAGGTGGAGTTCGGATCACCGTTGCCAAAGCTCAGGTTCTTGCCGTTCTTGATGATGTCGTCGAGGTTGTTGTAGGGGCTGTCGGCATTGACGATCAGGTGGGAGTAGTAGCCCTGTGTTCCGTCTGCATTCACCATTTGCGCAAACACTTCGCCGCTTGCGCGGTCCACCGCTTCTACGGCAGATTTGTTTCCCAACCACGCGACCTGCACCTTGTTGAAGCGCATGCCTTCGATGATTCCGGCGTAGTCGGGCGCAAAGAATGCGGTCACATTGAAGCCGGTTTGCTTCTTCATGTCGGCGATCAGCGGCTCCCAGTCTTGCTTGAGGTTTTGGGTGGCCTCGGTAGAAATGATGCCGAAGTTGATGTCTTGGGACATTGCCTTGGTGCCCACTAGGCCCAAGGACAGTGCAGCGGCGGACATAGCGACGAATTTTCTCAACATAAATACTCCTGAATTTTCTTTAAGGGAACGGGAAACGGACTAAGCAGCGTGCGTTACGGGCATGGCGCCTGTGGGAAGCAGGCCATGAATGGAGGCGTGTGTCGGTAGCGGTTCAACGACAGGGCGTATGGCGTCTGCAAGGAGTTCATCGACCTGCACCCCATAAAGCTCCCGAAGTAGCGAGGGAGTAAGGGTGCGTGATGGGCCGTCATAAATCACCCGGCCTTTGTGTAGCGCGACGACGCGCGGGCAGTATTTCAACGCGGCCTCAACCTGGTGCAAAGACACAATGACGGTGCAGCGGTCTTCGCGATTGATACGCGCCAGAATTTCCATGACATTGCGCGAAGACTCGGGGTCCAGGGAGGCAATGGGCTCGTCGGCCAGCACCACCTTGGCACCCTGTACCAGCGTGCGTGCAATGGCGGCGCGTTGTTGCTGTCCGCCCGACAAGGTCGAGGCACGCTGGGCGTGGCATTCGGCAATTCCTACCCGTTGTAGAGCCTCAATGGCCTGTGCGCGTTCCTGCTCCGTGAACCAGCGAATGAGCCCGCGCCACAGGGGCATGCGGTGCAGCAAGCCCACCAGCACATTGACCTGCACCGGCAAGCGGTCCACCAGGTTGAACTGCTGAAACACAAAGCCGATGCGGGCCCGCACCTTGCGGATGTCGCGGTGCACAAGGCCACCTTGTTGCACGCAGCTGCCATCGACTTCAATCAAGGAGCCCGGTCCTGCGTCCGCAGCGACCAAGCCCGCCATGTGCCGCATGAGGGTGGATTTCCCCGAGCCCGAGGCGCCGATCAAGGCAACCATTTCACCCTGGGCCACGGTGAGGTTGATGTTGTTGAGCGCGTGGCGGCCGTTGGCAAAGTGCTTGTTGAGTTGTTCGATACGGAGTGCGTAGTGCATGGATGCTCCCGAATTTGTCTAGACAGATTTAGTGTCTGGCGGTGGGGTGACGGTTTGATGAAATTTCAGGGAAATTTGTATGACGCCGGGTGCCTTTACAGCACCCGCCGGCCTTGGCGCCAGACGGCGCGCACCACAGGGTGCTCCTGCCCATTGGGCAAGGTGGCCATGCGCACCTGGACCAGGTCTGCCCGCAAGCCGGTGGCAATAGCCCCTCGGTCGCGCAGGCCGGTGGCCAAGGCGGGCGTGCGGCTCACAGTGGCCACCGCGTGCGGCAGTGTCATCAGGCCATCGCGCACCAAGCGCATGGCCCCACTGAGCATGCTGCCCGGCACGTAGTCGGACGACAAAATGTCCAACAGCCCCAGCCGTGCCAGCTCTGCGGCTGCCACGTTGCCCGAGTGCGAGCCGCCGCGCACCACGTTGGGCCCACCCATGACGGTGCGCAGGCCGCGTGCCCGTGCCTCGCGTGCCGCCACCACGGTGGTGGGAAATTCGGACATGCTGGCCCCTTCGGCATGCGCCTGCGCAACGTGGGCCACGGTGGTGTCGTCGTGGCTGGCCAGGGCAATGCCGTGGCTGCGGCAGTAGTCCACAAAGTAGGCGCGGTGCGGCTCCGCGTAGCGCGCCTGCAGTTCATGCGCCTGCGCAACTTGCTGTTCAAACTTGTGCAGGCCCCAGCCCTTTTTGCCGGTGTAGTAGATACGGGCTTGCTCAATGTCTTCCCACTGGCGCTGACCGGGTGTGTGGTCCATGAGTGAAATCAGCGAGAGGCGCGGGTGCCCCACAAAGGGTGCAAACAGATCGATGGTGTTGGGCGCTGGCAGTTCGCAGCGCACATGCAAGTGGTGGTCCGCCCGCAGTAGGCCCTGGGCCTGGCAGGCATCGAGCGTTTCCAGCACACCGCCCCAGGTGCTACCGCGCAGGCTCTCGGTGTCGGCCTCGCCCACACCGAGCGCGTCAAACACGGTGGTAATGCCCGCAGCGGCCACCTCGGCGTCGTGTGCCATCAACGCGGGCAGCTCTGCCCACTGCACCTTGGGCCGGGGCATGAGGTGGCGCTCAAAATTGTCGGTATGCATCTCCACCAGACCGGGCAGCAGGTAGTCGCCCTCCAAATCGATGGCCTGCGCGGCATCGGTGCGGCCCGGCTGCACCTCGGCAATGTGGCCGTCGTGCGCCAGCAGGCTTGCGCTGATTACCTCATCGGGCAGCACCAGGCGGGCATTGGTCAACAACAAGGGGCTCATGCAGCTTGGCTCCGGAATTGGGTCACGTCGATGTGCCGGGTGGCCACCGCGCGGCCCACGTCGGCGTCGTGAAAAATGCCCAGCACCGCGGCACCACGGGCGGTGGCCTCGCGGATCAGGGCGATCACCGTGTCGGTGTTGGCCGCGTCCAGCGACGCGGTGGGCTCGTCCAGCAGCAGCACCGGGCGGGGCTTGATCATGTTGCGTGCGATGTTGATGCGCTGCTGCTCTCCGCCCGAGAAGGTGGCCGGGGGCAAGTGCCACAGCCGCTCGGGAATGCGCAGGCGCTGCAGCCAGCGGCCGGCTTCTTCCCGCGCCGCCGCCAGGGCTTGCGGATCGCGGATGCGGTCTTCAAGCAGTGGCTCTGCCACTACATCGAGCGCGGCCACACGCGGAATCACGCGCAAAAACTGGCTCACATAGCCGATGGTCTCTTTGCGCACGCGCACCAGCTCGCGCGGCGTGGCGCAGGTCATGTCGGTGGTGCGGCCATGGGCATCGGTCACGGCGATGCGGCCGGTGCTGGCGCGGTAGTTGGCGTAGATCATTTTCAGCAGGGTGCTTTTGCCCATGCCGGAGGGGCCGCCTAGCACCACGCATTCGCCCGCGTGCACGGCAAAGCTGGCATTGGCCACCACGGCCAGTTCGGTGCCGGATTGGTGGTGCAGGGTAAAGCGCTTGGCCACCCCCTGGAGTTGTAGCAAGGGTGTGCTCATGGCTGGAGTACCGAAGAAACAAGAAGTTGGGTGTAGGGGTGCTGGGGGTCGTCCAGCAGTTGGTCGGTTAGGCCCGACTCCACCACCTGGCCGCGCTGCATCACCATCATGCGGTGGGCCAGCAGGCGCGCCACGGCCAGGTCGTGTGTGACGATGATGGCGGCGAGCTGCATGCCCTGGGTGAGCTGGCGCAGCATGTCCAGCAGGCGGGCCTGCACGGATACATCGAGGCCCGAGGTGGGCTCGTCCATGAACACCAGGCGGGGCGCGGTGACCAGGTTGCGGGCAATTTGCAAGCGCTGGCGCATGCCGCCCGAGAACGTGCGCGGGGTGTCGTCCATGCGGGCGGGGTCGATCTCTACGCGACGTAGCCACTGTGCGGCAGTGGCGCGCAGGTGGGCATAGTTGCGCTCGCCCAGGCCCATGAGTCGCTCGCCCACATTGGCACCGGCGGACACATCCATGCGCAAACCATCGGCGGCGTTTTGGTGCACAAAGCCCCAGTCGGTGCGGGCCAACAGGCGCTGCTGGGCTTCGGTCATCAAAAACACTTCTTGCAGGCCCGCCTCGCGGGTGCAGTACTGCACGCTGCCAGCGTCGGGCTTGGCGCGGGCGGCAATGGCGTTGAGCAGGGTGGACTTGCCCGAGCCAGATTCGCCCACCACGGCCAGCACTTCGCCGGGCCACAGGTCGAAGGACACGTCGTGCAGGGCCACGCGCTCGCCGTAGCGTTTGTGGATGCCGCGTACTTGCAGTAAAGGGGTAGAAGGGTCGGTGTGCATCTCAGGGTTCCATCACAAAGCTCAGGCCGTGTTGCACAAAGCCAAGCGATTCGTAGAAGGCATGCGCTTGCTTGCGCTTGCGGTTGGAGGACAGGGCCAGCTTGTAGCAACCGGCTTCTTTGGCCTGTTGCAGGGCGTGGGCCATCATTTGGCGGCCTATGCCCTGGCCTTGGCAGGCGTGGGCCACCACCACGTCCTCGGCAATGGCCGAGGGCGTGCCCCGGTGGGCCAGGTTGTGCATGATCAGCAAGGCGTAGGTGCCCACCACCGTCTGGTCTTGCAGGGCGACAAACAGGCGGTAGTTGGGGTAGCGCGCAAACTGCGCGAACACGGTGCGGGCCTCGTCGTGCGTTAACACGCTGCCGTTGTCCAGGTCGGGCTGGGCATACAGGGCCAGCACAGCGGGCAGGTCGGTCTCGACGGCCTGGCGGATGTGGACGATCATGCGGCCTCCCCTGAGGGTGCCAGCACGGTGGGGTCTGACTGGCGCGACTGGCAGTAGTCCGAGTCGGAGCACACATGCATGCGGGCCCCTGCGTCGTCGGTAATCACTTCATCCAAAAAGCTGTCGGTTGCACCACACAGGGCGCATGCGCTGTCCCACTTTTGCACTTCAAAGGGGTGGTCTTCAAAGCCCAGGCTCTCCACGGCGGTGTAGGGCGGCACGGCGTAGATGCGCTTTTCGCGGCCCGCGCCGAAGAGCTGCAGGGCCGGATTCATGTGCATCTTGGGGTTGTCGAACTTGGGGATGGGCGAGGGTGCCATCAGGTAGCGGTGGTTCACCATGACGGGGTAGTCATAGGTGGTGGCGATGTGGCCGTAGCGCGCAATGTCTTCGTAGAGCTTCACATGCATGAGGCCGTATTCCGCCAGCGCGTGCAGGGTGCGCGTCTCGGTTTCGCGCGGCTCCAGGCGCTGTAGCGGCTCGGGCACCGGCACTTGGTAGACGATGACTTGCCCCTCGACCAGCGGCGTTTCGGGAATGCGGTGGCGGGTTTGAATCAGCGTGGCCTCTGCCGTGCGGGTGGTGGTTTGCACACCGGCCGTGCGTTGGAAAAAGCGGCGGATGTTGACCGCATTGACCGTGTCGTCCGAGCCCTGGTCGATAATCTTGAGCACCTCATCCGGTCCGATCACGGCGGCGGTGACCTGGATGCCACCGGTGCCCCAACCGTAGGGCAAGGGCATTTCGCGCGAGCCGAAGGGCACCTGGTAGCCGGGGATGGCCACCGCCTTGAGCAAGGTGCGGCGGATCATGCGCTTGGTGCGCTCGTCCAGGTAGGCAAAGTTAAAGTGCTGTTGCACCGCGTCGGCGGACGGGCCGGTGTTGGTCTCGGTTTCGGTGGAGCCTGTGGGGCCGGGCATGGGAGCGTCCGAGCGGCTGTCTACGGGGTGGTTCGTGGGTGCGTTCATAGGATGCTGTCCTCCACAGCGGCGGCGCGCATTTTGCGGATCAGTTCCAGCTCGGACTGGAAGTCCACGTAGTGCGGCAATTTCAGGTGTTGCACAAAGCCAGATGCCTCCAGGCTGTCGCTGTGCGAGAGCACAAACTCTTGCATCTGGGCGGGCGACTCAATGGCCTCGCCCAGCTCGTCAGCGCGCAGGGCGCGGTCTACCAGGCTCATGGCCATGGCCTTGCGCTCGCAGTGACCGAATGCCAAGCCATAGCCACGGGTGAACTGCGGTGGCTCGGTCTTGCTGCCTGCGAATTGGTTGACCATTTCGCATTCGGTGATTTCGATGTCGCCGATGGAGATGGCAAAGTCCAGCTCCTCGGGCGTTATCTCCACGGCCACACGGCCCAAGCGCACTTCGCCCACAAACGGGTGGCTGTGGGCATAGCCGCGCTGGGTGGAGTAGGCCATGGAGAGCAAAAATCCCTCGTCCGCACGGGCCAGGTTTTGCAAGCGGGTGGCACGCGCCGCCGGGAAGCGCAGGGGCTCGCGGGTCAGGTCCACGGGTGCGGGGTCGCCGGGGGGAATGGGGCGGGTTTCGATCAGCCCTTCGTCGTTCAGCAGGTCGACCACCCGGGGGGTGCTCGGTGGCTGCGTGCCAGCCACCGCCGTTGCGGGGGCGCTGCTTGCAGGGGTGCGGCCTTCGGCCAGCAGGGTGAAGTCCAGCAGGCGCTGGGTGTAGTCGTAGGTGGGGCCCAGTATCTGGCCGCCGGGCAGGTCTTTGAAGGTGGCCGAAATGCGGCGGTCCAATTGCATGCACTCGGTTTTCAGGGGTACGGTGGAGCCCAGGCGGGGCAGCGTGGCACGGTAGGCCCGTAGCAAAAAGATGGCTTCCACCAGGTCGCCACTGGCTTGTTTGATAGCCAGTGCGGCAAGCTCGGGGTCGTGCACCGAGCCTTCGTTCATCACCCGGTCCACCGCCAGTTTGAGCTGCTCCCATATTTGCGCGATGCTGAGTTCTGGCAACGCCGGGTCGCCACGGCGCTGGGCTGCCAGCAGTGCGTAGCTGTTGAGAATGGCGGTTTCCCCGCCCTTGACGGCAACATACATGCTTAGCGTCCTTCCGATACAGAGATATGGG
This sequence comes from Rhodoferax sp., assembly GCA_029865845.1. Taxonomy (GTDB): domain Bacteria; phylum Pseudomonadota; class Gammaproteobacteria; order Burkholderiales; family Burkholderiaceae_C; genus Allorhodoferax. The sequence continues at coordinate 25,821 of JARXAM010000110.1, read as the reverse complement.
TGGTGCGCGGCAGGCCCGCCAAGTGGTTGTGGCTGGCCAAAAACACGTCCACCCCGCGTGGAAAGCGTGCGTGGTTTGCGGCCCGCTGCGCCACAAAATCTGGGGCCAGGCCCTGCACGTTGAGGGCCTGCGTGGTTTGAATGCCCGGACCTTCAAGCGCCCAGCCACCTTCAGCGGCCTGTGCGCTCAGGTGCGCCACGTCGATCACGCAGGTGGCAGACTGGTCAGGGTAGGCGTCAGTGCCTTGTGCCATGGTGTGCAGTGCGGGCATGGCGTCGTCCTGGGCAACCCAGACAAAGTCGGCATCCTCTACGGCGGACACCACGGTGCAGCCGGTGTGAAAGTGCAGCCACAGTGCGGCCGGCCCGGCAGCCAGGCGTGGCGAGAGCCAGACGCGGCAGTCCGCATCCAACAGGGCCAGCAACAAGGCGGCGGAGGCAGCGTGTGCGCCCTCGGGCACCTGCGCGTCGCTGCATATGGCGATGCAGCGGCCGGGGTGCGACAGCGCTTGCAGTGCCTGGCGAAACACGGCTTGGCTGCCCAGTGCCTCGTTGCCAAAGCCAGCACCCAGGGTGCTGAGGTCGTGGGCGTTCATTCTTGGTCTCCCTCGTCACTGTTGTCGCCCGATTCACGGGCCACGGTAAAAAACTCCACCTTGGTGCTTTGCGCTTTGGCGTGGCGCTGCGTGCGCTGCTGGGCCAGGTGCTGGCGCACCGCTTGCAGCAGTTGGGCATCCAGCGTGTCGTGGTGGGCAGGGTCTTGCAGCAGGGCATCTGCCAGGGCTGCCAACTGCGCTTGGCGGCGCGAGCGGCCCAACACATAGGCCACGCCTACCGTGTGGCCCGAGGCGGCAGTGGCGCAGGGCATGCGTAGCGCACAGCGGGTCACGGTGACCTCGCCCAGGTTGAAGCGCTCGCCAGTAGCCCCCGCGCGACCCTGCACCATGTAGAGCCCTGTCTCGGGTGGGCGCAGCCACTGGGGCGCTTGCGGCGCATACGGGGCGAGGGCGGGTTCAAGAAGGTCCAGCGGGGCCCTGGCCAATAGCGCCATCCAGTCCGGACGGTTTATCTGGCGGGGCGGTCCGTCGTTGTCAAATGCGTGAAACATCGCAGTGGTACCCTGAAAGTTGTATAGACAAATTTAGAATCTGTGCGGAGCTTATCCAGCAGGTATGTAGGATTTATGACAAGCATTACTTCTAACGACGCCGCCGCTGCCAGCGGCACCAAAGAGAGTTTCTGGACGCGCATTGCCTCCGACATTGCCGATGCCATCGGTCGCGGTGCTTACCGCCCGGGGCAGAGGCTGCCGTCGGAGCATGCGTTGGCCGAGCAATTCGGGGTCAACCGGCACACCATTCGCCGCTCGCTGGCGAGTCTGTCCAGCCAGGGGCTGGTGCGCATCGCACAGGGCAGCGGCACCTATGTGGAAGACTTTGCGGTGGACCTGATGCTGGCCAAGCGCACGCGCCACCAACAAAATTTGGCACACGCGGGCCTTAAAGGCGGCTTGCAGGTGTTGTCGGTGCGCACACAGCGCGCCACCAAAGCACAGGCCACTGCGCTGGCGCTGCCTGCACGCGGCCAGGTGCTGGTGCTGGAGGTGCTGGGCGAGGCACAGGGCCTGCCATTGCATGTGAGTGAGCGGGCCTTCCCCTTGCCCCGGTTTGACGGGCTGGATGCGGTGGTCATGCAAACCGGCTCCATCACCGCAGCCTTCCAGGCCGCCGGCGTGGTGGACTACACCCGCCAGGAAAGCCGCATCACCGCCCAAATGCCTGAGGCCTCTGTGGCCGCCCATTTGCGCCAGCCGGTGAACCGGCCGGTGCTGCGGGTGGAGAGTGTGAACGTAGATACCGCGGGCGTGCCCATAGAGTGCGCCCTGACCTGGTTTGCCGGGGACCGCGTTAACCTGATGGTGAACCACCATGACTGAGGCCACGCACTACCGCTACGCGGTGTATTACGCCCCTGCTATCGGCAGCGATGCCTGGCATGCGGGCAGCCACTGGCTGGGCCGCTGCGCCCACGACGGCCGCATGCGTGCGCAGCCGGTGGTAGCGGGCCTGTCGCCACAGACCGTGGCCGCACTCACCGCCGCACCGCGCCGCTATGGCTGGCACGCCACCTTGAAAGCACCCTTCACGCTGGCACCCGGTGTGGGCCTTTCGCACCTGCGCGAGCGCCTGTGCCAGTTGGCAGGCAGCCTGGGCGCGATGGCGATGCCCGCCCTGGAGATTCGCCGCTTGGACGACTTTTTAGCCCTGACCCCCGTGGGCGACAGCACGGGCCTGGACCGCGTGGCGTGCGCCTGTGTGCGCGAGTTGCATGCCCTGGCGGCCCCGCTGTCAGAGGCCGAGTTGCAGCGTCGCCGCCAGGCCACGCTCACCCCCGCCGAGGACGCGCTGTTGGTGGCATGGGGCTACCCGTATGTGATGGAGCACTTCCGGTTTCACCTGTCGCTGACCGGAAGTTTGCAAGGGCGCTCGCCCGCCGAAGTGCAGGCACTGATGGCGGCAGCGCAGCAGCATTTCGACGGTGTGGCAGCCGCCCGCGTGGACTGCCTGAGCCTGTTTGCAGAGCCGCAGCCGGGCGCGGATTTTGTGGTGCTGGACCAGTTCCCGCTGGTGCCATGAGCCCGGTGCTTATCTACACCCTGGGGCCTTCGGGCGCGGGCAAAGACAGCGTGTTGGAGTGGCTCAAAAGCCGCTTGCCGCCCGGGGCGGCGGTGCACTTTGCGCGCCGCTGCATCACCCGTGCGGCGCATCCCGGCGCAGAGCAGCATGAGCCCCTGTCGCCAGCGGTCTTTGCAACCGAGCGCGCGGCCAACGCCTTTGGGCTGTGCTGGTCGGCCAATGGGCTGGACTATGGCGTTCGCCACGCCGAGTTGCAGGGACCACCCGGCACCCAGTGGGTGTTTGTGACCGGCTCGCGGGCCTACCTGTCGCAAGCCATTGCCCGGGTGCCGGGGCTGGTGGTGCTGCACGTGACTGCCGCCCCGGAGGTGTTGTTGCAGCGCTTGGTGGCGCGCGGGCGCGAGAGCGCTGTCTCCATCCAGGCTCGGCTGGAACGCACGCCACCGCTGGAGCGCCCTCCCGGCACCACCGTGCTGGAGATCCACAACAACGGCAGCCTGCAAGATGCCGGTCGCCAGCTGGAATTGGCCTTGGGCTTTTTGCCGGGGTGGGCGGCGTAGATCGCTGTTACTTCGGTACATCCTAGTATCAACGCTGAGCCGCACTCACCACAAACGCGTGGGTCACTTGAGATGCACCACATTTTGCAGAAGTCTTGGGCAAGTCCCCGCGCCTTGATGTCGACAAGGCCTGTTGGTTTCATGGTTTAGCCATTGAGTGTGAGTCGAATAGATTACCCTGCCAACCCACACGCTGGCCGGTGCCGGAGCGTTGGCCACAAAGGGAAATGGTGTGTGGGTGACCGGGCAGGGTGTGGCGCTGCTACACCCGAAAACCGCACCCTCGCTATGAACTCCAAACTCTGCGCTGACTTGGGATAACCATGCAGCACTGCTTTGACTGGCGCTAGCAAACTAGTAGCTGGTCGCGCACTATCAGTGTGCGTTGATCGGGGTACTGCTCCCGGATTACTCTTTAAAGGGCTCAGTGGCTCCTGGCTTGCGCAACATCTTGTTTACTTCATCAAGATGCAACTCCTCTTGAACAATCATTTCGCGGGCATATTCCTCCAGTAAGACTGAATTGCCTTCTGCGATTTTCAACAGGTCGTAATATGCCGCCAGGGCACCTTTCTCGTGCTCCAGGCTCTCACGCAGAATGTCGCCAATATCGTGCTTCTCGGTTTCCAGCAGGGTGCCTATTTTCAGCGACGGATGCCCGCCTAGCAAGGTCACCAGTTCACCCGCTTTATGAGCGTGTCCGAGACCTTCCTCGGCATTACCCTTGAGCCATGACACGATGGGAATGCGGTTGTAGCCATACACCATCAACGAGTAGTGGGTGTATTTCACCACTCCCGCCAATTCCAACTCCATGATGCGATTGAGGGCATCAATTGCAACTTGATTTTTTGCGTCTTCCATATTTTTCTCCTTAATGGAATTGAGAACAACATCGGCGGCAGCTTATGCCTTTGAACTGGCCTAGGACAAGGTAACATTATTCCCCTGAATCGCACCCGTGTCATGGTCGGACATTTGTTCCAAACCTCGGACCAGTGACGATGCGCTGGGGTTCTCTACAAATACGCAGCGTTTGCCTGTGCGCTTGCAGAAATCCTTGACCTTCCAATAAGCGTTGTGACTGATGCAGCCCGTCTGGCAAATCACCAAATCTGCCGCCGCCAGACTTGAATCAAGCACGCTTTGGCTGTCTTCCAAGCCGCCATCGTGGTGCGCGAACCTGCCACCGACACGTTCCACAAGGTCACGATAGATGGCAATGTTGCCGCTGCGTCCTCCAACGCACAACACGGTTTTCTGCTTCAAGTACACCGTGACAGGGGAAAGGTGTGGCTCCGGTCGTTCCGGTACGTCTGTTCTCACAGCATTCAATGCATCGCTACCCAGCGCGTCCAGCGACTTGGCGGCAGAGGCCAGCTTTTGCCTCAATTCCGTGTTCTGCCCTTCAAGTTCGGACTGTCGGGCCGCCATCTGGTCAACTTTCTTTTGTAGACGCACGCCTGCATCGAAACCCGGAATCGACGCTTTCAAGGCTGCCATGTCCTCCACCAAGAAGGCGAGGCGACTGTCCTTGGTCACGCCCTCGGCCCGAAGTTGCATGAGCTGCGCATTCAGTCGCTCTATCTCCCCATTTTTATCTGACAGGAGACGGGTACTTCTGGTCTGTACCCTGCCTAGTTCCCTGCTCAGGATAGCGTTTTCGTTCATCAAGGCATTGAACTTGGCAATGTCTATTCGCACCGTTGCCCCGGCTTGGTGCTGAAGCATGTGCATGTCTCGACACAACGCTTCCTGCAACAGGTCATCACAACGCGGGTGCGTCAGAGCAGCCCAAAATGCACCCGCCACGTCGCCTTGACACACGGCGGTGGCCCACAGGTCCGCCACAGCTTTCGTCGTCTTGGCCAATCTGTAGGCTTTGATCTCGCGCGCATAGCGTCTTTCCAATTCATGTTGCATCAACTCAGACAGCCGGTTCCGATGAATGCACTCTGCGATAGCGCCTACATGCACTTCATAGTCGTCGGCCACAGCCTTGCCACCCAACGCCTTGTTCACCAGACGCCGCAAGGTATCCAATGGGAAGCACACCCCAACTACTGGGCAATGACACTTATGCGGCAAATCCCAAAGCCGCTGTCTTCTTGATCCCGTCGAAGGCGCCGCCCCGACAATGGGACTTGGCTTCCCAACGTGCACGGCAATGGGTTGTTTCGCGTCATGGTCACACATGGCAATGTCTCAGTTATAGGGATGTTTTGGACTGCAAAACCATTTGGATGCAAGGGTTAGGGCACTGATGCGGAACGATGGAGTGGGTAACGTCGTGAGTTGATTCCACGGACTTTGAACCCCGCTCAATGAAACCGTGGGTTTGAAAACTTCCAACTCCTACGACAGAAAGCCAGTGAGGTACCCCAATGTCGCGGCGGATGTGACCGTTCCCCGCGATCAAGACCGCTCCCGTCTTGGCGCTTTTTCGCAAAGCGTGTGCCATCCAGACATCTCGCGCCATCTGAGCACTCAGCATGCCCTGAACCAAGGATTCGGGCACCTTGCCGCAGTGGCCCGCCTCAATCGCAACTCGTTGGCCGTGGATCACGTCAGCGTGCAGCGGCACCATCAGCCCGTACATCGAAACTGTTTCCGGGTCTAGCTCAGCAGGCAAGCCGCTATTCATCACGCTCGCAGTCTCCGCTCGCGAAGCGTTAGCGGCAATCAGAGGGAGGTGGTAATGCAGCGCAAGTTCAATGAGGGGGCGGTAGTATGGCCACTCCCACCGCTTGCCGCCTGCACTGCGAATGACGCAATCCGCATCTGCACACTCTTCTTGGGCCTTGGTCAGCGCGCCTTGATTTTCACGGTCGGACTGTTCCATCACCAATGCAGGTCGCCAACCACCTTCGATCAGGCGCAGCAGATATTCGTATCGTTGTCGATGACCATCAGGGATGTCGTGCACTTCTCCCAGCAGGAGTATGTTTGGATCATGCAACACGGGCACATGCGTGCAGCCGACGAGAATGAGAGATAAGTAAAGCAGAAAACATCTCTGTAGCAACACGGGGCGGGTCTGCCGGGAAAACTCAGACATGCAGGCCACCCGGTATGTTCTCGCCAATGATCCAGCACACACCGCTTGGATCAGACACAGTAAAGTCACGCATGTAGTACGGCTGTGTCTTGATAGGTGTCAGCCGCACTGAGTATTTTTCGACCAGCTTCGCTTCGCAGACCTTGGCGTACCATGCCTCTACGTCTTTGACCAAAATGTGCATCTGGAAGTTGTGCGCATGGGATTCAACAAAGATCTCTTGCAGCAGAAAGCTGTATCCGTCGCGACACAGATAGGCAATGCCGCCAGCGTTTGAGCGCACTTCGAACCCCATGTCAGCATAAAACACCAACGATGTAGTGAAGTCTCGTGCGGGAACAAAGGCCTTGATCTCGAAAATGTCTGCTTGGTTCATGGTTTAGCCATTGAGTGTGAATCGAATAGGGAACTCCACCCAACTGGCCAGCGACTGTTCCCCATTCTTGGCAGGAATGAAACGCCATAGTTTCACTGCGCGCAAAGCCGCGTCGTCTAACAAACGGTAGCCGCTGCCCTTGGCGAGTTTGATCTCAACTGGCCGCCCGTCGCTGCTCACCCACACCCGCAGCCAGACCACACCGCCGACACCTTGCTCACGCAAAAGCATGGGGTAATCTGGCTGCGGGTTGTAGGCATAGTCGGGCCGCGCACCTTGAGTGGGTCGATGGTCAGGTTGTCCTTCTAAGGGCGTCGTGCTTGCCGCCGTGCCATGGCCGTCGCCCCGACTCTGTTCCACCGCTCCAGCAATCAACTTAGCTGTTGTTGTGGGCGAGTGTGAGGTGTCGCCCCCAGCATGGACATCGTACGTCGCGTCGTCAACCGAATGGGCCGCGTAGGGTCCGGCTAGTTTGAATGTAGGCAGTGTGGGTTGTGGACTTGTTTCCGCAGCAATCTGTTGCAGTGGTCGATCTGCCGATGGAGGTTCGCCGCGTTCGTGCAGTGCATTGGTAACCGTGCGTCCGGGTGGCACCCTGTGTTCGGTCAGTTGCATGCCGTATATCGGTTGGGGCAAGCGTTGCTTGTCAAGGTTCAACTCAATGTGGTGATGCGTGGTGTATTGGGTCAAGCCTGCTAGCGCTATCGCATGCATCGTTAGAGAAAACATGGTCGCAGCCCGATGGGGGTGCTGAACTCCAAAGGGAACCCATGAGGTCATGCTGTCGCCTCGGTAGCAGGCCGTCTTGTTGACTTGCGCAGTGGCGAAACGACAAAGGAGCCTTGAATGTCAGTAACGCAACTTAGTGAGATGCCATAAAGTGCTTCCAGAGCAGGGACTGCATCGGCAGAGCTGGGCATATCCGCGACAAGTTTGCCGCCTTTGACCAATAGCAGTCGATCAAAACCCTGCATCGCTTGATTTACATCATGCAGTATTGCTACAAGCGCATGGTTTCGCTCGGCGGCGTAGACATCCAAGCTGTCCAGCAAATCGACCTGCAAGCCGGGGTCAAGCGCAGCCAAGGGTTCATCGACCAGGATCAATCCATCACTGGCATCCCACAATTGTGCAAATACCCGCGCCAATTGAACACGCGCCTGCTCGCCGCCAGACAGTGTGTCAAAGCGCCGCCCCAATAAGTGGGCAGCGTGCGCCAGCGTTGCGGATGCTTCAATGATGTCGGACAGCAGAGCGTCGTGAATGCGTGCAACGCGCCCCAAGCCGACCACCAAATCGGTTTGAAGTCCGAAAGCCACTTCGCTGGACTGCGGAAGTACCGCCCGAAGGCGACTTAAGTCCTGCAAGCTCCACGCTGCATGCGTCTGCCCTTTGAAAAGGACCCGACCTGTCCTGGGTGTCCAATCGCGCGACATAAGCTTAAGCAAGGTGGATTTGCCCGCCCCACTAGGACCCAGAATGGCTATGCGTTCACCGGGTACGACCTCGAGGGTAAACGGCCCAAAGGAACTCATACCCAAGCTGATACTCGCTGAATCGAGTTGCATCAGTTTGGTATGTGTTGATGTATTCATTGACATAGGCATCACCCGATCCGACCGCGTGCACCGCGCAGCAACAACAGGAAGAACGGGCTGCCTAGGAGTGCCGTAAATATCCCCACCGGAATCTCGGCGGGAATAGCTACCGTGCGGGCCAAGGTATCGGCCACGAGCAAAAGCAGTCCACCCATTAGCATCGACAGTGGTACAACCCGCCGCTGGTCCGCACCTGCCCAAATTCTCACGAGGTGGGGCGCAATCAGCCCAATGAAGCCGATCATTCCGCACCATGCTACGCAAACTCCAGCCAGTACAGCCACCAAGACGATGACATGGCTGCGCAGGCGGTGGACATCCACGCCCACATGCGCTGCGGCAGATTCACCCAAGGCCAGCGCGTTCATGGCACGCACCAATTGGCCTACCCGCCACCCACCAACCAGCAACACAGAAGCTAGGAGCACAACCATCTCCCAATTACCGCCAGCCAGCGAACCCAAAGTCCAGAATGAAAGGCTGCGCAGCTGTTCATCCGTGGCAAGGTAAGTACACAAGCCGATGACTGCTGCCGCCAAGGCGTTCAGCGCGACACCAGTCAACAACAGGCCTGCGATAGACCCCGGCGCAATCCACCGAGCAATTCGATCCAGCGTGAAGCACACACCCAGTGCACCACCAAAAGCAGCAGCAGGTAAGAGCCATGCGCGCCAAGAAACTGGTATCGGCAGGTTCAGCCCCGAAAAAACCACAATCGTTAATGCAGCCGCGCAAGCTGCCCCGGCGCTCACACCCAATAGCCCTGGATCGGCCAGAGGGTTGCGGAACAGACCTTGGGTTAATGCGCCCGCAAGCCCCAAGCTAGCTCCCACCAACACAGAGAACAAGGCTCTGGGCAAGCGGATATTCCACAGCACATACGCGCCCCCAGCGCGTGCTTGCTGCTCACCAGGTACCAGGACCGATAGCCAGTCGCTACTTGTTACTGGCACTGCACCGCATTGGATCGCCACAACCACACCCAGCAACAAAGCACCGACAAGCAAGCTGGCAGGATGCACACGCCTGGGTTGCAAGAAAGGGCGCAACTGGAGGACTAGCGCGTTCATGCACGCATCGCCTTTTCAATTGCTGTATCTAATGCGGATACTGCCGCTGGCAAGCGCGGCCCAAAGCCCAGGAGAAACATGGCTTCCATCGAGATGATTCGACGGTTGCGGCCCGCAGCAGTTTGCTCCAGTCCCGGTAGCTTGAGGATGCCATCCACACCACCAGCGACTTTCAGTCCCTGGTCTGTAAGTAGAACAATGTCGGGCTGCGCCGCTATGACTGCTTCGGGCGTTAAAGGCTTGTACCCAGAAAATCCATGGAGGGCGTTGGTAGCGCCGACATAGTCCAGCATGGCTTGCGCACTGGTGTCAGTTCCGGCCACCATGATCTGATTGGGCGTGTGCGCCAAGACAAACAACACCCGCGCAGGATGAGACATGCGCTGGGCAATTTGCGAGCGGGCACGCGCCCACGCTTGCTGCAAGGATTGTTGTAACGCATTGGCTTGCGCAACTCGCCCAGTCAATTCGCCGACACGCTTAATCCGGTGAATCAGTCCTTCAAAGCGGTGATTTGCCGCCAGCACGGTCACACCAATTCCGGATGCCGATAGTTGTCGAAGTACGGCAGGGGGGCCTGCATCCTCCGTGGCGATGACTTGTGTGGGTGCCAGCGCCAAGACACCTTCGGCGGACAATGATCGCGCATATCCCACACTGGGCAGCTTTTTCACCGATTCTGGATACAGCGAAGTCGTGTCCACACCGACCAGCTCGGCGTTGGCTTGCAATGCGAAAACGATCTCTGTGATTGCACCGCCCACGCTGACGATCCGTCGGCTGTTGGCCGCATGTGTAGGTGCCACAGTCAAGAGTGCGGCCATCCAGCCCAACTTTAGACAAGTCGTTCTGCGTTTGGCATCCACCTGTGCGGATTGGGTTAAGCGATACATTGCCGCCACTCCTGCTGGATGTTTTCAATCAAGGCGCGCCAGACACACAATTCAGACTTACCCGGTTTGCGTTCGCCAAAAAACATCGCAATGGTGTCACCCTGGGCATCGAACAATTCAAGCGACGTCACCAGTCCATCAACGGTTGGTTTTTTGACGACCCAGGCACTGGCGATATGGTCTTCCCGAAGATGCAGGTTGAAGCCAGGATCAAGCACATTGACCCACGGCCCCATTGCTGCCACTTTTCGGATCGGTCCAGAGTGAACTTGGATCATGCCGGGATTGCCGACGAACACCATGATGGATACGCCATCAGCCGCCGCTGCCTGCAACAGGCTCTGGCAATCGTCCGCATCCACCTGCTGGACAAACTTGGGTTCAGCCAAGCGCAGTGCCTGCGTTCGCGTAACACCAAAACGCTTGAGCAGTCCGAAGAAATCATGTGTGTCGCGCAATGAGTCCCACGCTTGATGAAAGCCCGCTACATCAATGGCTGTATCTGGGAGTTCGGCTGATCGTGCTACCAGGCTTTGTGTTTGGATGCCTGCTGTTTGGTTGCTGTCGGCAAAGCGAGCCAACAAGCCGGTGTAAGCCTCCACGATGCTGCGAGGTTTCAAGAAGACTTTGTGGATGGCAGTGCCCTGCGCATCAAAGAACTGGAGGCTACGTTGTACGCCTTGGTCCGTTTGCTCAATCACACCAAAGCCATGGACCCACTGCTGATAGAAAACGCGCAGGTCGATCTCACCGCCCAACACCAGGCCAATGTGTTTTTGGTGGCTCACGTTGCGATAGACCCCCGTCTTTTCATGAACACAAGAAGCGTTCCGGGTCAAGGCCATAACTTCGCCCAATGGCTCCAGGGACGCAACAATGTCTGGCCAATCAGATCGCAGTCGGGTCGCACACAGGATTGCATTGGGGTCGTTGGTTGCGGCCCCGGCGTGGGCGGCGATCAATTCGCCCTCAGAAATCCGCAGTTGTTCGGCAATGTCCTTGTGGCGGGCTTTGCTGCTGCGCCGCAAGGCGGTGAAGGTATCTCTAATGGTTTGGGCTGCGCCGTGCATGTGTATTCCTTGTTGGTTGCCACTGTGGCTACTGCGTCACCGCGTCCATTGCGACGGCAGTGGCTTTGTCTGGGCTGCGATGACCTTGCTCCTTGCGGTGCTTGATCTCGCCCAAGCCATCACCTGTAAGGGTGTAGGCCTGGGCAAAGCCTGCAACGTAGGCCCCGCTATGGGGGCGTAACCGGTATAGATGGAAATCTGCCAACTTGCGCATCATTGCCATGAAGCTCCCGAACTTCTGGACAAACATGTCCATCAACTGCTCAAACTCGAGTGACTCCCGATGACATTCGATGGCTGTGCATTGCAGTGTTAGCCGACGGCGAGCAAACAGATGTTTGGCCTGCGCTTCACTTTCTATGAACAGGACGGAGCAGCGCCCCCATGCAGCCAGATTGGCGGTATGGGCGGACAACTCGCTGGTATAGACGTAGTAGCTTCCTTCGTGTTCGACGTATGTCGCATAGCTGGCTTCTGGCTCACCAAGGGCGTTACAGGTGGCAAGGTGCAGACTCTGGAACTGTCCGGGGAATTTCCGGCACTCATCGATCACGGCATTCAGGTCTGGAGATTGGCTCATGTCAGTTCCTTTATTCAAAAGTCATATCGAGCGGACACTTGCACGTTGCGTCCGGGAGCGGTGTAGGCATCTTTGACGGTGCTGCTGGAAGCCAAGCCGCTGACATCTGACCAGCGCCAGTACTTGGTATCAAAGACGTTGTTCAGGTTGGCATTGACCGAGAGATTGCGCGATGGCTTCCAATTGAAACCAAGATCAAGCACCGTGTAGGACGGCGGTGCGAATTGCGCGGTTGATGTGGAAATTTGACTCGCTTCTTTGCCTTCGCTGTAGACCAGATTGGCTCTCGCTCCCCACATGGCTTCGTCGTACCGTACCCCGAAGACAGCCTTGAGGGGTTGAATCGTGTCCAACGGTGTCCTTACGCCGTTGACTTCACGTTCACCCTTTGAGTAGGCAATGCCCGCATTGGCTTTCCAAAGCTTGGACATCTGCCACTCAGCACGCGCCTCCACGCCGTGGATGTGTGCGTTAGCAAGATTGATGTATTGAAATACGGTTGGGTTGGAAGGCGTTGCGGCTCCGCTGACCGCTTGCTGGCTAATGAAGTCTCTATAGCGGTTGTCGAATGCCGCAACAGAGTAGCGAACACCTTCAATCTTGCCCCGAAATCCAATCTCGATGCTGTCGGCGTTTTCGGCTTTCAGATTAGGATTCCCTATGCTGGTGTACCCGGATGCCAGGTTTGCGAATCCGTTGTTGACCTGATCAGGCGTTGGAGCACGAAATCCCTGGGTGAGTTGCCCAAAGGGTGCAAACGAAGGCGCAAGTTGCCACACCACGCCCAGGCGCGGTGTAAGGGCCTGCCCAGATAAGGCCACTGTCGGTCCGCCAACATATCCAGCAGACGATGGGGAAAGGTTGTAGTGGTCAAAACGAAGTCCGGGGATGATGCTGAGTGTCCTTACCTCGATCTCGCTTTGAATAAACGCCCCGCCCAAGGTGTACGTCGTGTCAGGGAAGGGCTTGGTCGGGAATGTCTCACCAAAAGGGGCCACAGTGCCGTCGCGCACCCCCGTGATTTCGGTCTTGCTCCAATCCACGCCGTAGGTCAGACGTTGATTCAAAATCCCCGTCAGATTGCTTTCCAGTAGGGTCGAAAACCCGGCTACTTTCGTGCTGTAGCTGTTGTCCCTCGTGCGGTCCGCAGCGGTGTTTCTGTCCTCGGTGGCAAACTGGCTGACCTTGGCATCCTGCCAGTAGACGCGGGTCTCTGCACGTTGAACCCACTGAGCGTTCAGATCGTTAAATCGGTGCTCCAACGCGACTCGGTTTCGATCAATCCGGTCACGCGTATCCAAGTCAAGGGTACTGTTCGCAGCCAATGGCGGCACGGCCCGCGCCGAATAGACATCAGTGCTTTGCTTGCGATTTTGCGTCTCGAAAACCAGTCCGATCTGATGCATGGGATCAGCCGCGAGGAAAGCCTTGGCCAGCAGGTACTGATTGTTGTAGTCAACCGGGTTGGGCGTGGTTCGATTGACGTCTTGCGCATGGTTGCCGCCCTTGTTGTCAATCTCATTTCCCTGCCGGTAGCTACCCAACAGCATCCCTTGCCATTGCCCGGTGGTTCCTGCCACGCCCAGCGTGTTAGACCAAGAACGATCGATGCCGGCGTAGCTTGACCGCGCAAACCCGCTGATGGACTGCCCAGGTTTGAGAAGGTCGCTCGGGTCGAGTGTGCGGAAACTGACCGCACCCGCCAAACCATCACTGCCAAACTGGGTTGAGGCGGGGCCACGAAGTACTTCGACGGTCTTGAGGCCATCCACATCAAGAAAGTCGCCCCGGCCAGTGGCAAATGATCCAAACGAAAAGCTGTTTGGCACGCGGATGCCGTCAACCATCATTAGCACCTGATTACCTTCAAGGCCGCGGATGTTGATGCCCTCATTTCCCGCGCGTCCGGTGGAAGTTCCTGCCGCCGTGAACCGCGTTGGCGCAGCTCGAACCGTGACATCCACCTCATCTCGAAAAAGGTCCTTGATGTCTCGCACACCTTGCTGCTCAAGCTTGGCCGCAGGTGTCACTGTGACGGTGTTGGGCACCTTGTCTACCCGCCGTTCGGTGCGCGTCGAACTTACGGTGATTTCGTTTAACCGTGTAACGGTGCCTTCGGTGTCCGGGGTTTGTGCGGCGCAGACCATGGTGGGAGCCATTCCCCAAGCCAGGCTCACCGCCAACGCTAGTTTTGTTTTGCTCAGCATAGTGCTTCCTAAATCAGATTTAGGCACTGGCTGGCTACGGCTGGCTGGTGCAGTTTGTGTCTTTGGTATCCCTACGTCGTCAGAATCAGATTTCCCATACCAGTCGGGTACGTCTGTCTGAGCAAGTCGTCCTGCTCGATATCGATGTCGCTAGCACCCCAGAAGGCTGCATGGCTTGGTACTTGTTTCGAATACAAGGGTTCCGCAAACGTGTTGCGGCGTGTGAACGTGTTGGGAACTGACTCCACGGATAAATTATAAATGAGATTGATTCTCAGTCAATAGGGTGTTCGAAATCTTCTCTAACTCCCCGTGTTGCCGGGATACATCAGTGGTTTATGGGGAAACTTATTGCAGGACTGGCAGCTACATTGGCGGGCCTATCGCGGTGGTACATCGCGTGTAACAGACCGCCACAGGCACCGCCAAGTGAGGCAGTGCCTGCTGTGCGCATCAAGGGGCGAGTTGGCTGTTGATGGCTGCGAGGTCTTCGGCGCGCAGGGTGCCAGCGGCTTGCTTGAGTTTCAAGCCGCCTACCAGCACGTCATAGCGCGCTTTGGCCAGGGTGGCTTTGGTGTTGTAGAGCTGGCTCTGGCTGTTGAGCACATCGATGTTGATGCGCACACCCACCTGGTAGCCCAGCTTGTTGGCGTCCAGTGCGCTTTGGCTGGACGCCTCAGCCGCCTCGTAGGCTTTGACTTGGGCTTGTCCGCTTTGCACACCGAAGAAGGCGGTGCGGGTGGCTTGGGCAATGGTGCGGCGGCTGGCCTCTAGATCGGTGCGGGCTTTGTCTTCCAGCGCCAGCGTTTCCTTGATGCGGTTTTGCGTGGCAAACCCGGCAAATAAAGGCAGGTTGAAGGCAATGCCGATGGTGGCGACATTGCTGCGGGTGTCGAACGCCGCTGGGCCGCCCGAGCTGCCGCCTTGGCTGTTGGCAGCGGTGTATTTGCCGCTCAGGTCCAAGGTGGGCTGGTGGCCGGCTTGCGCTTTGGTGGTTTCAAGCCGGGCCACTTCGAGGGCGACCTTGAGTTGGGCTAGCGCGGGGTGGTGGTCTTGGGCGCGTTGCACCCAAGCCTCGGGGTCGGCAGGCTCGACAGGGGCCAGTGTGACGGGCATTGCCAGTGGCTTGGGCGTGGCATTAGGCAGGCCCACCAACTGGTTGAGGGCGATGTTTTTGACCCGCAAATCGTTGTCGGCCGCCAGCTCCTGGGCCACCACCAGGTCAAAGCGCGCTTGGGCTTCACGGGTGTCGGTGATGGTGGCAGTGCCCACCTCAAAGTTGCGCTTGGCGGATGCCAGTTGCTCGGCCACAGCGGCTTTTTGGGCTTTGACAAAGGTCAGGCTGTCCGAGGAGGCCAGCACATCGAAGTAGGCCTGGCTCACTTGCACGATCAGGTTTTGCTCGGCGGCCAGCAGTTGGGCCTGCGCCAAGTCCACTTGTTTCATGCCTTGTTCATAGATGGCCTTGTTGGCGGGGCGGTACAGGGGTTGGGTCACACTGACCTCAGCGCTTTGCCCTTTGTAGGCCCAGTCTGCGCTTTTGGCCGGGGAATTGACGTCTTGGTTGCTGCTGCTGGCCCCCAGCGCGAAGTTGGCCGAGGGGAGCAACATGGCTTTGGCTTGTGCTGCTTTGGCCAGGTTGGCATCGTACAAGCTCTTGGCTGATTGGTAGCTGGCGTCATAGCCGCGCGCGGCGGTGTACAGGTCTTGCAGGCTTTGGGCGCTGGCGTGGGATGCGGCCAAGCCGCTGGAGAGGGCCCACGCAAGGGGCAGGAGGCGCAGTGGCGACGTGGTGGAACGGTGCATGGATGGCTTTCTCAAAAAAAGGGTTGCAAAGACGAAAAAACGTGTGCCGCACGCGCGCGGAACCAAGCCGTTGCCCTCGGGAGATCGGGCATTGCGCAGGGCGCGACGTGGGCGGTGGACCATTTCCATTGCACCGGCACAGGTTAAAAGCGGAAGCGCTCGGGTTCGGCAAAGCCTTGCAGGCGCTGGACCACGGTTTCCCAGCTGGCCACGGTGCGGAGGTCGGTGTCGCTGGTGCGGGTGACGATGGTGGCATTCATGACTGGCTCGTCGCCCACGATGGCCGCCAGGCGTCCGCCCACGGTCAGGCGTTGCAGCAGGTGCTGGGGCACTTGACCGAC
The DNA here is from genome assembly GCA_029865845.1 of Rhodoferax sp. Lineage (GTDB taxonomy): Bacteria > Pseudomonadota > Gammaproteobacteria > Burkholderiales > Burkholderiaceae_C > Allorhodoferax. Next base: position 9,627 of record JARXAM010000110.1, on the reverse strand, counting down.
CGAGCCGCTGAGCAGGATCACGTCAAAGCTGCCCAACGCGGCGTCCAGCACGGAGCCATCGGCCTCGCGCACGTTGACATTGTCCAGTCCGGCACGGCGAAGGTTGTCGCGCGCAAAGGCGGCGAGTTCGGGCACGATTTCCAGCGTCAGCACCTTGCGGGCTTGGTGCGCCAACAGGGCAGCCATGAAGCCCGAGCCACTGCCGATCTCCAGCACCGTTTCATGGGGCTGTACCGCCAGGTCTTGCAACAGGCGCGCCTCCAACCGGGGGGCAAGCATGCACTGGCCAGCGGGCAGCGGGATCTCCAGGTCGGCAAACGCCAGGCTCTGGTGCGCGGGCGGCACAAATTGGTCGCGGTGCACGTGGTCCAACAACTCCAGAACCTGGAGGTCGAGCACGTTCCAGGGGCGGATTTGTTGCTCGATCATGTTGAAGCGGGCTTGATTCGGATGCATGGCGAAGTTTCCTAGGGTCACGTTGAAAAGGTGACAAATTTTACTGACCACCTGATGGCCGACGCGTCCACCAGCGCTGTGCCCAGGCCGCCACATCGTCCATGTAGCAGTACATCACCGGCACCACCACGAGCGTGAGCAGGGAAGAGGTAATGACCCCGCCGATCACCGCCTGGCCCATAGGGGCGCGCATTTCGGACCCTTCGCTCAGGGCAAAGGCCAGCGGCACCATGCCAAAGATCATGGCCAGGGTGGTCATCAATATGGGGCGCAAGCGCACTTTGGCTGCCAGCAGCAAGGCCTCGGAGCGCTCCAGGCCGGGGGTGTGCACGCCATGGGCATCCACCTGGTCTTGGCGCGCCCGGATGGCAAAGTCCACCAGCAAAATGGCGTTTTTGGTGACCAAGCCCATGAGCATCACCACCCCAATGATGGAAAACATCGAGAGCGTGGAGTTGAACAGCATCAGCGCCAGCACCACCCCAATGAGCGTGAGCGGCAGCGAGGTCATCAGCGCCAGCGGCTGCAAAAAGCTCTTGAACTGGCTGGCCAAAATCATGTAAATGAACACGATGGCCAACACCAGTGCAGAGATGGCGTAGCCAAAGGCCTCGGCCATGTCCTTGGTGGAGCCGCTGAACTTATAGCTGTAACCCGGCGGCAGCTTGATGCTGTCCATGGCGGTCTTGATGTCTGCCGACACCTCGCCCGCCGAGCGTCCCGACACGTTGCCGCTGATGGACACCTCGCGCGTCAGATCCCGGCGGTTGATTTGGTTGGGGCCGGTGGATTCCACCACATCGGCCACCTGGTTGAGGCGCACGATACGGGGGCTGCCATCGGCGTTGCTGCCCACGGCAAAGGGCAGGCGCTGCAGGTCCGATGCGGCATTGCGCGCGTCGGGCGCCAGGCGCACATTGACGTCGTAGGTTTGGTCGTCCGGTGCACGCCAGTTGCCCACGGTTTTGCCGGCAATCAGGGTGCGTAGCGCACTGCCGATCTGGGCCACATTCAGCCCCAGGTCAGAGGCGGCTTCGCGCCGCAGTTGCACTTCCAGAGTGGGCTTGTTGGGCTTCATGCTGGAGTCCAGGTCTACCAAGCCCGCAACATGGCGCACTTTGTCCAGCGCCATGGCAGAGAGCCGCTCCAGCTCATGGGTGTCGGGCCCCTGGATGGAAAACAAAATCTGCTTTTGCCCGCCCACCGCGTCCAGCAGGCCCACATGCGTGACGGTAATGCCCGCCACACCCCGCAGGCGCTGGCGCAGTTTGACCGACATCTGGTCCACGCTCAGGCTGCGCGCCTTGCGGTCCACCAGGCGGATGTAAATGTTGGCGTACATCTTTCCCTGCGCGTTGCCCGTGTTGATGGTGGTGAGCGTGTAGCGCACTTCGGGAAACTCGCGAATGATCGCTTCGACCTGCCGGGCGCGGGCTTCGGTGACGTTGAGCGAAGAGCCAACCGGCGTGTGAAAGGTAAGCGAGGTTTCGGAAAAGTCCGACTTGGGCACAAACTCCGTACCCAGTAAAGGCACCATCAGAACGCTGCCGACAAAAATTCCTAATGCAATCAACACCGTGGCCAGTTTGTGCACCAGGGACCATCGCAAGATGCCTTGGTAGCCCTCGGCCAGCGCATCGGTGCCCCGGTCAAACAGGGCGGTGACACGGCCTAGGGTCTTGTCATACAGGGTACGGGGTGCATGGCCCTTGCCATGGTGCTCGATGCTCGGGTCGTGCCACACGCTGGAGAGCATGGGGTCCAGCGTGAAGCTCACAAACATCGAGATCAGCACCGCCGCCACGATGGTGATGCCGAATTCGTGAAAAAACTTGCCGATGATGCCGCCCATGAAACCAATGGGCAAAAACACCGCCACGATGGACAGGGTGGTGGCCAGCACGGCCAGCCCGATTTCTTGGGTGCCGTCCAGCGATGCTTGGAAGGCGTTTTTGCCCATTTGCACGTGCCGCACGATGTTTTCACGGACCACGATGGCGTCGTCAATCAGCAGGCCCACACACAAGGACAACGCCATGAGCGTGATCATGTTGATGGTGAAGCCAAAAGCGTTCATGAACAGGAAGGTGCCGATCAGCGCAATGGGCAAGGTCAGGCCGGTGATCACGGTGGAGCGCCACGAGTTCAGAAACAAAAACACGATCAGCACGGTGAGCACCGCCCCTTCAATCAGTGTCTGACGCACGTTGTTGACCGACACCCGAATCTGGCGGGAGCCATCGGTAATGGGCTCCAGTCGCACACCGGGTGGAAGCTGCTTTTGGACCTCGGCCAGCGCTTTGACCAGACCATCGACTACCACAATGGTGTTTTCGTCTTGCGACTTTTGCACGTTCATCAGCAGGGTGCGCTGGCCGTTGTACAGGGCCAGGGCCTCTGCCTCTTGCGCACCGTCGGCCACGCGGGCCACCTGGTCCAGGCGCACCGGGGTGCCGTTCTTGCGGGCCACGATGATGCGGCCGAAATCTTCGGGCCGCTGCATGCGGGCCTGAATCTGGATCACCCGCTCCTGCACATCCGAGCGCACGGTGCCCAGCGGCACATCCTGGTTTTCATTGGTGACGGCGGCGACCACTTGCTCGGGCGTGATCCCAAACGACTCCAGTGCCTGCGGGTGAAGGTAGAGATTGATCTCGCGGCGAGTGGCCCCCACCAGCGTGACCGAGCCCACCCCCCGCACGTTCTCCAGGCGCTTTTTGAGGGTCTGCTCGGCCCAGTTGGTCAGCTCCACTGCCGTCATGGGGCGGGCGTTGTGCGTCGCGCCGGAGCGATCCAAGCAAGCACGCTCCTCCTCGGGGGGCAGCGCAGCACATGCAGTGGCAAGCGTGGGGGCGCTATCCGGCAACACCGCCACCGACCAGATGGCGCGCGCCGACGGGTCAAAGCGCAGCACACGCGGTTCTTTTACCTCGGTGCGTAGCAGGGGTTTGATGGCCGCCACCTTTTCGCGCACATCGTCCGCAGCCTTGCGGCCGTCGACGTGCAGGCCAAACTCAATGACCACCACACTCTGCCCTTCGTAGCTGCGCGAGGTCAGGGCATTGATGCCAGCGATTGCGTTGACGCCTTCTTCCACTTTTTTGGAGACTTCGCTTTCCACAATTTCGGGAGAGGCACCGGGGTAGTCGGTGATCACCACCACCACCGGGAAGTCGATATTTGGGAACTGGTCCACCTGCAGTCGTTGTAGAGAAAACAGGCCCAGCACGACAAAGGCCAACATGACCATGGTGGCCAAAACCGGGTTTTGGAGGCTAACGCGGGTGAACCACATCAGTTGCTACCCGCTGCAGTTTTGATCGCCGTACCCGCACGCAGGGCACCCACTGCGCCGGCCAATACCGCCGCGCCCTCCGCAATGCCCGTCACGGCCACCATGGCCACGCCGTCGGCTTCGCCGCGTTCGCCCAGTTCCACTGTTTGGTGGGCCACCTTGCCGTCCTGCACCCATTGCACATAGGGTTGCGGTTTGTCGGTGCGTACCGCACTGACCGGCAGGGCCAGTGTGCGACTGGTGCCGATGGTCACGCTGCCTTGGGCAAACAGCCCTTGGCGCAGGCCTTCGGGCGCGTCCAGGCTTAGGTACACCAGTACCGCGCGGCTACCGGCCACCGCGCTGGGGTTGATGCGCGCCACGCGGGCATGCAAGCGTTGGGCAGAGCCTTCCACCATGAAGGTGGCACCTTGGCCGGGCTTGACCCGCAGCGAGTCGGCAGCAGCGAGGTTGGCTTCCACTTCCAGTCGGCGCAGGTCCACCAGCTCCAATACCCGCGCATCGACAGAGACACGTTCACCGGGCTGAGAGAGCCGTTGCGCCACTTGCCCTGCAATGGGGGCGCGCAGCACGGTGTCTTCCAGGGCTTTGGCGGCGACGTCGGCACCCGAGAGCGCCGCTTGGTAAGTGGCTTGTGCGCCAGCGAGGTTGGCAGCGGACGACTCTAGCGCCGTGGGCGATATAAAGCCTTGCTCCATCAGCTTGCGGTTGTTGTCGAGGGTGCGGCGCGCAATGTCCACCTGGGCCTTGGCGCTTTCTGCTTGTTGTTGCGCCTGGCGGCTGCGTGCCTGGTATTCCGTGGCATCCACCCGGGCCACCACCTGGCCGGCTACCACGGCGTCGCCTTCGCGCACGGTCAGCGCCTGAAGCTCGCCTGCCACCCGCGCCTTAACGAATGCAGCGTTCACGGCCCGGATGGGGCCCGACACCGGCAACGAGCGCAGCAGCTCCACCGTGCGGGCGTGCACCACGTCGTGGGGGCCAAGCTCCAGCGTCACCGGCTGTTGCAGTGCCGCTTGTTGAACGGCCAAGGCCTCTTTTTTTGCCGCCCGGTCACCTGCCAGGCGCATGCCTACAGCCGCCATCACGGTCAGGCCCACAGCCAGGGTTGTCCACTTCATCCAGGGTTTCATAAATTCACAGCTCTCGCGGTAGCGGGGCAGCAGGGCGCACGGCCAGGCCCATCAGCAGGTTGTCAATATGGGTTTGCAGGTACAGAGCAGGGTCAAACGTCTCAGTTGGCGAAACGCAGGGTTTCATCGCGTGTTGCCACATGGCCAGAAACATCATGGGCGCGAGCAAGAGGTACACGCCATATTCCACGTTCAGGTTGCGGAACTCGCCCGCATCCACCCCGCGTTGCAGCACCTTGCGAATCAGGGCGTTGCCGGGCTGCACCACCTCTTCTTGGTAGAACGCTGCCAGTTCGGGAAAGTTGCCCGCCTCACTCATCATGAGCTTGGAAATGCCAGACGCTTTTGTAGACCCCACGCGCTCCCACCAGGACATTACGCAGGACCGCAGCAGGTCTGCGCTGTTGCCCTCGAAAGTTTCCAGCTCGGTATTCCATTCAGAAAAACGCCCCGAAATGTTCTCGCGCACCACCGCCTTGAACAACTCTTCCTTGCTCGAAAAGTACAAAAACAGGGTGCCTTTGGAGACCCCAGCCCGTTTGGCGACCTCTTCGGCGCGGGTGGCGGCGAAGCCTTTTTCTACAAACAACGCCAGCGCAGCATCCAGCAGTTCGCCGGGCCGGGCGTCTTTGCGCCGGGCGCGTTTTCCACATGCTTGTGCAGCGAGTTGACGGAGTTCTGGGAGCGGGCACATAAATTACTGACTGGTTGGTTATTAATATAGCCACGCGGCTTGGGGGTGTCAATCCACGCGGGGGCATTCTCCTTGCCGCCCCCACCCCGTCCGCTTGTTCGTAAGATGCAGTCGCGTCATACGATCTCTGCGCACTGCGCATTGGCCACAACCCTTTTTTCAGGAGCACCCCATGCACACCCACCCACACACCATCACCCTGGGAGGCGGCTGCTTCTGGTGCACCGAAGCCGTGTTTGTGGAGGTGATGGGCGTGCTGGACGTGGAGTCCGGCTATTGCAACGGGCATTTGCAGCAGCCCAGCTATGAAGCGGTGTGCACCGGCACCACCGGCCATAACGAGGTGGTCAAGCTCACCTACGACCCGGCGCAGGTGAGCACCCGCGAGCTGCTGGAGATTTTCTTTGTGATCCACGACCCCACCACCCTCAATCGCCAGGGCCACGACACGGGCACCCAGTACCGCAGCGGCATTTACTTTTCCACGCCGCAGCAGGAGGCTGAGGCCCAGGCCATCATCGCCGAGCTCACCGCCAGTGCCCACTACGCCCGGCCCATCGTGACCGAGGTGCTGCCGCTGCACAACTACTGGCCCGCTGAGGATTACCACCAGGATTTTTTTGCCCGCAACCCCACGCAGGGGTATTGCATGGCCGTGGCCGCGCCCAAAGTGGCGAAGTTTCGCAAGACGTTTGCGCGCCTGCAAAAAGGCGGTGGCGCGGAGCGCGCTTAGGTCGGGCAGCCGTTAGCGCTCGGGCGGGCGGGGTGCTGGGGTAGACGGACGTGGCGGTGGCTGCTGGAGCGGGCGAGGTCGGCGTCGTGGCTCACCAGCAGGACGCTGCAGCCGGTCTGGTTTGCGAAGTCGCATAGCAGCTGCATGGTGGTGTGCTGGGTAATGGGGTCCAGGCGCGAGGTGGGCTCGTCTGCAAACACGAATGCCGGTTGCAGCAGCATCAGGCGCAGCAGGGCAAAGCGTTGCAGTTCGCCGCCGGATACTTCGTGCGGTAGGCGATCCAGCAGCGCGGCGTCCAGCCCCAAGGCGCGCATCCACGTGGCTTGTCCGGAATCTGGCAGGCGGTGGAGCCTGCGCACGTCGTGCAGGGCTTGGCCCAAGGTGCGCGCGGGCGAAAACGCTGCCGGGGGGGCTTGGTAGAGCTTTTGAAATTTCCAGGCGGGTAGTGCCGCACGCTGCACATGGCCCGCATCCGCCTGCGTCACCCCTAGCAACACATTGCCCAGCGTGGTTTTGCCGCAGCCGCTAGGACCGCTGATGGCCAGCACCTCGCCTGCGTGCAGCGTCAGGTCCAGGTCATCTAACACGGTGCGGGTGCCGTAGCGCTTGCGCAAACCTGTGGCGTGCAGCAAGGGCGGGCCGTCGCGGCGCGCCGCGAACGGGTAGGCGGGCCAATGCCGGGGTTGTGTCGCCACCAGCGCCTGCGTGTAGGCATGGTGTGGGTGCTGTAGCACCTGTTGCGTCGGGCCTTGTTCCACGATACGGCCCTGGCGCAATACGGCGATCTGGCCGCCCAGTTGCTGGGCCAGGTTCAGGTCATGGGTGATGGTGAGCAGGGCCTGTCCCTGCGATTGCGCGTCCATCAGCCACTGCGCGACCTGTTGGCATGCATCGGGGTCCAGGCCTTTGGTGGGCTCATCGGCAATGAGCAAGGGCGCTTGTGCCACGCTGGCGCAGGCCAGGCCCACGCGCTGCGCCATGCCACCCGATAGCTGATGCAGCCATTGCCGTGCCGCGTGGCCCACCCCCAGCGCATGCAAGCCGCGGATCGCTGCGTTCTGCGCCTGGTGCCATGGCAGCCCGCGTGCATAGCGGGCGGCTTCTGCCACTTGGCTTTGCATGCGCATCAGCGGGTTGAGTGCAGACCAGGGTTCTTGGGGCAGCATGATCACGCCATGGCCCCATAGGGCGTGGGTCAAGGCGCGTTGGCCATTGGTGGCCACACCGCCGATGCAGACAGAGCCGCTGGCCTGCATGGTCGCAGGCAAAGTGCCCATGATGGCTTGTGCCAGCAAGGATTTGCCGGCACCGGATTCGCCCACCATGGTGAGCCGCTCTCCCGCGTTGAGCACAAAGCTGCACGCCTCTAAGAGGGTGCGCCCTTGGGGCGCGTGGGGGCCGGGCTGGAGGTGGATGCGCAGGTCGCTCACCTGCAACAAGGCGGTGCTCATGGCGTGTCTTTCGGGTGCAGTCCGGTGGCGGACTGCAAGGCGGCCACCTCCGCCACCAGCAGCAACACCGGGGCTGCCAGCAGCCAGGGCGCTTCGTCGTAGTAGGGCAGGGCTTCGGTCATCATCAGGCCCAGTTCTGCCGTGGGCGGGCGCAGGCCCACACCCACAAACCCCAGGGCGGCCACCGCCAACACGGCGTTGGCGACGGCGTAGCTCCACAGGCGCACCAGGTCGGCACGCAATGGGGGCAGCACATGCCAGCGCAGCAGGTAGGGTGCCCCAAAACCCAGCAAGCGCCCTGCCTGTACCGCGTCCCCCGCCAGTGTGAGGCTGGCGCGGCTGCGCACCAGGCGGAAAAACTCCACCCACGCGGTGAGCACCAGCCCGCTGTAGAGCGCCCACTTTTGGCCGGGTGCCAGCGCGGCCACCAGTAGCACCCAGAGCAGGCCAGGGATGGCGGCAACCCCATCAGCGCACAGGCACAGTGTGCGGTCTGCCCACCCCCCATACCATGCGGCCCACAGGCCCAGCAACGTGCCCAACCCCACGGCCAGTAGTGCCGAACCCAATGCCAACCACAACGACACCCGCACCGCCTGGCCCAGCCGAGCCAGCAGGTCACGACCCAGATGGTCTGTGCCCAGCCAGTGGGTGGCACCGGGGGCTGCCAACGCATGGTCCAGATGCTGAATAGCCGGGTCATAGCCACGCCAGGCGGTGAGCAGGCCCAAGAGCAAGACGGCCAGCAGCACCAGCGCTGCAATACCAAGCGGCCGCCGTGGCTGCTGCCATGGTTGGGGCCCTGGTGCAGGAGGGAAGGCGGGCGTGGTGGGGGCTGTGGCTGTGGATCGGTGCAGGTGCTTCATGGGGGGCCTTCTGGACGGGTGGCAGCGGCGGGCGTGTGCAGGCGCGGGTCCAGCCATTGCACGGTGGTGTCCATCGCCCCGTTGAGCAGCACAAACAGCAGCCCCATGGCCAGTGCGGTGCCCTGAATCATGGGCACGTCGCGCGCAAGAATGGCATGCACCAGCGCGTGGCCAATGCCGGGCCAGGCCACCAGGCTTTCCACCACCACCATGCCCTCAACCAGCAACACCAACTGCATGCCAGCGTAGGCCAGCGTGCCCAGCGCCAGCGGGGGCAACCCGTGTCGCCACAGGGCGGCGTGCAATGGCATGCCCTTGGTCAAGGCAAATTCAAACGCGTCCGATGCCAGCACCTGCTGCAAGCGTTGGCTGACCACTTGGGTCATGCCCGGCAATAGCGTGAGTGCCAAAGTCAACGCGGGCAGCACGACATCGATGGGGTCGCCATGCCCGGCCACGGGCAACCAGTCCAGATGCACACCCAGTGCCAGCATCAGCACCACCCCCAGCACAAAGGCGGGGCTGGCGCGCAGCACCGTGCACAGGGGCTGAATCCAGCGTGCGCTCCAGTGTGTACCGCCCAAGGCAGACCAGATGCCCAGCAGCAGCCCCATGGACGCAGCCAGCAACCACGCTGCCAGCGAGAGCTGGAGGGTATGGCCGAGTTGGTGCGTGATTTCATCGATGACCGGGTCGCCTGACACCATAGATGTGCCCAGCCGCAACTGAAGCAGATCCCCCAGCCAGTGCAGCAGTTGCTGCCAGGCGGGTTGGTCCAACCCCAGCTCTGCGCGCACCGCCTCGGCGGCGGCGGAGTCCACCATGTCATAGCCATAGCGGCCTGCGGCAATGCGGTAAGCGGCGTCGCCGGGCAGGGCGCGGGTCATGGCAAAGCTCAGCACCCCCACTGCAGCGGCGACCAGCGCTCCCTGGCCCAGCAAGCGCGCACTTTGGCGGGCTGCCCATGTCCATCGCATGCTTACTTCACCCAGGTGAATT
>JARXAM010000029.1 GCA_029865845.1 Rhodoferax sp. | reverse complement strand
ATTAGCGTCAGCGCAGGGTACGTAATTCAGCGTAGGTTCAGCCATGGTGCAATCACTCGTTTGATAATGACCACATCCTAATGGAATCCCCCCACCACTTTGTGAAGGAAGACGCATGTTGAAAGGTAAAACCGCCCTCGTTACCGGCTCCACCAGCGGCATCGGTTTGGGTATCGCCAAGGCACTGGCCGCGCAAGGCGCCAACATCGTGCTGAACGGCTTTGGCGACGTCGAAGGCCCCAAGGCCGAAGTGGCCGCCCTGGGCGTGCAAGTGACCTACCACGGTGCAGACATGAGCAAACCTGACGAGATCGCAGCCATGATCGAGCACGCCAAGACGACTTTCGGCGGTGTGGACATTCTGGTCAACAACGCAGGCATCCAACATGTGGCGCGGGTCGAAAACTTCCCCATCGAGAAATGGGACGCCATCATCGCTATCAACATGAGCAGCGCCTTCCACGCCACCCGCCTGGCCCTGCCCGGCATGCAGGCCAACCACTGGGGCCGCATCATCAATGTGGCATCCGTCCACGGCCTGGTGGGCTCGGCTGAAAAGTCGGCGTATGTCGCTGCCAAGCACGGTGTGGTGGGGCTGACCAAGGTGACCGCGCTGGAAAACGCCACGACGGGTGTGACCTGCAACGCCATTTGCCCCGGCTGGGTGCTGACCCCCCTGGTGCAAAAGCAGGTGGATGCCAAGGCCGCTGCGCAAGGCATCAGCAACGCAGAAGCCACCAAGCAACTGTTGGGTGAAAAAGAGCCTTCGCTGCAGTTCACCACGCCCGAAGAGTTGGGTGCTTTGGCGGTGTTTTTCTGCTCTCCCGCTGGCGACAACGTGCGCGGCGTTGCTTGGAACATGGACGGTGGGTGGGCTGCGCAATAGTTGCATCACATTTTGTAGCAATCTAGGGCCATCGCGTTTGCAGTCAGCACCGTTTTTCACGTACCATCCGACGAGCTATTCGTCAGCGAACAGCCCCGGGTAGTCTCTGCTATATCGCTCTGAATATTGATCCCAAACGCCATGCAAGCACCCTCTGGTCGGTCCAACAAAATTCTTGTCGTGGATGACGATGCCCGTATCCGTGATTTGTTGCGGCGCTACCTGACGCAAGAAGGGCTAGAAGTCATCCTCGCAGAAGATGGCAAGGCTCTCAATCGCATACTGATGCGCGAAACCGTCGACCTGATCGTGCTCGACCTGATGATGCCTGGTGAGGATGGCTTGTCGATTTGCCGCCGGCTTCGGGCGGCCAATGAAACCACCCCGATCATCATGCTGACCGCCAAAGGCGAGGATGTGGACCGGATTGTCGGCTTGGAGGTCGGGGCCGATGACTATTTGGGCAAGCCCTTCAACCCCCGCGAGCTTTTGGCCCGCATCCACGCGGTGTTGCGGCGCAGGCCCACAGCAGAGGCACCAGGCGCACCGTCTTCCGACAACGAGTTAATCCGGTTTGGGGAATTTTCATTCGATTTGGGCCTGCGCACCCTCAAAAAAGGCCCGCACGATATCACGCTGACAACCGGCGAGTTTGCGATGCTCAAGGCCCTGGTTCGCCATCCCCGTATTCCACTCACACGGGAAAAGCTGGCCCAACTCTCCAGAGGCCGAGAGTTTGAACCCTTTGACCGCAGCCTCGATGTGCAAGTTTCCCGCCTGCGCAAACTGCTGGAGGTCGACCCTGCCCAGCCCCGGCTCATTCAGACGGTGTGGGGTGTGGGATATGTGTTTGTGCCTGACGACCCGACCCCTTGAATCGGCGTTCCGCTTTGCACAAACCCTCGCCCAGCTTTGTAGTCAGTCGCCCGGGGGCCGACTTCGCTGACGAGGCACCCGGCCTGTGGCGTTGGCCGTTCTCCGAATTCAGTTTGTTCTGGCGCACCTTTGTGTTGCTGGCCATTTTGTTGACCGGATGTGTGGTGGCGTGGTTGCAAACTTTGCGGACCATAGAACTCGATTCGCGGGCCATGCAAACCGCGCAATTGCTGGCCGCCCAAGTTCACCTAAGCCGGGCCACGATAGGTGCCGTGGAGTTGCCGTACCGCGCGGCGGTGATGCAGACCATGCGAGACAGCGTGGGGCTCAACCTCATTGAGCGCAAATCCGGCGACTTCATGGACACCAAAAGCAGTGATGCCATCAACCAGCGGGTGTTGCTCCAGCTCGCCAGCCTGCTGGGGCCCGACACGCCTGTGGCCACCCAAGTCAACGGCCAAGCGGGCATATGGGTCAATTTCTCGTTGGGCCCTCAAAGCTACTGGCTGCAAACCGATGCCGCCAATTTCAAGCCCGCTAACGGCACGCCGTGGTTGCGGTGGTTGCTGGTGACGGCGGCCTTGTCGCTGGCAGGCGCTGCGGTGATCACGCGACTCATCAACCGCCCTTTGAAAGAGTTGTCATTTGCAGCGAGCCGCATGCTGGACGGTCATTTCAGCAGCAGCCAACTGGACGAACACGTCAACACCAGCGAGATTCGCGAAGTCAATATTGGCTTTAACCGGATGGCCCAGAAGCTGGCCAAGGTAGAGCAAGAACGCACCTTGATGTTGGCAGGCATTTCCCACGACCTTCGAACCCCGTTGGCGCGCTTGCGCTTGGAGACCGAGTTAAGCGTGCACGATCTCGACGCCCGTGCGCTGATGGTGGCAGACATCTCGCAGCTCGACGCGATCATTGACAAGTTTCTCGAATACGCGCGGCCCAGCAGGGTCAACCTGGCGACGATCGATCTACGCGACCTCGTGAATTCCTGTGTATTCCCTCTGCGGGGGTTACCCGATATCCGGGTGCGTCTGGAGATCGAGCCCGAATGCGGTGTCCACGTGGACGAGGTGGAACTCGCCAGGGTGTTTAACAACCTCTTGGAAAATGCGCGCCGCTACGGCAAATCTGTGCTGACGGGGGTAGCCGAGATCCACATATCTGCGGTGGTGCGCGATCCATGGGTACTGGTGAAATTCCGTGATCACGGCATTGGAGTGGCACCCGATCAGTTGGTACACCTTACCCAGCCATTTTATCGGGGCGAAACAGCGCGCACGGCAGCCAATGGCGCAGGCCTGGGGTTGGCGATTGTGGAGAAAACCATTGCACGCATGGGTGGCACATTTTCTTTGGCCGAGGCCAACGGTGGTGGGCTGGCGGCGCACATTCGCCTGCGCAAGGCCACGCGTACGGCGCCTCCCGGCGCCTCTGCCCGCGCTTAACTGACGCTTAACAGCACGACAGCGCGTGCCTCCATGGCACGCCCTTCTCCCACCGGGCCCATTTTTTCAGCTGTTTTGGCCTTGACGTTCACACGGGAGATATCGAGATCGAGTACCTGCGCAATGCGTGCCCGCATCGCCTGGATATACGGCGCGAGCTTGGGCGCTTGTGCGATCACGGTGCTGTCCAGGTTGATGATGTCGTATCCGCGCGCCCGCAGGTCTGCCGCCACTTTGGCTAACAACACAGTGGAATCGGCGCCGTGGTACTGGGGATCGGTGTCGGGAAAGTGGCTGCCAATGTCGCCCAAGGCCGCCCCGCCGAGCAAGGCGTCGGTGATAGCGTGTAGCAGCGCATCGGCATCGGAGTGACCCAGCAGGCCTTTGGTGTGGGCAATCTCTACGCCGCCCAGTATGAGCTTGCGGCCCTCGACCAACTGATGCGTGTCCCAGCCTTCGCCGATGCGGATGTTCATAAACTGTGTTCAACCTTCAAAAAAATGTGAGCCATTACAAGGTCTCAGCGTCGGCGCGTGCGCGCTCGTGTGTGCGTTCATGTGTGCCTGCGCATCGCCAACACCGCCTGCGCCAACGCAAAGTCTTGCGGGTACGTGACCTTGAAGTTGTGTGCGCTGCCTGCGACCAGCAGGGGGCTCAGGCCCACACATTCCAGCGCGCTGGCTTCGTCGGTCACCGCGTCGCCTGCGGCGTGCAACGCCGATTGCAGGGCTTCGACACGAAACATTTGGGGTGTCTGGGCCAGCCATTTGTCACTGCGGTCTACCGTGGCTCGGACCCGGCCATGCAGGTCTTGCTTGAGGGTGTCCGCAACCTTGAGGGCCAGCAGCCCACCCACCGCGTCGTGTTGGCAGGCATCGATCAGGCGATTGACGTCAGCGGGCGTGATCAGGCACCGCGCCGCGTCGTGCACCAGCACCCAGTCATGTAATTGCGCGCCGTGGGATAGCAGGGCCTCTAGCCCATTGCGCACACTGCCCGCACGCGTCGCCCCGCCACAATGGGCGACCCACACAGGCACCCCGTGCGGTCGCTCTGCGGTATCAAAAAAAACGTCCCCCGCAGACACCACGACCAATAGGCCCGCCAGACGCTGGACTCCCGCCAATGCCCGCAGCGTGTGCTGCACCATGGGCAAGCCCTCAAGCATGGCGTATTGCTTGGGGCCTGCGGCACCCGAGCGACTGCCGTTGCCCGCGCAGGGAACCAGTGCCCACATCTTCGGGGGCGCGGCATCGCTCGTGTCGCGGGCGGACGCGTTGTGGGAGGGGGAGATGGTGGTGGAGTGGCGCATAGTCAAGCCTGACATTCTAAAATCAAGGGTTTTACCCATCGCGATGTACCGCGCTTCGCAGGTTGTCCGCTTCCCCATTGGCCGCCTCCGGCATAGATTGAACCCATGGATCTTCCCAAGCTCACCCCCGGCAAACGTTTTACCCTGCCCCGCCCCCTAGGCTCGGCCGACGCGATGTTGCTTGCACGCCTGGGTATCCGAGAAAAAGCGGCGGGCAAGCCCATGGCAGTGGTCACCGCAGACGCCAGTGACGCTCAGCGTTTGTTGGAAGAAATTGCTTTCTTCGCGCCCGAACTGCGTTGCGCCCTCTTCCCCGACTGGGAAACCCTGCCCTACGACACGTTTTCGCCACACCAGGATTTGATCAGCGAGCGCTTGGCTACGCTGTGGCGCATCAGCCAGCGTGACAAGGAAAACGGCGCCGACGTGGTCATTGTGCCGGCCACCACCGCGCTGTACCGTCTGGCCCCCCCCCGCTTTCTGGCGGGTTACACCTTCTCGTTCAAGGTCAAGCAAACGCTGGACGAGGCGCGTCTCAAGAGCCAGCTCACGCTGGCCGGTTACAGCCACGTCACGCAGGTGGTGAGCCCCGGCGAATACGCGGTGCGCGGCGGATTGATAGACCTTTTCCCCATGGGCAGCCAAGTGCCCTACCGCGTGGACCTGTTTGACGACGAGATCGACAGCATCCGCACCTTTGACCCGGACAGCCAGCGCAGTTTGTACCCGGTGCCCGAGGTGCGCCTGCTACCCGGCCGCGAGTTCCCCATGGACGACAACGCCCGCGCCAAATTCCGCAGCCGCTGGCGCGAATTGCTGGACGGCGACCCGACCAAGAGCCGCATCTACAAAGACATTGGCAACGGCGTGGCCACCGCCGGTATCGAGTACTACTTGCCGCTTTTTTTTGACGAAACTGCCACCGTGTTCGACTACCTGGGTGCCGATGCGACCGTGGTCCTGCATGGCGATTTGGAACCGGCCTTCCAGCGCTTTTGGCAAGACACCAAAGACCGGTACCGCTTGGTACACGGCGACCCGGACCGCCCGGTGTTGCCGCCCGAGAGTCTATTTCTGGGTACCGAGCAGTTTTACGCCACGGCCAATGCGCACGCCCAACTGGCCCTTCGTGCGCAGTCCGAGGGCACAGAATTCACCGAGGTAAGTCCCTTGCCGGACCTGGCGGTGGTGCGGGGCACCGAAGAGCCACTGGCCCTGCTCCAGCGACACGCCCGCAACACGCAGCAACGCTTGCTGGTGCTGGCCGAAAGCGATGGCCGGCGCGAGAGCTTGTTGGATTTTTTGCGTGCCTCGCAGTTCAATCCGCCCGCGTTTGACAGCCTGCAGGCGTTTTTGGACAGCCAAGAGCCCATCGGCATTGCCACTTCGGGCCTGACCCGGGGCTTTAGCTGGCTGG
>JARXAM010000137.1 GCA_029865845.1 Rhodoferax sp. | reverse complement strand
ACGGCGTGCATTGCGCCGAGATCGCCACGATGGAAAGCGACACGCTGGAAGATGCATTGGACGTAGCCTCGGAAGAAGACGCCCAGTAAAGCCCGCGGCGCCCTCATCGATAACCGGCTTGCTGGGGTAGGCCGGTTGGGGGGGCGCCCGGCACCCGTGGAATGGGTAAAAAGCGCTGTTTGCCTGCCGACACCGCGCTTCTCTTATCGTACAAATTCATATAAATTCGTCCATTGAATGGTTGAAAATCAACCACTAAAATGCACCAATGCACACCAGACACATTGCACCTCTATTGCGAGATGCCCTGAGCGACACGCCCGTGGTCTTGATCAATGGTGCTCGACAAACGGGGAAAAGCACACTGGTGCAATCTGCAGGGGATGACGGCACAGGCACACCGCCGCGCCGCTACCTCACACTGGACGACACTGCAGTGCTCAGCGCGGCCAAGGCCGATCCGACAGGCTTCATCAACGGGCTGGAGGGTCCAGTGACATTGGACGAAGTGCAGCGCGCACCAGAGCTGTTGCTGCCCATCAAAGCTGCGGTAGACCGGCAGCGCACACCAGGCCGCTTTTTACTCACCGGCTCGGCCAATGTGCTGCTGTTGCCCGACATTGCCGACTCCTTGGCGGGCCGCATGGAGGTCTTGTCACTCTGGCCCTTGTCGTGCGCCGAATTGTCAGACGCGTCCACGCTCAATCGTGCGGACGCCCTGTTTCACGGCGATTGGTCGGCTTTGCACATTCCCCCCTGCGACAAATCGGACCTCATCGCCCGGCTCACGCGCGGAGGCTTTCCGGAAGCCACCGCACGTGCCACCGCCAACCGGCGCGACGCATGGTTCAACCGCTATATGCAAGCGGTACTGCAACGCGACGTGCGCGAATTGGCCAACCTGGAGCAACTCACCGAAATCCCTAACCTGTTGCAACTGCTCGCGCACCGCAGCGCATCTCTGCTCAATCTGGCCGAACTCTCCCGGACCGCCAAGCTGCCTCAGACCACCCTCAAGCGCTATTTCGCCTTGCTGGAAATGCTGTTTCTGGTGGTACGCCTGCCCTCGTGGGAGCGCAATCCAGCCAAACGCCTCGTCAAAGCGCCCAAGGTGTTTTTGCCGGACACCGGCCTGCTCGCGCACTTGCAGGGCCATACACCACAAAGCATGGCCGCATTACCGGGCCTGCCCGGCAGCGCCGTGGAAACGTTTGTGCTGACCGAGCTGCTCAAGCATGTCGCGTTTTCAGCGCCGCGCCTAAGCCTTTGGCACTACCGCACGCAAACGCACATCGAGGTGGACTTCATTCTCGAGAACCGCAAGGGGCAGATCACCGGCATCGAGGTAAAAGCCAGCGCCACGGTGGACGCCAAAGACTTCAAAGGCCTACGGCATTTGCAAGATACCGAGAGCGCTATCTTCCAACGCGGCATCGTGCTGTACACCGGACGGGAGGTGGTGCCGTTTGGTGAAAACCTGTGGGCGGTGCCCATGTCGTTTTGGTGGGCACCAACTCGGCAAGCACTGGGACTCCCGTCATGAGCGCCAACCCATGGAGCGCGCGAGGCGAAGCGCTGCAATGACACGCAAGTCCCCCAAGACCGCACAAGCAAACCATGCAGAGACTGATCGGTAAACCCTTGCGCTGCGAGAACGGCTCATGGGCTTGGATCAGGAATGAATCACGCCTTGTTCCAGTACCCCGGCGCGCCGTAGCGCTCTTTGATGAAGTCGATCCACAGGCGCACGCGCAGGGGCATGTGTTTGCGTTGGGGGAAGACGGCATAAATGCCGTTGGGCGGGGCGGCATAGTCCTCTAGCACCGCGACCAGACGACCGGCCGCTATCTCGTTTTCCACTTCCCAAAGGCTGCGCCAGGCAATGCCGTAGCCACCCAAGCACCAGTCGTGCAAAACCTGCCCATCGCTACAGTCCAGCGGACCGGCGGGCCGGAGATAAATCACCTCACCCGCATCAGCGCGTTCGCCCTTGGCCGCTGGCAGCTTGAAGGCCCAGCCCCGGGTTTGGGACGCGTCGCTGGACAGCGTGAGGCAATGAAAGCGGCTCAGGTCTGCAGGCGTTTTGGGCGTGCCGTGGCGCTTGAGGTAGCCCGGTGTGGCCACGCACAGGCGGCGGTTGTCTGCCATGCGCACGCTAACCAGCGACGAGTCGGGCATGTCGCCCACGCGCACGGCGCAGTCAAAGCCCTCGCCCGCAATGTCCACCACGCGGTCGCTCAGGTTGAGCGAAATCGTCACGTCCGGGTGCAGCTCACGGAACTTGGGCACCAGCGGTGCCACATGGCGGCGGCCAAACCCAGCCGGCGCGGTAATGCGCAAATGGCCTGCCGCCTTCACCCCGCCTGCGCTCACGCTGGCCTCGGCATTGGCCACATCGGCAATGATGCGCTGGCAGTCCTCCAAAAAGGCACTGCCCTCGTGCGTGAGGGTGATGCGACGGGTGGTGCGGATCAGGAGCTTGACGCCCAGGCGCTCCTCCAGCGCATCCAACCGGCGCCCCATGATGGCAGGGGCCACACCCTCGGCATGGGCGGCCGCTGTGAGGCTGCCACGGGTGGCGACCGAGACGAAAGATTCGAGTTGCTTGAGTTTGTCCATCACTGACTCCGGGTGGGCTGAAGGGCAGCACGTTTTTTTAGAGCACCACGCCTTGCGTATGCAGCGCAGCCACATCGTCTGCGCTGTAGCCCAGGCTTTGCAACAGGGCATCGGTGTGCTCGCCCAGCTTGGGCGGGTCCAGCCGCAGGCGCAGGCGTTCGCCGCCTAGCGTCAAGGGCAGCAAAGGCACGTGCGTTTGGCGGCCATCGGGCAGCTCCATGGGCGCCAGCCCGCCGGTAGCCTGGAGGTGCGGGTCGTCAAACAAATGCTGCGGATCGGTGATGGGCGCAAAGGGCAGGCCCACCTGCTCAAAACGCTGCGCCAAGTCGGCGCGGCTGAATTGCGCCAAGCGCGTGCGCAGCGCGGGAATGAGCCAGCTACGGGCCAGCACGCGGTCGTTGTTGGTGGTGACGCGCGGGTCGGCAAACAGGTCGGCGTAGCCGAAGGCCTCGCAAAAGGTTTTCCACTGCCCGTCGCCCACCACGGCCAGAAAGATCTGCTCATTGTCTTTAACGCTGAACACGTCGTAAATACCCCAGGGCGAGATGCGTTCGGGCATGGGCGCAGCGGCCTTGCCCGTCACGGCGAACTGCATCATGTGCTGTGCCACGAGGAAGATGTTGTTTTCAAACAAGGCGCTTTGCACCTCTTGGCCCTTGCCCGTTTGCTGGCGCTGCATGAGCGCGGCCATGGCCCCCACCGCACCGAAGATGCCGCCCATGATGTCGTTCACGCTTGACCCAGCGCGCAGCGGGTCACCGGGCCGCCCGGTCATGTAGGCCAGGCCGCCCATCATTTGCACCACCTCGTCCAGCGCGGTGCGGTGGTCGTAGGGGCCGGGTAAAAAGCCTTTGTGGCTCACGTATATCAGGCGCGGATCCAGCTTGCTCAGCGATGCGTAATCCAAGCCCAGCTTCTGCATGGTTTCGGTTTTGAAGTTCTCGCTCACGATGTCGGCCGTGGCAATCAGTTTGCGCACGATCTCGTGCCCCGCCGCGCTTTTAAGGTCTAGCGCAATGCTCTTTTTGTTGCGGTTGAACAGCGGGTAAAAGCCCGCCCCGCTGCCCAGCAGCTTGCGCGTGCTGTCGCCCGCCAAGGGCTCGACCTTGATGACCTCGGCCCCCAAATCGCCCAGCGTCATGCCGCAGGTGGGGCCCATGACCATGTGGGTGAACTCGACGACGCGGATACCTGCGAGGGGGAGGATGTGGGGCTCCACAGAATGAGGTGCCGTCATATCAGGCCCTCTGATGCAAGCAAACCGGATTCCATCCCGCGTATGCCGCTGATCAAATTACGAAAGCTAGGCGATCGATCGTTATCCAGATCAAGTTGCATGCCCATTTTTCTTGAGCCCGCGACCTTCTCATAACGATCACGAGTGAGTGACTTCAATTCTTTGCTGGGACTTCCCAAACGATCAGGCATGCGGAATTTTTCCGCTTGTTGCTTGCTGGCCAAACCCGTGATACCCAACGCACGCTCAACTGCCGCTAAGTCCGCTAGGTAATAAGTCTCCAACTCCTTACAAGCGATTCGAATCAGGCAATCAGCCATGCGGCCCGACTGGGCGCACAAGTCGGCCAATCGTGCCTTTAGCACTCTGCAATCAGGGTAGCTGTCCTGATCTTGTACAACGATGAAGCGGGCCCTTGGATTCACGTATCCACGAATTTTGCGCATCATTTGCCTTTGCAAATCCTGCTTACCCTCAAAGGGAATCAGCCGAAACGAAGTGCCCGCATCCAACAATCGGGGGAGCATCGTTTCGAGTAAGGCCGCAGCAGACTTTTCTTCCAGCAAAAAGACTAACTCCCTCATTGCGGATCCACCCCGTCAAAAAAGCCCTGCTTCCACAAATACCCCAACTGATCGCCTTGCAACATGTACGCCGCAACTTGCGCGTTGTCTCGTGCGCGGTGTATTTCCGTGCTGCCCTCCCTCTTAACTAGCCAACACACCTCATCGAGCTCCATGGCATTGAGGAAGTCCGGGGAATGGGTAGAAACAAACACTTGCCCACCGCGCTTGGCGTAGGCTCGAAACTCCTCCGCCAGCTCTTGCATTAGCTGCGGATACAACTGGTTCTCTGGCTCTTCAACGCACAGTAGCGGGTGCGGCTTGGGGTCATGCAAGAGCGTCAAGTACGCAAACATCTTGATGGTGCCGTCCGACACGTACCGATCCAAAAAAGGCGTCTTGAAAGACCCATCCTGAAAACGCAAGGTAAGGTATCCATCATCCATCAAGCGCGGCTCCACCGAACTGACACCTGGCACCCGGCGCGCCATGGTGGAGAGAATGGTTTGAAAGACAGAGGGGTGCTGCTCATAGAAATAGCGGGCAACCAGTGGCAGGTTTTCCCCGTTCTCTGAAAGGTGCTCAGTGTCGCCCGAGGCCTCCTTACGCCCACGGGCAGCGCTGATGTGAAAGTCAGAGACGTGCCAGTTTTCTATGAGCCTGCGAAAAGCACTCGCCGCCTTGAATCGCTCAAACTGGCCCAAGCCCTTTATGGCCAACATGTCTGCGGACAACTGTTGCTTCTCTGTTTCCAATTGCTCGTCAAGCAGCTTGAAATCTTCCTCATTCGTAATGGCGTACCCCTCACCTTTGGAGAAATCCAAAAAGTGAAATGGGCTGCCATAGCGCCCGCGCTTGTATCGCAAAACTTCGCGCAAAACGATAGGGGCACCGTTCTCTTCGGAAATTTCCAGGGAATACGTGACCAACCGCTCTACCCCCGTGATTTCCATGCGGTACTGCAATTCGATGAGTATTGAATCGTGCTTGGGGTCACAACCACGACTTATCACTTCGCGAAATCGGCCACGCTTGTCCAGTGCCTGTCGAACGTTACCCTTCAGGCAATCGTGCAAAAACCCGAACACATCGAACAGCGTGGACTTGCCGGAACCGTTGGCACCGACCACGACGAAAAATGCAGGTATGTCCCGCACATGAATATCGCGGAATGCTTTGAAATTTTTCAAGCGGATGGATTCAATTCTCATATGACAGGCCTTGATACAAATAACATGAAGGTGCCGTATGTTGTCGCTACTTTAGCCACACCTCACAAACTCAACGGAGGGGGAAGTTGCTTTCGTCAACAAATATTTGGGCACCCTAAAACAGGGACAGCAATAGGCCATCCAAGGGCCACGTTGGGTACCGCATTTCTCAAATACAACATCATCGTGAAGGATATGCGTATTCACTTCTACAGATTACAACGTGTAGTCCAACACCAGCACATCGTCCAGCGTCGGCTTGAGCTGCTCAACAAACGCCAGGTGATCAGGGTGCGGCAAGTAAGTGGCGCGGGCGGCCTCATCGGCGAAGGTGAGGTTGAAGCAGTGGGTAAAGCCCTTGGCCAGGCCTTCGGGGCTGTTATTGGTGCCCCACTCTAGGCTTTGCACGGCGCTGATCTTGCTTGCCAACGCGGCAAACGCTGCTTCTGTAGCTTGCACCTGTGCGAAGGCCGTGTCGGCTTTGAACTTCAGCAACACCAGATGGCGTATGGGCATGAACTACATCCTGAAAAGTCACAAATCGATTGATATTCTTCCATATAGAAATCCGCAAAGGATGGAATACAGTACATCCACAGCACAAGGGCTTTCCCCCTTGCGCATCCCGTTTTTTTGTTGAACGTCCCTTCTTTTGAGAGGCCCACCATGACGACCACTGCCCCACGCCAGAACGATCGCATCAAAGAACACCGCCTTCAGGTGGCGGCCAGCCTGCACGCCTTCATCCAAGACAAAGTGTTGCCCGGCACCGGCATCAGCGCAGAGGCGTTCTGGAAAGGGTTTGACGCCATCGTGGCCGACCTGGCCCCCCAAAACATCGCCCTGCTGGCCGAGCGCGACCGCCTGCAAACCGAGCTGGACACTTGGCACAAGGCCAACCCCGGCCCCATCACCGCAGGCGATGCGTCCAAGCCTAGCGATATGTCACACTACAAGGCCTTTCTGGAAAAAATCGGCTACTTGGTGGAGAGCCCCAAGAAGGTAAAGATCACCACCAAAAACGTGGATGCCGAGTTGGCTACCCAAGCCGGCCCTCAACTGGTGGTGCCCGTGCTCAATGCCCGCTACGCCCTGAACGCCGCCAACGCACGTTGGGGCAGCCTGTATGACGCGCTGTATGGCACCGACGTGATCAGCGAAGACAAGGGCTGCGAAAAAGTGGGCCCCAAAGGCTACAACCCCAAGCGCGGCAAAAAGGTTATTGAATATGCACGCAATGTGCTGGACCGCTGCGCACCCCTGAAGAAGGGCTCGCATGTGGGCTCCACAGCGTACGCCGTCAAAGGGGGCGACTTGGTCGTGACACTGAAAGACGGCAGCACCTCCAAGCTGGCCGACAAGGCCCAGTTCGTGGGCTACCAAGGCACTGCCAAGAACCCCAGCAGCGTGCTGCTGATCCACAATGGCCTGCACTTGGACTTGCGTCTGGACCGCACCACCACCATCGGCAAGTCAGACGCAGCCGGCGTGAGCGACCTCGTGCTGGAAGCGGCCCTGTCCACCATCCTCGACCTGGAAGACTCCGTGGCCGCGGTGGACGCCGAAGACAAAGTGCTGGCCTACGGCAACTGGCTGGGCATTCTGCAGGGCACCTTGGTGGAGCAGTTTGAGAAAGGTGGCAAGACGCTGACCCGTGGCCTGAACGGCGACCGCGTGTACACCGCGCCCGACGGCAAGAAAGACGTGAAGCTGCACGGCCGCAGCCTCATGTTTGTGCGCAATGTGGGCCATCTGATGACCAACCCGGCCATCACCTACACCGCGGCCGACGGCACCACAAAAGAAATCCCCGAAGGCATCATGGACGCCGTGGTCACCACCACCATCGCCCTGCATGACCTCAAGAAGACAAAGAAAGACGCCATCCGCAACTCGCGCAAGGGCTCGGTCTACATCGTCAAACCCAAGATGCACGGCCCCGCAGAAGTGGCGTTTGCGGCTGAGCTGTTCACCCGCGTAGAGCAGATGTTGGGCCTGCCCGACAGCACCGTGAAGCTGGGCATCATGGACGAAGAGCGCCGCACCAGCGTGAACCTGAAGGCCTGCATTGCCGCCGCCCAAAGCCGCGTGGCCTTCATCAACACCGGCTTCCTGGACCGCACCGGCGACGAGATGCACACCGCCATGCAAGC
>JARXAM010000095.1 GCA_029865845.1 Rhodoferax sp. | reverse complement strand
CAACACGCGAATCGATCAAGCCGTGAAGGTGCAACACAACCGACTGGCTGCGCTCGTGGCTCAGATCAAACACCAAGACGCGCAACGCGCCAGCGGCATCTTCACCCCAGATACCCATCCAAGCCCACTACCGCGCGCAGGGCCAGCCAGCTACGGGCTACGCCCTTCGCAGGCTGTGCCTGCAAGCTCCACCGCCTAAACCTTAGCCAATGGGGACATTTCTATTTTGGGTAGAAGGGGACATTTCTACTTTGGGTTGACACCGGCCCACCCGGTCGCCGAGGGTGCGGCGAGACCGGGCTTATGCAGGGCGGCGGCGAAAGGCCAGCCCCATGCCCACCACGACCAGTACCCACAGCGGCCACAAGCCAAGGCGCGAGGCCCACGTCGCAAAAGGCGTCATGCCCGATTGGCCTTGCACCGTGCCATGCAAGACGCCACGCATTTGCGACGGCAACAGGGCCGTCACTTCGCCGTTGTGGGACACGATGGCTGTGGACCCGGTGTTGGTGGCGCGCACAAAGGGCCGCTGAAACTCCAGGGCGCGCGCCCGCGAGATAGTGAGGTGCTGTTGCAGCGCCACACTGTCATCGAACCAGCCCAGATTGCTCACATTGGCAAACACCGTCGGTGCCGTGGCCGCAGAGGTAAACCGCGTGGCCAACTCTTCTCCGTACAAGTCCTCGTAGCAAATGTTGGGCGCAACCCGCTCACGCCCCACCACCATGGAGGCTTGCCCCAAGGGCCCGCGACGGAAGTCGCCCAGGGGAATGTGCATGAGGTCGGTGAACCACCGAAAAAACGGCGGAATGAACTCGCCAAACGGCACCAGATGGTGCTTGTCATAGCGCCACACGGGGTCGGCACCTGCCGACAGACCAATGACCGAATTGGTGTACCCGCTGTCCCAATCCCCCAGCGGAATCCCGATCAGCGCAGCCTGCCGTCCACCGGCAAAGTGCTCCACCAGTGTGTCCCAATAGCCCGGCGGCAATTGCTGGGGCAAGAGCGGAATGGCCGTTTCGGGTGCCACCACCAAGTCTGCGGTGGTGTGCGTGAGGGCCTGGCGGTACCACTCCAAGGCCAGGGGCACGCCGGTGCCTTCTTCAAACTTCTCGTTCTGCGGAATATTGCCTTGCAGCAAAGCGACTTCCAAGGTGGTGGTTGCCTGCGTCCATTGCAACCAAGGGGCTGGCAGCAGGCACGGGGCCAGCACGCAGGCGCTGCACAGCACTGCGCCACGCCAGCGACGCCGGTGCCACGCCACCCCCCAACTGGCCGCCCATCCCGCCGCTATGGCGGCAACCCCGTAGGTACCCACCAGCGGCAGGTACACACGCAGCGGTCCGTCAACATGGGCATACCCGATCGCGCCCCAGCCGAACCCGGTCATCCAAGTTCCCCGCGCCAACTCAGCGGCCAGCCACATGCAGGCAAACCCGAGCACCGCGGGCCAGCCTGGCGTAGGGCACACCCTTTTCCACACCCACACCGCGCCCGCGTAATACGTGGCTAGCGCACCCGCCAGAGCCCCCAGCGCGACCAGCGAGAGCCAGGCCGCAAGGCCGCCGTACTTGTGCATGGCAATGAACAACCACCCAAAGGTAGCGGCCAGCCACACCGTGGTGAACAGCCAAACCCAACGCGCCGCAACGGCGGGAGACTGCGCGCCCATGGCATGGGCCACCACCGCCGCGAGCGCGCCCAGTTGCAGCCACCACAAGGTGTCGCCCTGACTGAGGCCGAACGAAAAAGGCCAGCCCACGGAAAGTGCATGCAGCACACCTGCCAGCAGCGCAAGCCCCCAGCCCCAGGGGTGCAGCGGTCTGCCTGCCGCGACCTGCACACTAGTCATCCGGCAGACACAGGCGCATCGGGCGCATGGGAGACTTTGAACCAGGTCACGGCACCCGCCTTGGTGTGCAGCACCACGAACTCGAGGCCGCACAGGCGATGCCGTTCGCCGCGCTTGGGCACATGCCCCATTTCATGCGCGATCAGACCGCCGATGGTGTCAAACGTATCCTGTGGATCGGCGCCCTGCATCGTCACCGAAAAAGCCTCATTGACGCGCTCCAAGGGCGTATCGCCACTGACCCTAAAGCTCTTGTCCACCAAGGCGAAGATATCGCCGTCGTCCTCTGCGATGTCGAATTCGTCTTCAATTTCTCCGACGATTTGCTCCAACACGTCTTCAATGGTGATGAGCCCGGCGACACGGCCAAACTCGTCGATCACGATGGCCAAATGGTTGCGATTTCCCCGGAAATCGCGCAGCAAATCATTGAGGCCCTTGGACTCGGGCACAAAGACAGCCGGGCGCAGCAAGGCGCGAATGTTGAGCTCGGGCGCACGTTGCAACTTGAGCAAGTCTTTGGCCAACAAAATGCCAATGATGTTGTCCCGGTCACCGTCATACACCGGGAAGCGGGAGTGCGCCGTGTCAATCACCGCATGCATGAGCGCGTCTTGGGTGGACTGGATATCGAGCAAATCCATGCGCGTCGCCGGCACCATGACATCGCCGGCCGTCATGTCTGCCATGCGGATCACGCCCTCCAGCATGTGGCGTGATTCGGTACCAATGAGCTTGTTGTCCTCCGCTTCCGCCAGCGTATCGAGCAACTCTGGAATGGAGTCGGGGCCGGGGTGGATGAACTCTGCGAGCTTTTGCAGAAAGGATCGCTTGTCTTCTTTGGCGACGTGGGGCTCGGAATGTGGTTCTTGCACTAGAGGATGGACCCCAAGGGGGAACGTGTTGCGGAGTACGAAGAATAGCGGATTTGCATGCCCCCCCGCAGGCCTACCCCGCCACCCGCGGCGCAAGGAGCCCGGCGCAAAGGCCGCCTGCGCCCCTGCACCGGCCCCGTGGACGCCTTAGGCCGCGTCGCTTGCCTGCAATGCCGCGATGCGCGCTTCGATCGGGGGATGGGTGGAGAACAAGTGCCCGATGCCACCTGCAATGCCCATGGCCGCCACGGTTTTCGGCAGCTCCCCGGCGGCCATTCCGCCCAAGCGGGCCAAGGCGTTCACCATGGGCTGCTTGCGCCCCATCAACTGGGCGGCGCCGACGTCCGCACGGTATTCCCGCTGGCGGCTGAACCACGCCACCACAATGGCGGCGGCAAAGCCCAGCGCCAGGTCCATCACGATGGTGGTCACCCAATAGCCGATGCCGGGGCCGCTGCTTTCGCGGTCATCGCCTTTGCGCAAGAAGCTGTCCACCAAGTAGCCCACCACGCGGCTGACAAACACCACAAACGTGTTCATGACCCCTTGAATAAGCGTCATGGTCACCATGTCGCCGTTGGCGATGTGGGCCACTTCGTGGGCGATGACGGCCTCCACCTCTTCGCGTGTCATGCCGCGCAGGAGGCCGGTGGACACAGCCACCAAGGCGCTGTTCTTAAAGGCACCCGTCGCAAACGCATTGGGCTCCCCTTCGTACACGCCCACTTCGGGCATCTGGATACCAGCCTTGTCGGCAAACCGCCGCACGGTGTCCACGATCCATGCCTCGTCTGCGTTTTGGGGTTGGTCAATCACCCGCACACCGGAAGTCCACTTGGCCATGGGCTTGCTGATCAGCAAGGAAATGATGGCGCCGCCAAATCCCATAACCAAGGCAAAGCCCAGAAGTGCGCCCAGGTTCAGACCATTGGAGGTCATAAACCTATTGAGGCCAAGCAGGTTCGCCACGATGCCGAGCACGACGACGACGAGCACGTTGGTGAGCAAAAATAAAAAGATACGTTTCATACAGTTGTCAAAGCAGTCACGCTGTGGAGTGGAAATAGATAGTAGTGGTATGCCAGAAAACTTCAAATGTCCCTAGCCGTGGGCCCAGCAATCTTATGGCCTTTGCGCAGGCAGTTGGCGTGGCCTGGCCGCACGGAACACCGCCGGGTCGTTGTAAAAGCCAGGGTCCTCGTTGGCCGCCAGCCAGCCCGGCACCCCCAGCACCGGCAAGTGGGCAAAGGGCTTTTGTACCAACCACGACTCCGTCAGAAGGTCGGTCACACAGGCATCAATGTCGGGCACGGTTGGGCTGGCTGGCTGCACACGGATGACATGGGCCGTGATGGATTTGTGGGGGTGCACCAGCTTTTCCAGCAGCGCATGCCCAAACAACACCGGCCAGGCGTGCTGCCACAGTGGCCGCAGGGTGCCAAACACACGCCCCCATTCCTTGTGGCACAGGGCATCCCACAGTGGGTCGGGGGCCACCAACAAGGCTGCGTTTTCGTCCACCAGGGTGAGTGCATCGCGCGCCGCGCCGCGTACGGGCTGTATGCCGCGGTGCGCAATCTGCTCGGCCTGCAAAGCATTCAGCCTTTTTTTGGTGTGGGGAAACAGTATCCAGGCCAGACCGTTGAAAAAGTCGTGCAGCCCCTCGCGGGTTGGCACGCAGGCAGTAGCAAAGATATGTTGCTCATACGCGCACCCGTGGGGCAGCGCGCTTTGGGGCACAAACTGCACCGGGGCACGGCCCGTTGCGTTCAAGGCATCGGTGACCGGCATGCCCGCCACCACCTGGGCGGCCAGTTGCTCACCCACACAGCGCCAGGGCTGCAGCCATGGGGCTGTCCAATCAATGCCCGCCAGTGCCTGGGCGGCACCCATGGCCTGGTTCACCGCCTGCCCCAACGCCTCATGCAAGCGCGTGCGCCAGCGCTCATACGAGTCGCCACCGCAAGGCTTCACCGCCGCCCAGCGGCTTGAGTGCCGCGTCGCCATACGCAAAGCTCTCGGGCACCGTCCACGTTTCTCGCCGCAGGGTGACGGTGTCGGTATTGCGGGGCAACTGGTAAAAATCGGCACCGTGAAAACTGGCGAACCCTTCAAGCTTGTCTAGCGCACCAGCAGCCTCAAAGGCGTGGGCATACAGCTCCAGGGCGGCGTGCGCGGTGTAGCAGCCCGCGCACCCCGACGCATGCTCTTTGAGGTGCGATGCATGCGGGGCACTGTCGGTGCCCAAGAAAAACTTGGGCGAACCACTGGTTGCCGCACGCACCAGCGCCTGCCGATGCACTTCGCGTTTGAGCACCGGCAAGCAATAAAAATGGGGGCGGATGCCACCCATAAACAGGGCGTTGCGGTTGTACAGCAAATGGTGGGCCGTCATGCTGGCGGCCACGAAGCGATCCGACTCGGACACGTACTGCACTGCCTCCTGGGTCGTGATGTGCTCAAACACAATGCGCAGCTCGGGAAAGTCTTTGCGCAGCGGGATGAGTTGCGTGTCGATAAACGCGGCCTCACGGTCAAACAGGTCAATCTCTTTGTCGGTCACCTCGCCATGCACCAGCAGCAGCAGCCCGGCCTTTTGCATAGCCTCCAAGGTTTTGTAGGTCTTGCGGATGTCGGTGACCCCAGCGTCGCTGTTGGTTGTGGCCCCTGCGGGGTACAACTTGGCAGCAACTACCCCTGCGGCTTGGGCGCGCGCGATTTCTTCGGGGGGCAGGTTGTCGGTGAGGTAGAGCGTCATCAAAGGCTCAAACCGCAAGGCGGGGGGCACTGCCGCCTGGATGCGCGCCTTGTACGCCAAGGCCTGTGCGGCGGTGACGATGGGGGGCTTGGTGTTGGGCATGATCACCGCGCGCTGAAACTGGGCTGCCGTGTGGGGCACCACCGTGTTGAGCACCACGCCGTCGCGTACGTGAAGGTGCCAGTCGTCGGGGCGGGTAATGGTGAGGGTATCGGGGGAGAGGGTGTCGGTCATGGCGCGTATTGTCCCAAATCGCGCCTCGCGATTACCCCGCCGAAATTGGTGGTGTTTGCAAATAATCCCACAAGGCTTGGGCAGAGCCTTTGGGCGCGCGCGACTGTGCGCGCTGCGCCGTGCTCAGGCCACGGCCCGTTTCCCGTGCGGTCGGGCGTTCGCGGTAGGCCCGCACCTCCATGGTGATTTGCAACGACTTCATAGAATCGGGCAAGGCACTCACCAGCTTTTTGGCGCGCAAGTCTTTTTTGACAGCGCTGTAGGGCAAAAATGCGATGCCCAGCCCCTCCAGGGCCATGGCCTTCAAACCTTCGGCCATGTCGGTTTCGTAGACCCGGTCGAAGTGCACCGGTACCGCCGACTGCTTGAGGATCAGCTCCACCATTTGCCCTAGGTATGCCCCTGGCGCGTAACCCAGGTACGGCAGGGGTGCGCCCTGTTTGCCCGGCACGCAAAAAACGGGTTTGCCATCGGCGTCGGGCTTGGAATAGGGGGCCAACATCTCTTCCCCGAGGCTGACCATCTCATACCGGTCGGCGTCGAGCTGGTAGGGCTGGGACGCATGGTGGTACGAAATCAGCAAATCGCAGCTCCCCTCCACCAAGCGCATCACGGCGTCGTGCACATTAAGGGCGATGAGGCGGCTCTTGATCGGGCCAAAGCGCTCGCGCAACTCTGACACCCACGCAGGAAAAAACGTGAACGCCAAGGTATGGGGCACTGCAAACTCCACCACGTCCTGGGCCGCACTGTTATGCCCGCGCAGCATGGCGCGGGTGCTCTGCAAGGCTTGCAGCACTTCCAGCGATTGGTCATACAGGGTTTCGCCCGCCGCCGTCAACCGGGTGGGGTAGCTGCTGCGGTCCACCAGATCGGTGCCCGCCCACGCCTCTAGCGACTGGATACGCCTAGAGAACGCCGGTTGGGTCACATGTCGCAACTGTGCCGAGCGGCTGAAACTGCGGGTTTCCGCCAAGGACACAAAATCTTCTAGCCATTTGGTTTCCATGGGCGGGCATTATGTTCCAAATGCATGAGCCCAAGCCCAATAGGCCCACTAGCCCTGCATGCCAACCAGTTGCCCATAGGCCGCCCGCGTGGTGGGCGAGACACTTTGCAACACCTGCTGGTACGTGGTGGTGTGGCGCGCCAGCAGCCGTGCCGAGGCCACCGCTTTGGAACGGCAATACCAGTGGCAGGTGTGCTGCATCAGGAACAACTCGGCCGACAGGGTGAACGCCCGGCGCTTGGGTGACAAGCCTGCCTGGTTTTCAATCACCGCTGCGATGCCACGCGCGTGCACGGCAAACGCCTGCCGCGCATCGAAACCCGCTGCGGGCCACCAACGGGCCGCATAGGGAATGGCAACCGGCAGGCGGCTGACGCGCGTGGCTGCAGCATCCTGCGCGGCAAAAGCGGCGGCAAAGGCGGCAAACTGTTCGCTCAGGGTGCGCTCCTGCACTTCCAGGTAGCTCCACACCTGGGCCTGGCGCTCAGCGTCTTCCTCGCCCAAAGCGCGCAGATACCCGTCCGTGAGGCTCTGCATCAGCTTCTCAATATCGAAACGCGACAAGGCGGCCCCCAGCAGGGCAATGCGCTCGCTTTGGTCTTTCTTTTTGGCCCATGCAAACGCAATCGCCGCAAGCAACAACAGCAACATGTCCATGGCCTATTCCCCGCTTTGCTGCAAAGCCCACATGGAGGCGTAACGTCCATTGGCCGCCAACAAGTCGGCATGGCTGCCACGCTCGACAATGCGGCCTGCGTCCATCACCAATATCTCGTGGGCATCCACCACGGTGGACAGGCGGTGCGCAATGACCAGCGTGGTTTTGTTGCGGGCCACGCCTTGCAGCTCGGCCTGGATGGCGCGTTCATTCGCGCTGTCCAGTGCGCTGGTGGCTTCGTCAAAAATCAACACCGGCGGGTTTTTGAGCAGCGTGCGGGCAATGGCCACGCGCTGCTTTTCACCCCCACTGAGCTTGAGGCCGCGCTCGCCCACCATGGTGTCGTAGCCACGGGGCGCTGCTGCAATAAACCCGTGAATGTGCGCCGCCTTGGCGGCGGCCTCCACGTCTGCCCGGCTGGCACCGGGGCGGCCATAGGCAATGTTGTATTCCACCGTATCGTTAAATAGCACGGTGTCTTGCGGCACGATGCCCAAGGCCTGGCGCAAGCTACTTTGGGTGACGCTGCGGATGTCCTGCCCAGCAAGGGTGATGCGACCGGCGCCCCCGCTGGGTGGGCCCACATCGTAAAAACGAAACAACAGCCGGGCCAGCGTGGATTTGCCCGAACCGCTGGGGCCTACCACCGCCACGGTTTTGCCCGCAGGAATCTCGAAACTGATGTGGTGCAGGATGGTGCGCGCCTCGGTCCCCGCAGCCGCCTGGCTACCGGCGGGGTCGTAACTGAAGCTCACGTCCTCAAACCGCACGGTGGCGTCTGAGCCGTCAGCCGCCAGTTGCAAGGGGCGCGCATCGGGCGCATCGGCGACCTCGCGCTCGCGCTCCATCAGGCCAAACATTTTTTCCAGATCGGTCAGGCTTTGCTTGATTTCGCGGTAGATCACGCCCAGAAAGTTCAGCGGAATGTAGAGCTGGATCATGAACGCGTTGACCATGACCAGGTCGCCCAACGTCATGCGGCCGTCCACCACGCCCTGGGTTGCGCGCCAGAGCATGGTAACCAGCGCACTGGCGATGATGAGCTGCTGCCCGCTGTTGAGCAAACTCAGCGTGCGCTGGCTCTTGACGGCTGCGCGCCGGTAGCGCTCCAGGTTTTCATCGTAGCGGCGGGCCTCGAACTCTTCGTTGTTGAAGTACTTGACCGTCTCATAGTTCAGCAGCGAGTCAATGGCGCGGCTGTGCGCCGTGCTGTCCATCTCGTTCATCTTCTTGCGAAACTGCGTGCGCCACTCCGTCACCGTGACGGTAAAGGCGATGTACACCACCAGCGCGGTGCCGGTAATCCACGCAAACCACACATCAAACTTCACCGCTAGCAGCGTGAGCACCATCGCCACCTCGATCAGGGTGGGCACGATGCTGTAGAGCGAGTAGTTAATCAGCGAATGCACCCCACGGGTACCCCGCTCGATGTCGCGCGTCATGCCCCCAGTCTGGCGCTCCAGGTGAAAGCGCAAGCTCATGGCGTGCAGGTGGCGAAACACCTGCAAGCTGATGGAGCGGGCAGCCCCTTCGGTGGCCTTGGCAAACACCAGCTCGCGCAGCTCGCTAAACACCGACGTACATAAGCGCAAGGCCCCATACCCCACCAGCAGCGCCACCGGCACCACCAACACGGTGGCGGCATCGCCGGGCCTGAGCGTCATGGCATCGACCAGGTTTTTCAGCAGCAAGGGCACGCCCACGTTGGCTACTTTGGCCCCGACCATAAAGGTCAATGCAGCCAACACCCGCCACTTGTAGGTCCACAGATAAGGGAACAGACGCTGCAGGGTGTGCCAGTCCGACGCGGGCGAGACACCGGGGGCACCGGGGATGGCAGCAGGGGCTGCAACGGGAAGACCAGAGGGGCGCATGGGGGACAATCCGGGTGAGTTTCTGTTCAGGATTGTGCCCATGTCTTCCGCCCCCCTTTCTACCACCGCCTTCGTTCCCGAATTCACCCCCCCCGCCGCATCGTCCGCCGCACCGGCAGCGGCGACCACCGATGCGGCCCGCGCATGCCACGTGCCTTTGCCCACCGACCAAGAGCTGGTGCTCAAAGTCATCCCCATGCCCGGCGATTGCAACGCCAACGGAGACATTTTTGGTGGCTGGGTCATGGCCCAGGTCGATCTGGCCGGGTCCGTGCTACCGGCCCGCTACGCCCAAGGGCGCATGGCCACAGTGGCAGTGAATGAATTTGTGTTCAAGCAGCCCGTGCGGGTGGGCGACATCTTGAGCTTTTTCAGCAAGGTGAGCCGCGTGGGCCGGACCTCCATCACCGTCAAGGTCGAGGTCTATGCGGAGCGTTATCGCTCGCAAGGGCGCTACACCAAAGTCACCGAGGCGTCACTCACCTATGTCGCCATTGACGACCAAGGACGCCCCCGCCCCATCGCCAAACGACCCGAATAGCGCTATTGTTTTTGAAGCACAAAAACATTGACAGTCAAGCAATGAAAGCCGATTTTCCCCTGAACCGTGGAGTCGCAAAGCCCCCCTGAATTGCGGGGGCTTCATAGGGTCAACGAGATCAGTGGGAACCCTATCATCGATTAACAAACTCACCGCTATAACCGGACTGCACTTACCAAGGAGACAACGTGCAGTTCCTTCAATTGCTGATCAGCGGCGTGGCACAGGGGTGCATTTACGGCCTGATTGCGCTGGGTTTTGTATTGATTTACAAAGCCACCGAAACCGTGAGCTTCGCCCAGGGCGAGCTGATGATGCTGGGCGCCTTTGGCGGTCTGATCGGCATGACCATACTGGGCATGCCGTACTGGATTGCCGTGCCCAGCGCGATCGCAGGTATGGCCGTGGTCGGCGTGTTCGTGGAGCGCCTGGTGATTCGGCCTATCCTGGGGCAGCCCGCGTTCTCGATCGTGATGCTGACCATCGGCATCGGCTACGTGGCGCGCGGCCTGATCACCATGATCCCTGGCTTGGGCACCGACACCAATGCCTTGGCCGTGCCCTACAAGGACGAGATACTCAAGTTTGGCGGTAACGCGATGGGCATTGGTGCCTTGGTGCTCAACGTCGAGCACCTGGTGATCATTGGCGTCACCGGCATGCTGTGTGTGCTCTTGTTTGCCCTGTTCCGGTACACCAAGCTGGGTATTGCCATGCAGGCGGCTTCCCAGAACCAGCTGGCGGCGTATTACATGGGTATTCCGGTCCAGCGCCTCAATGGCTTGGCCTGGGGCTTGGCCGCCGCCGTGGCGGCGATTGCCGGCATTCTGCTCGCGCCCATCACCTTTGTGCACGCCAACATGGGGTTTATCGGCCTCAAAGCCTTCCCGGCAGCGGTCGTGGGCGGCTTCGGCAGTTTGCCCGGCGCCATTGTGGGTGGACTGGCGATTGGTCTGGTGGAGTCGTTTGCAGGCTTTTACTTGCCCGATGGGTTCAAGGACACCGCTGCCTACGTGGTGGTGCTCGTCATGCTGATGGTCAAACCCAACGGTTTGTTCGGCGAAAAATTGCGGAAGAAAGTCTGATGCGTTTCATTTTCAAGACCGATTACGCGCAGGACATCAAGCTCGCCAAACATGGCGGGAATGTGTTTTGGTACGGCCTGCTGGTGGTGTTGCTGGTGGCCGCTCCCTGGCTGCTCACCGAGTACAGCCTGGCCCAACTGAACCTGGTGCTGATCTACGCCATCGCGGGCCTGGGCCTGATGCTGCTTGCGGGCTTTACCGGCCAGTTCTCGCTGGGGCATGCCGCCTTTTTGGGCGTGGGAGCCTATGCGCAGGCGTACTTCACGCAAGCGGGCATCCCGTTTGTGGCGGCGCTGGCGCTCTCGGGTGCGCTGTCGGCCTTCGCGGGCATCGTGGTGGGCTTGCCGGCCCTGCGCCTCAAGGGCATTTACCTGGGCATGGCCACCTTGTCCTTTGGCTTCATCATTGAAGAAGTGTTTGCCCGCTGGGAATCGGTCACCGGGGGAAATGCCGGCAAATCGGTCGGTGCCATCCAACTCGCGGGCTACGACCTGGGCAGCGGCGCAGGGTTTTACTTCGTATGCCTCACCGTCACAGTGTTGTGCACGCTGGGCATCCTGAACTTGCTGCGCGCTCCCACCGGTCGGGCTTTTGTGGCCATCCGCGACTCGGAAATTTCTGCCCAGAGCATGGGCATCCATCTGGCGTACTACAAGACACTTTCATTCTCCATCTCGGCCGCGCTGGCGGGCATGGCGGGCGCTTTGTATGCCCACAACTTGCGCTTCATCTCCCCAGACCAGTTCAACTTGCTCCAGTCGATTGACCTGCTGCTGATGATTGTGATTGGCGGCCTGGGCTCGGTACACGGGGTGTTCTTGGGGGCCATCTTCCTCATCATCCTGCCGCAAGGCATTTCTGTGGCCAAAGGGTTTCTGCCCGAGTTCATTGGTCAGGCGCCCGGCCTCAAAAGCGTGATTTACGGCGCTGTGCTGATTGCCTTCGTGCTGTTTGAGCCCATGGGCTTGTATGGCCGCTGGCTGAAAGTGCGCACCTATTTGCAGATGTTTCCGTTCTACCGCAAGGGCATGTTCAAGCGGCAGAAATCCTTCCAAAAATCAGACCGTTTGAAATGACCCTCACACCTCGGGGCGGCCCTAGGGCGCTCAAGCCATGAACTCTGACACCCTTCTCTCGGCCCACGACCTGAGCGTGCGCTTTGGCGGCGTGCTGGCGGTTAACCGCGTGTCATTCGACGTCAAGCACGGCGAGGTGTTCACCCTCATCGGGCCCAACGGCGCTGGCAAGACCACCGTGTTTAACCTGATCAGCCGCATCTACACGCCCACCACCGGCAGCATCACCTACCTCGGAGCGCAAGGCCCACTGCTGCTCACCGAGCAGGCCCCACAAAACGTAGCCTCACTGGGCATTGCGCGCACCTTCCAAAACATTGAGTTGTTTGAGCATGCCAGCGTGCTGCACAACCTGCTGATCGGCCGCCACACCCACCGCAAAACCGCGCTGTGGCAAGACCTGCTGTTTACCCCGGCGGTGCGCGAGGCAGAACTCAAAGCACGAGAGAAAGCCGAAGAGGTCATTGAGTTCCTCGACCTGCAGCACTACCGCGATTCGCTGGTCGCAGGCCTGCCTTACGGCGTGCGCAAGGTGGTGGAGATGGCACGTGCCTTGTGCACCGAACCCAAGTTGCTGCTGCTTGACGAGCCGTCCAGCGGCCTGAATGTAGAAGAAACCGACGACATGGCTTTCTGGATCCAGGACATCAAAAACGAGTTGGGCATCACGGTGCTGATGGTGGAACACGACATGCGTCTTGTATCCAAAGTCTCGGACCGGGTACTGGCGATGAACCAGGGTGAGGTGCTGGCCATGGGCAGCCCCCGTGAGGTGCAGACCGACCCTGCGGTGGTGGAGGCCTATTTGGGCTCGATCGACGATGTATCGTCATTACGCCGGGACGTGCGCGCCGACAGCTCCCCGCCGGGTTCGGGATCCCCCTCGGGGCGCAGCGCAGCGCGCGACACAACACGCGTGGAGACCACATCACCATGAGCACCGTGCCACCCCCCATCAGCGACCAGCCCGTACTGCAACTGCTCAACGTTGAGAGTGCCTACGGGCCCATCAAGGCCATCCGGGGCGTGAGCCTGCAAGTGCGCCGCGGCGAGATCGCCACGGTGCTCGGCTCCAACGGCGCAGGCAAGACCACGATTTTGAAAACCATCTCGGGCATCATTGATCCGCGCAAAGGCTCGGTCGAGTTCAAGGGGCAAGACATCACAGCCCGCGATCCGGCCCGCATCGTCCAGCACGGCCTGAGCCATGTGCCCGAAGGGCGTGAGGTGTTTCCCCTGCTCAGCGTGCATGACAACCTGCTCATGGGTGCCTACACCCGTGCGGACCGCGATGGCGTAGCCAAGGACCTGGCCACGGTCTATGGCTACTTCCCCATACTCCAAGAGCGCTCGGCGCAGCACGCAGGCTTGCTTTCGGGCGGACAACAGCAAATGCTGGCCATCAGCCGTGCGCTCATGGCAGACCCTGACCTGATTTTGCTGGACGAGCCCAGCCTGGGCCTTTCGCCCAAGCTCACCAAAGAGATCTTCGAGATCGTGGTGCGCATCAACCGCGAGCGCGGCACCACCATCTTGCTGGTCGAACAAAACGCCAATATGGCACTCAACGCCTCGGACTACGGCTACGTGCTGGAGAACGGCCGCATCGTCATGCACGACACCTGCGCCAACCTGCGCGAGAAAGACGACATCAAAGAGTTCTACCTTGGCATGAAGGAGGACGGGGTGCGCGGGGAACGCCGTTGGAAAAAGAAAAAAACATGGAGATGAGTATGACCCCCACGCTACGCGGGTCGCTGCCCCCCGAGGGGGCTAATCTGCCTTGGGTCGGCCCTGCGGCAGATTGCCCTTTCTTCCGAACTACTTCACTTCGACGCTTTAAGGGCGACAACATGAGCGGACTTTGGAATACCAGCGATATCCAGCCCCAAAGTGGCATCGCCATGGCAGGTGACACGATTCCGGCCATGTTCTGGAACGCCGTGGCCGCCCGTGGGCCCGACATTTGGTTGCGCCAGAAACACCTGGGCCTGTGGCGCAGCTGGACCTGGGACCAGACGGGCGATGCGGTACGCGAAATCGCCGGCGGCCTGATCAGTCTGGGCTTTGAGCAAGGCCACACCGCGTCTATCCTGGCCAACACCGTGGTGGAATGGGTGTGGGCAGATTTGGCCGTACTGTCGGCCGGTGGTGTGTCCAACGGCATTTACCCGACCGATGCGCCCAGCCAGGTGCAATACCTGTGCGAGGACTCGGGCACCCGCTTCCTGTTTGTCGAAGACGATGAGCAACTGGACAAAGCCTTGGAGGTGCGCGCACAGTGCAGCAAGCTGCAAAAAATCATCGTCATGAACATGGACGGCCTGCGCGGGCTGGAGGACCCCGCCGTCCTCGGGATGGATGCCCTGCGGGCCTTGGGCCGCGACTACAACGCAGCCCATCCGCACGCAGTGCCCGAGCGCAGCGCCGCCTGCAAGCCCGAGGACTTGGCCATGCTGGTCTACACCTCTGGCACCACAGGCAGGCCCAAAGGCGCGATGCACTTGCACCGGGGCATTGTGTACGCGGTGCGCGGCTACAACACCCTGATCGCCCAGGACGCCCGCGACGAGCGCATGTGCTTCTTGCCGCTGTGCCACATTGCCGAGCGGCTGGGTGGCGAGTACTTCTCGCTCTACACCGGCGCCAAGCTCAACTTCGTGGAGAACCCGGAGACCATCCCCGAAAACGTGCGCGAGATCGCCCCCACCGTGTTCACCGCCGTGCCACGGGTGTGGGAAAAGTTTTACTCCAGCGTGATGATTGCGCTCAAAGAATCGGGCACGTTTCAACAGTTTGTTTACGGCTGGTGCATCGGCGTGGGCACCCGCATTGCCAACAGGGTGCTGGCAGGCCAGCCCGTGCAGTGGGGCCTGAAGCTTCAGTTCACGCTGGCCCGGGTGCTGGCACTCAACAATGTGCGCAAGCTCATTGGCATCCACCGCGCGCGCTACCTGATTACGGGTGCAGCGCCCATATCGCCCGACCTGGTGCGCTGGTACCTGGCTTTGGGGCTGCCTATGCTGGAGGTGTGGGGCATGACGGAGACCTGCGGCGCATCCACCGGCGTGCCGGTGCACAAGATCAAGCCCGGCTCCATCGGCCCTGCGGCAAGCTTCAATGAAGTCAAGCTAGACCCTGCAACCGGCGAGATCATGGTGCGCGGCAACAACGTGTTTGCGGGCTACCTCAACCTGCCCGAGAAAACCGCAGAAGCCCTCACCCCGGATGGCTGGTTGCACACCGGTGATGTGGGCGTGATGGACGAGGACGGCTACTTCCGCATCACCGACCGGATGAAGGACATCATCATCACGGCGGGCGGCAAAAACATCACCCCGAGCGAACTCGAAAACGACCTCAAGGTCTCGCCATACATCACCGACGCGGTGGTCATCGGCGACAAGCGCCCCTACCTCACAGTGATCGTCATGATCGACCAAGAAAACGTCGAAAAGTTCGCCCAAGACGCCGACGTGCCGTTCAGCAACTACGCATCGCTCACCCGCGCACCCGAGGTGCAGGCCCTGATCCAGACGGAGCTGGACCGGGTGAACAAAAAATTTGCGCGCGTCGAGCAGATCAAAAAATTCTTCCTGCTGGAAAACCAGTTGACGGCAGAGGACGAGGAACTCACCCCCACCATGAAGCTCAAACGCAAGCTGGTGGAAAAGAAATACGAAGCCCGGATAGAGGCGATGTACCGATAGCAGCGCCTGCTGCTCCCCTTGCAAAATGAACCACCTAGGAGATACCACCATGACACTGCGTACCGCCATCGCACTGGGCACCCTCGCCCTGAGCGCGACTTTTGCCAGCGCCCAGCAGGGCGTAAGCAAAGACGAAATTTTGCTGGGCTCCATTCAGGACCTCTCGGGGCCCTTGGCCGGCTTCGGCAAGCAAGCGCGCGCCGGCATGCTGCTGGCGGTCGACGAAATCAATGAGCAGGGCGGCATCAACGGCCGCAAGATCAAGCTCTTGGTCGAAGACTCTGGCTACGACCCCAAAAAGGCCGTGCTAGCGGCCCAAAAACTGGTCAACCAGGACAAGATTTTCATGATGGTCGGCCATGTCGGCACGGCACAAAACATGGCGGCCATGCCGGTGCAGTTCGAGAAGAACGTGATCAACTTCTTCCCCATCACCGCTGCGCGCGAAATGTACGAGCCTTTTCACAAGCTCAAGTACGCATTTGCCGCACCTTACTACGACCAAATACGTCTGGCCGTGCCCAAGCTGGTCAAGGAAAAAGGTGCCAAGAAGGTCTGCACCCTGTACCAGGATGACGACTTTGGCCTCGAAGTGCTCAAAGGCGGCGAAGACGGCCTCAAAACCATTGGCATGGAGTTCGCCGAAAAAACCTCGTACAAGCGCGGCGCGACCGACTTCTCATCGCAAGTGTCCAAGCTGCAAGCCAGCGCTTGTGACTTTGTGGTGCTGGGCACCATCATCCGCGAAACCATAGGTGCCATCGGCACCGCCCGCAAACTGGGCTACAACCCCACGTTCATCGGGTCGAGTGCGGCCTATACCGACCTGATCCACAAAATCGGCGGCAAAGCCATGGACGGGCTCTACGCCACCATGACCGTGC
The DNA here is from genome assembly GCA_029865845.1 of Rhodoferax sp. Taxonomy (GTDB): domain Bacteria; phylum Pseudomonadota; class Gammaproteobacteria; order Burkholderiales; family Burkholderiaceae_C; genus Allorhodoferax. The sequence continues at coordinate 5,635 of JARXAM010000095.1, read as the reverse complement.
AAAACCCCTACACCGACGATCAGACCCCGAACGTTCGCTTTTGGGCCAACAAGTACAAGACCAAGTTCAACGAAGACCCCACCGTCTTCTCGGTCTATGGCTACCTGATCATTAACACCTTTGCCTCGGCGGCCCAAAAGGCCGGCAAAAACCTGAACACCGATACCTACATCAAGGTCATGGACAGCATGACCCTGCCTGCCGATATGTTTGGTGCACCGGTGCAAACCTTCACCGCCACCAAGCGCCTGGGAAGTAATGCCTCTAGGCTCTCCCAAATCACCGATGGCAAGTGGCAGGTGGTATCTGGCTACGTGGGTGACGCGCCTGCCAAAAAGTAAGCACTGCCTGCTCCTGCAAAAAGGCCACCCTCGGGTGGCCTTTTTTTGCGTGCCCAGCGCGGCAATGCCTGTTCGTGGCAGCCATGGGCGCGTGCGCACGGTGCGCACCCCGCCCCCGCTGCCACCCCAGGTCAGGCGATGATGTAGGCCGCCGACCCGGTGGACAAGAGCTTGCCATCCGCCCCCAAAAACTCCATGCGGGTAGACGCTACCCGCGAGCCCAGGCGCATGACCTCTGCGTGCAATTCGAAGCGCTCACCGATACCGGGGCGCAGGTAATCCACCCGCAAGTCAATGGTGCCCAACTTGGCAAAGCGGTGCAGGCGCTGCGAGGGCGTTTCGTCCATGTGGCGCGCACCAATGGCCGCCATCACCGCCAGGCCGCCCATCGAGTCGAGCCCGGCACTGATCACGCCCCCATGGATGCGGTTGTAGGCCGCGTGGCCCACCAGATCCGGGCGCATGGCAATGCGCGCCTTCACTTTGTCGGGGGTGATGGAGGTGATTTTCAAGCCCAGCACCTGGTTGAAGACAATGCTGTCTTCAAAGATACGGGTCAAGCCCTCGATGAACTCCGGCTCGAAGGTCATGGGCGCTGCGGCTGACGTGGAGGGGGTGGTTTTTTTCATGGCGCATTGTCGCAGGCCACACACTGGGCCATGCACGGGCCGTGGACGATGCGGACACCTGCGCGACGCGGGGTGCGTGGGCACCAGCGGCCCCAAAAAAAGAGGGGCTTGCGCCCCTCATAAATTACCTTGGAGTACCTACCGATGGCCTGGGTTACCCCAGGCCCGGGGCTTTAGAAGCCGTAGTTCAGGCGCACGCGCACTGCGTTCACGTCGAGGGAGTTACCAGTGATGGAATCCTTCGTGGTGGAACGGGACAGAGCGGGAGTCACGGATGCACCCTTCACACCCAGCAAAGGCATGCTGTAAGACGCGTACACGGTTTGCACAGTGTCGTCACCGCCCTTTTTGTCGGTCACCGCGTTCACCAAGCCCACAGCCAAAGAGCCGACGGTCACGGACAGGCCCAATGCGGACTGGCGGTTGTCAGATGCTGCTTTGGTCTGGCCCAAAGCGTAGTTGCCCACGATCTTGAAGGCGCCTGCGTCGTAACCAGTGGTCACGCCCCAGCCCTTGACCTTCTCAGCAGTAACGCCTTCCGCAGCAGCGTATTCACCGGATTCGAAGCCCACAGCAGCGGACAGAGGGCCATTGGCCAAAGACAACACAGCGCGCAAGCCCTTGGCGCCGACGGCAGTCACGGTGTCTTTGGAGCCATCCACGTAACCCACTTCCAGAGCGCCCACGCCCAGGTTCAAGGTACCAGCAGCATGGAATCCGCCTGCACCCACACGGCCGCGCAAGGTACCGGCGGTGTACACGTTACCAGCGTGCTCTACCACGGTGTCGCCTTGCAGGGGGAACAGGTTAGCGCCTTCAAAACGGCCCAGCTTGACGTCGCCGCCAGCGTTGCCCAACTGCACCCACATGTCGTCAGTAGCCAAAGAGCCGTCTTTCTTGGAAACGAAAGCAGTCTTGGCAGCCACAAACACGCTGTCGCCAGACTTGGCACCAATGCCCACTTCCACGCGGCCGCCTTGGGTCAGTCCGTTGGAAGCAGAAGTGCCCTTGCTGCCGGTCACCACGGTGTTGTCCAGTTCGATGTTTGCGCCGATGTCGGCAGCGGCCATAGCACCACCGGCCAAAGCGGCCAAAGCCAATGCGATAGAAGTTTTTTGAACGATTTTTTTCATGTTGCGTTGAAAGTGATGTAAGTCAAAACCAGGCACAGGGCCCAGATCCCAAAGCCACTGCAATAAGCAGGGACGGGCCAATTGTTTCTACGAAGTTCTAAAAATGCACGACTTTCCTGACCAAAGCCGGCATAGATTACATACGGTTACATTCAAAAAAATGGATTTTTCTAGATAAATTTGGGTTTTACTTTGAATTCGTGGCTATTTACGCGGGTAAACACTGTGGTAAATTACACGACAGTTACCAACTGGATCGACAAAAACAAGAAACAATTGTCAGGATTCAGTCATCTCTGTGGCGGCCTTTTGTGCTCCACCGCAACGCCACCATGCCCCTGCCCGACGTCCCTCGCTACGACCCCGTGCCCCTGTGGCTGGGCCGCGGCATATGCCGCATGCCCCTTGCCGCGCTGGAAAGCCCGGATCACTGGGCCCACGCGCTGGACACCAGCCTGGCCTGCGGCGGCCAAGGCGTGTGTGTTGCGGCGGCAACCCTGCCCGCCGAGCCGGGGCATGCGCAAGCCTTTGCAGCAGCCTTGCAAGCCCGCGCCCTGCAATGCGTACTAGACCTCACCCCGCCGCCCACCGGGTGGGACGACACGGCCTGGGGCCGTGTGCTGGGTTTTGCCGCGCAGGTGGGCGCACAAGGCCTGGCGGTGCCCCCCATGCCGCCCGCGCACCACGCGCAGGTAATGGCCCGCCTGGCCATGCAGCCGCCCCGGCCACGCCCCTGGGTGATGGTGGACACAGCGGCCTGCCCCACCCCCAAACCTGCCGGATACCTGCGTTCGTTGTGGCTGGCCCCGCACCACAGCACGGGCAGCGTGGCGCTGGCGCTGCACGCGCGCATACGCCAGGGCCTGCGGGCCAGCCGCAACGATGTGCTGGTCTGGCGGGTACATGGCACCGGGGCCCTGGCTGCTCGCCAAACGCACAACGCACAAGCCCACGACCCGGTGCAGGCGCACCTGCTGGACGCGGTGATTGGCAGTTGCCTGCGCGGGGCCCACTGGCTTGCGCTGGCGCAGGGCCCCGATGCACAGATGTATACCCAGCGGCTGGGCCAATTCAACCAGTGGCGTGCAGGCATTGCCGCGCTGCGCTACGGCAGCATGGCGCTGTTGCCTCCGCACCCCGAGCTGCTAGCCTGGGTGCGCCAAGACGGTGCCAGCCAGGTGGTGTGCATCGTGAACCTGAGCGCCCAGTATGTGCGGCACGCACTGGGGCGGCGCTATCCCCATGCACGCATGCTGGCCGGTAGCGGCCTGCACGGCGGCAGGCTGGTGAACACCGATGCAGACCTTGCACCCTGGGGGGCCCTGTTTTTGCAGGTGTAGAGGGGCAGGTGGCGTGGGCGCAAGGGCACCCCCGCACCGCGCCTACAGGCCCTGGAAGTTGGGGCGGCGCTTTTCCATGAAGGCGGTAAACGCCTCCCGTGCGGCGGGCTCACCCAGCATGCGGCCAAAACTGGCTGCCTCTTCATCCATGCGGGCCAGTACCGGTGCCAACTGGCCCTGCTTGAGCAAGCGCTTGGTCTCCAACAACGATGCCATGGGCTTGGCCGCCAGCTTGCGGGCTTGGGCCTGGGCCACGGCATTGGCCTCTGTGGGGGGCACCACCCGATTGACCAGGCCCACCTCCAGCGCCGCCTCGGCCATGAAGGGTTCGCCCAAGAGCAGGGCTTCTGCGGCGCGGTGGTAGCCCATCATCTGGGGCACCAAAAGGCTGGAAGCGGCCTCGGGGCACAGGCCCAGGTTCACAAAAGGCATGGAAAAGGCTGCGTTGTCACCCGCAACCACCAGGTCGCAATGAAAAAGCAGGGTGGTGCCTATGCCCACTGCTGGGCCGCACACGGCGGCAACGATGGGTTTGGGAAACGCCGCCAGCGTGCGCAAAAACCGAAACACGGGCGCGTCCTGCGCCGTGGGCGGGGCACCCAAAAAGTCGGCAATGTCGTTGCCCGCGCTGAACACCGTGGCGTCGCCCTGGAACACCAGCACACGCACCGCCGCGTCAGCACGGGCCGCGTCCAGCGCGTCGGCACACGCGGCGTACATGGCCTGGGTGAACGCATTTTTTTTGTCCACCCGGTTCAGGGTGATGGTGGTGATGCCGGCGTCGGTGTGGATCAGGATGTCTTGCATAGTCACTCGCAAAAAAAAGGTGTTGGAGAGGGGCACGGTTTGCAATTGGCGATCTGGCGGGTGCTTGCCAGCAACACGCCCACATGCAAAAAGGCCACCCGGAGGTGGCCTTGGTGTAATGCGCTTTACACGCGTTCAAAAATGCCCGCAGCACCCTGCCCGGTGCCCACGCACATCGTCACCATACCGTACTTGAGGTTGTGGCGGCGCAGCGCGTGCACCACCGTGGCCGCACGGATGGCACCGGTAGCGCCCAGCGGGTGACCCAGCGCAATCGCGCCACCCATGGGGTTGACCTTGGACGGATCCAGACCCAGGGTGTTAATCACAGCCAGCGACTGGGCGGCAAAGGCTTCGTTCAGCTCGAACCAGTCGATGTCAGAGTGCTGCAAACCGGCGTAGCGCAGGGCCGCAGGAATGGCTTCGATAGGTCCTATACCCATGATTTCGGGTGGCACGCCACGGGCCGCAAAGCTCACAAAACGGGCCAAGGGGGTCAGGCCGAACTGCTTGACGGCTTTCTCGCTGGCCAGAATCAAAGCGCCTGCGCCATCGCTGGTCTGGGAGCTGTTGCCGGCGGTCACGCTGCCGCGGGCAGCGAACACGGGCTTGAGCTTGGCCAGGCCTTCGATGGAGGTGTCTGGGCGTGGGCCTTCGTCGAGGTTCACGGTGCGAGTGCGGGTGGACACTTCGCCGGTTGCCAGGTTGGGAGTGCGCTCGATCACATCGATGGGCGTGATCTCGTCGGTGAACTCGCCGGCTTGCTGCGCCTTGATGGCACGCAAATGGGATTCAAGGGCGAACGCATCTTGCATTTCGCGCGTCACCTTCCACTGCTGGGCGACCTTTTCTGCGGTCAGACCCATGCCGTAGGCGATGCCGACGTTCTCGTCGCGGGCAAACACTTCGGGGTTGAACGAGGGCTTGCCGCCACCCATGGGCACCATGCTCATGGACTCGGCACCGCCGGCGATCAGCACATCGGCCTCGCCCACACGGATGCGGTCTGCCGCCATCTGAATGGCGGAGATGCCGGACGCGCAGAAGCGGTTGACGGTGATACCGCCCACAGGGTGGTCAAAAGCCAAGCCCACGGCCACGCGGGCCATGTTCATGCCCTGCTCGCCCTCGGGGAAAGAGCAGCCGATGATGGCGTCTTCAATCGCCTTGGGGTCCAGGGTGGGGACTTGCAACATGGCGCTGCGCAGGGCAGACACCAGCAACTCGTCAGGGCGGGTGTTACGGAAATAGCCGCGGCCGGAACGCCCGATGGGCGTGCGCGTGGCGGCAACGATGTAAGCGTCTTGGACTTGTTTCATGAGGAAACTCCTTTATTTTTTCGGGGTGGGTATCCACGCCCAGATGAATTCACATTGAATGGGCTG
>JARXAM010000073.1 GCA_029865845.1 Rhodoferax sp. | reverse complement strand
CGACGGGACGACGAACGGCCCGTTGGCTGGCTTGGGGGGCACATCTGCGAAGGCGGCCGACAGGCTCAATGCCGCCAGGGCAGCGACCATCAGTTGGTGTTTGGGTTGAATCACGGTGTCTCCTGTTATGTCTGAACAGGCCGTGCGCGTCTGCGCGCTCAGCGGCCCCAACGAAAGGGTAATCGTTTAACTTTTCTCCCGCTGTAACGCCGATGACATGTGCTTGACCGGCGCAAAACGCCTCTCAAGAATTGCCATCAGCAGCTACAGTGCTTAGTATTTCACCAGTTTTCGGCATATAACATTGGTAATTACACTTATGCCACCACATCGACCAAGACTCACCCATAGTTAAACGTTTATCCAATTTCGGCAAAAATGATTGCAAACACATCCTTTTTGAGAAGATATGAAGACCAAGTCTGTTGTAGCCACTGCGATAGGCGTTGCGGGAGTGCGGAATCAACACGTAGACCGTGAGGCAGGCCTATTGGGGCGTGCCAGGTCGTTCTGACGATGCACGCTCCTGGCCGGACGAGGACGCGACCAGGCTTCTTTTGCCTTTATGGAGGCCTGAAGAGCGTTGAAAGGCGATGTGACCAGGCAGTGGATAAGCCCAAGAACCGATCAGGAAAAGCAAGGCCAGAAACCAAAAAACCCAAGTGAAATCAATCACTTGGGTTGAATTTTGGCGGAGAGGGAGGGATTCGAACCCTCGGTAGGGTCGCCCCTACGCTTGATTTCGAGTCAAGTACATTCGACCACTCTGCCACCTCTCCAAGAATCGTGTCGGTCGAAACGAAGCCGCGATTCTAGCAGGCCCACGCGGCGCTTCTGGCATCAGGCCTTCAATACGTCCACGCCGCCCAAGTAGGGGCGCAGTACCTCGGGCACGGTGATGCTGCCGTCCGCGTTTTGGTAGCTTTCGAGCACGGCCACCAAAGCGCGGCCCACGGCCAGGCCGGAGCCGTTGAGGGTGTGCACCAGTTCGTTTTTGCCCTGCGCGTTCTTGAAGCGGGCCTGCAAGCGGCGGGCCTGGAAGGCCTCGCAGTTGGAGACTGAGCTGATTTCGCGGTAGGTGTTTTGCGCGGGCAGCCACACCTCCAGGTCGTAGGTCTTGGCAGCGCCAAAGCCCATGTCGCCAGTGCAAAGGCTCATCACCCGGTAGGGCAAGCCCAGCTTTTGCAAAATGGCCTCTGCGTGGCGGGTCATGTCTTCCAGCGCTTCGTAGCTTTTTTCGGGGTGCACGATTTGCACCATCTCCACCTTGTCGAACTGGTGCTGGCGGATCAGCCCCCGGATGTCGCGCCCGCCGCTGCCCGCCTCCGACCGGAAGCACGGGGTGTGCGCGGTGAGCTTGATGGGCAGGTCAGCCTCGGCCGTCACCACATCGCGCACAAAGTTGGTCAGCGGCACTTCGCTAGTGGGGATGAGGTAGAGCGCGGTGTTCTCGTCGCCACCGTCTTGCCCGCCCTTGTTAGCAGCGAACAGGTCTTCTTCGAACTTGGGCAACTGGCCAGTGCCGCGCAGGCTGTCGCCATTGACGATGTAGGGCGTGTAGCACTCGGTGTACCCGTGTTCGCCGGTCTGGGTGTCTAGCATGAATGCACTGAGTGCGCGGTGCAGGCGGGCCATTGGCCCCTGCATCACGGTGAAGCGCGAACCAGTGAGCTTGACGCCCATCTCAAAGTCCAGGCCCAGCGGTTGGCCCAGGTCCACATGGTCTTTCACCGCAAAGTCGAAGGTTCTGGGCGTGCCCCAGGTGCGGGCCACCACGTTGCCGGATTCGTCCGCGCCCACGGGCACGCTCTCGTGCGGGAGGTTGGGCACGGCCAGCAGCATTTTTTCCATCTCGGCCTGGATGGCATCCAAACGGGTGGCAGAGGCTTCGAGTTCAGCCTTGAGGGTGCCCACCTCGGCCATAGCGGCGTCCGCCTCGGCGTGCTGGCCTTTGCCTTTGAGCATGCCAATTTGCTTGCTCACCGCATTGCGCTGGGCTTGCAGCGCTTCGGTGCGCATCTGGATGGTTTTGCGCTCGGCCTCCAGCGCCTTGAACGCATCCACATCCAAAAAGGCTTGCGGGTTTTTGCGGGTGAGCAGGCGGGCGACGACCGAATCCAGGTCTTTGCGCAGCAGGGTAATGTCTAACATGGTCAGGTTCTTCTCGTACAGTGCGGGGCCCGGCCGTACCGGGCGCTTCATTTTAGGGGGCGGGCTCTGGGGCGGTGCCGCGCAACGCCCACCGTTGTCATGCGTCCAGCTTGAGGCCCTTGGGCAGCGGGAACTTCACGGTTTCTTCAATGCCGTCCATCTTGCGCACCGACACGGCGCCCAGCGCCTTGATGCGGTCGATGACGGCCTTGACCAGCACCTCGGGGGCGCTGGCACCGGCGGTCAGGCCCACGCGGCTGCGGCCCTCAAACCACGCGGGCTGGAGTTCGTCGGCGTTGTCCACCATGTAGCTCTCGGTGCCCAGCTTGTGGGCCACTTCGCGCAGGCGGTTGCTGTTGGAGCTGGTGGGGCTGCCCACCACGATCACGATGTCCACCTGCGGGCTCATCACCTTGACCGCGTCTTGGCGGTTTTGGGTGGCGTAGCAAATGTCTTGCATCTTGGGCTTTTTAATCAGCGGGAAGCGGGCCACCACTGCGGCGGTAATGTCGGCCGCGTCGTCCACGCTCAGCGTGGTTTGGGTGACCACGGCCAGCTTGTTCGTCTGGCGGGGTTGGATGCGGGCCACATCGGCCACGTCTTCCACCAAATGGATGCCACTGTCGAGCTGCCCCATGGTGCCTTCCACCTCGGGGTGGCCCTTGTGGCCGATCATGATGAACTCAAAACCCTCTTTGTGCAGCTTGGCCACCTCCACATGGACCTTGGTGACCAGCGGGCAGGTAGCGTCAAAAATCTGGAAGCCCCGCCGCTCTGCCTCGCGCTGAATGGCCTGGCTCACGCCGTGGGCCGAAAACACCAGCGTGGCACCCGCAGGCACTTCGTCCAAGTCTTCAATAAAAATAGCACCGCGCGCCTTCAGGTCGTTCACCACATAGGTGTTGTGCACGATCTCGTGGCGCACGTAGATGGGACGGCCAAACTTGGCCAGCGCCTTCTCCACGATCTCGATGGCGCGGTCCACACCGGCACAAAAGCCGCGTGGCTCGGCCAGCAAAATTTCACTGGGCATCACGCTCATAACACTCCAATCAGTTGCACTTCAAAGGTTACCGGCTGCCCGGCCAGGGGGTGGTTAAAGTCAAACAACACCGCCTCGTCACCGCGCAGTTGCAACACCACGCCAGCAAACTGGCCCTGGCCGTCCGGGGTGGGAAACTGCACTACGTCGCCCACGGCGTAGGTCTCGTGGGGGTCGCCCATGTCACGCAAGACCTTGCGCGCCAGCCACTGCTGCATGTCGGGGTTGCGCTGGCCAAAGGCAGCGCCCGCAGGCAACTCAAACGTGGCGTGCGCGCCCTCTTCCAGGCCCATGAGACAGGCCTCGACCGCAGGCGATAGTTCGCCAGTGCCCAGACTCAGGGTGGAGGGCTTGCCCTCAAACGTGTTGATGATGTCCCCGGCGGGGCCACCCAAGCGGTAATGCAAAGTGAGAAAAGAGCCCGGCTGAACCCGGGGAAGCGTGCTGGTCATAAATGTCCCGTTGAACTGGGCTCTATTGTAGAAAGGCGGGTTAGCCCCTGTGCTGCGTGCATGACCGAAGATGCGGGGAAGATCGTCACAGCGGCGTGAACTGCGTGGTGGTCTTGGGGCGCAAGAACGGGTACGCGAGTAACGCGCCAGGCCCCCCATGAACAAGTAAAGAGATCAGAAACCGGCCAGAATGACCTTGCCGCGCGCCTTGCCTGACTCAATGAGGGTGTGAGCGCGGCGCAGGTTTGCTGCATTGATCGCACCCATCTGTTCGGTGGCGGTGCTTCGAATCACGCCTGCGTCCACCAAAGAGGCCAATTCTGTGAGGAGCTTGTGTTGCGCCACCATGTCGGCGGTTTTGAATAGCGAGCGAGTAAACATAAGCTCCCAGTGCAGGGAGAGGCTCTTGTCCTTGAGCTTCATGATGTCCAGCGGTTTAGCCGGGTCGTCGATCAGTGCGAACTTTCCTTGTGGTGTGAGTGCCTGAACGATTTGTGCGTAGTGCTGGTCTGTATGGGTCAGGCTGGCCACATGCGTGACTTCCGGGATGCCGATGCGTTGCAATTCATCGGCCAAGGGCTTGCTGTGATCGATGACGTAGTGCGCACCCAGCTCCTGTACCCAAGCACGGGTCTCTGGGCGTGAAGCGGTGCCAATAACCGTTAGCGAGGTTAGTTTGCGCGCCAATTGCGTGAGGATGGAGCCGACGCCGCCAGCAGCGCCGACGATAAGCAAGCGCTCGTCGGTTTGGCGCATATCGCGGGCCACACCAAAGCGGTCAAACAGTAGTTCCCACGCGGTGATTGTCGTCAGTGGTAAAGCAGCCGCCTGCGCGAAGTCCAGACTTTCTGGCATGAGGCCCACAATACGTTCATCCACTAGCTGATGCTCGGCGTAGCTTCCAGGCCGAGTGATGTCACCCGCGTACCAGACGCGGTCACCCGGCTTAAAGAAGCTGACTTCGGGACCCACCGCGCGTACGACCCCTGCAGCGTCCCAGCCGAGCACCGCCCACTGGCCCGCCTGCGGCTGCCGCGAGGCTCGGACTTTCACGTCTACCGGGTTCACAGAAATGGCCTTTACGTCAACAAGAATGTCTCGCCCGCCGACCTCCGGTGTGGGCAAGTCGACATCCTGCAAAGACAGAGGGTTAGAGATGGGCAAGGGGGCCTGAAAAGCGATGGCTTTCATAGTGTTTTCTCCGTGAATCAAAAGAGGCAGGCCAATGTTCAGTGCATGGAGCGCATTGGACCCAAGACAAAGGTTTGTGGCTCCGTGAAAGTACCCCAGTGGACAGTTTCCGTCTCCCGGCATTTTTGCGAAAGTTCGTGCGCAAAGACCATTGACGCGTGGAATCTTACCGGCCGCTCTGGCCATACCGCTGGGACGCGCAACGCGTTTCAGAACCCTCTATCTGGCGTCGCTGGCTATGGCTCCCGCTGTTGGCTACGTCACATGGCATGGCCCGGCTTGCGTCTACTCGTCCATCGCTTTGGCAACGGTCAGCGTTGCAAATTACCAGCGGAGCGTGGTCTGCAGCGAGCGCTTTTGATTGCTGCCATTTTTGCGTGGATCGCGCACAAGCTTGCGGTGGAGTCTGCGCCCGCGCGTACCTCGAATGGACGCAATAATCTATGGGCAACACCCACTAGCAACTAGCGAGGCTACCCACCCATGCCCCTCAAAGACCTCCCCCTGCAAGCCCGACCGCGCGAGAAGTTGCTCGCGCGCGGCCCTGGGGCGCTCAGCGATGCGGAGCTGTTGGCCATTTTGTTGCGCACCGGCATTGCGGGCAAAGGGGTGTTGCAAATGGCCGAGGAGTTGCTGCAACTCAAAAATGAAACGACTCCGCGCCAGGCAAATGCCGCTGCCGGAGCCAACGCGGACCCAGGGGGGTTTGGCGGCATCGCCGGCTTGCTGCACGCGACTGCCGACGACCTCCAACGTGTGAAGGGACTGGGCCCCGCCAAGCGCGCCGAGATCGTGGCCGTACTGGAACTGGCCCGCCGCGCCATGGCGCAGCGCCTGCGCGAGCGCGAGGTGTTTGCCGACCCGCAGGCCGTGAAGCACTACCTGCAACTGCACTTGGCCGCCAAAGGGCACGAGGTGTTTGCGGTGCTGTTTTTAGACAGCCAAAACAAGCTGCTGGCTATGGAGGAGCTGTTTCGCGGCACGCTCACGCAAACCAGCGTGTACCCGCGCGAGGTGGTCATCCGCGCCCTGCACTACAGCGCCGCTGCCGTGGTGCTGGCGCACAACCACCCCAGTGGCAGCGTGCAGCCCAGCCGGGCCGACGAGGCGCTGACGCAAACCCTTAAAGCCGCGCTCGCCCTGGTGGATGTGCGGGTGCTGGACCACATCATCGTAGGCCCCGGCCAGGCACTGTCCATGGCTGAGGCAGGTCTCATTTAAAGGGCCACCATGAAAATCAACGCCCTGTCGGACCTCAAGCGGGTCAAAAAAGAAATCGAAGCGCAGGCCGCACGCGAAGCAGCGGCAGCCGCGCAACACGCCCTGGAGGCCAAGCGCAAGGCGGCCGCGAGCAACCTGTTTCAGGCCGCCATCGGCAAAGTGAAACCACTGGTGCCGCCCCAGCGCGCCGCGCTGGCCCCTAAGCCGCCCCAACCCATCCCCAAGCAGCAACTGCTGGACGCCGCCGCCGCGCTGCAAGAAGCGCTGAGCGACGAGGTGGATGTGACCACCCTGCTCGACACCGACGAACTCTTGAGCTTTCGCCGCCCCGGTGTGGGGCCGGACGTGACGCAAAAACTGCGCAAGGGCAAGTGGAGCATCCAAAAGCAAATTGACCTGCACGGCTACCGCAGCGACGAGGCGCGCGAGGCCTTGAGCGCCTTTGTCCGCGATGCGCACAAGCAAGGCATACGCTGCGTGCGCGTGGTCCACGGCAAGGGCCTGGGCTCGCCCGGCAAGGCGCCGGTGCTCAAAGACAAAGTGCACAAGTGGCTGGTGCAAAAAAGCGAAGTAGTGGCTTTTGTGCAGGCGCAACCGGCACAAGGCGGCGCAGGGGCCCTGGTGGTGCTGCTGCAGCCGCACAACCGCACGTAGCGGACCTACACACCGGGGCGCACTGGGGGGCGCACCGGGGCGCGCCGTGCAAACCTTGCATGGGCCCCGGCTCACACCCCTACGTTGCGCATCCAGTCCGCAGTCTGGAAAAACGAAGTTTTGAGCCGCTCGCGCAGCACGGGGTCTATGCCCGTATCGCCCATGGACTGGTCCATACAGGCCAGCCATTGGTCGCGCTCCAGAATGCCGATCTTGAACGGCATGTGCCGCGCACGCAGGCGCGGGTGGCCAAAGCGCTCCACAAAATAATCGGGCCCGCCCATCCAGCCGCACAAAAACCAAAACAGGTGGTCGCGCGCCGTCTCCAGCGTGCTGCCGTGGGCCGCACGCAGCGCGGCGTAGCCCGGCTCCAGGTCCATCAGGTCGTAAAAGCGGTCCACCATGCTGCGGATGACGGGCTCGCCCCCTATCCATTCAAATGGGGTTTTGGCGTTAGGTTCTTGAATCTGCATGGTTGTATAAGTAAAAAGTGCTGCTGGCGCCCATGAAATGAGCGCGAGCAGCTATCAAAATCAGAGCAATCAGCTCGCGGCGCGGCGCAGGGTTTCCACCACCGGGCGGCGCAGCACATCGCGCAGCCCCCACCAGCCAGCGGCCAGGGCCAGCACGGCACCGGCCAGCGCGCCAGCCAACGGCACCCAGAGTTGCACCGTCCAGTCAAACTCAAACACATAGCGCGCCAGCGCCCAGCCCACGGCGGCCGCCACGACAGAGGCCAAAAAGCCTGCCAGCAAACCCACCCCTGCCAGTTCGGTGCGTTGCATCTGGCGCAGCAAGCGGCTGCCCGCGCCCACCGCCCGCATGATGGCGAACTCGCGCGCGCGCTCCTCGCGGGTGGCCGTCACCGCGGCAAACAACACCACCAGGCCCGCTGCCAGCGTGAAGCCAAACAAAAACTCCACCGCGCGTATCACCTGGTCCAGCACCCGTTGCACCTGGTTGATGGTGCTGGTCATGTCCACGTTGGTGATGTTGGGGAACTGGCGTACCAGCGCGTTGTCAAAGCCTTTGGTCTCAGGGGCCTTGAAGGCACCCATGAAGGTGCTGGGCACATCGTTCAGCGTGCTGACCGGGAACATCACAAAGAAGTTGGCCCGCATGGAGCCCCAGTCCACCTTGCGCAGCGAGGTGATGGTGGCCTCGGTCTGCACCCCGCCTATGTCAAAGCGCAGGCGGTCGCCCAGCGCAAGGTTCAGGGTTTTGGCAATGCCCTCTTCCACGCTGATGGCACCGGTTTCTTCCTCGGTCCATTGGCCGCCCACAATCAGGTTGTGCTGCGGATTGTGGGCGCTGTGCGAAATGTTGAACTCGCGGTCCACCAAGCGCTTGGCGCGGTCATCGGTGTAGTCGTCAGGCGACACTGCCTTGCCATTGACACCCACCAGCCGTCCACGAATCATGGGGTACCAGTCAAACTTGGTCACGCCCTGGTCGGTCAGCGCTTTTTGGAAGGCATCAGACTGCTCAGGCATCACGTTGATGACAAAGCGGTTGGGCGCATCGGGCGGCGTGGCCTTGCGCCAACTGCTGATCAGGTCGGTGCGCAACAGCACCAAGAGCACCAGCGCCAGCAAGCCCACCGACAAGGCGCTCACCTGCACCACGGTATAGGCGGGTCGGGCCGAAATTTGGCGCGTGGCCAACACCAGCCAGCGCGGGGCGGTGGTCTCATTCACGCTTCTGCGCAAGAGCCTGACCGCCACCCAGCTCAGCGAAGCAAACACCAACACCGCACCGGCAAAGCCGCCCACCGCAATCAGGCCCAGCGTGAGGTCGCTGCTCACGGTGAGCAGCAGCGCGGCAAAACCCGCCACGCCCACGGCCAACACGCCCAAAGACGCGGGGCGCAGGTTGCCCACATCGCGGCGAATGACGCGCAAGGCAGGCACCTGGGCCAGTTGCAACACAGGCGGCAGACCGAACGCCATGAGCAGCGTGAGGCCCATGCCCACCCCCAGCAGCGCGGGCCAGAGCGATGCGGCGGGCAAGGCCGTATCTACCAAGCCCGCAAGCAAGGCCACAAAAAGGTAGTGCACGCCAAAGCCCACCGCTACGCCCAACAGGCTGGCAAATATGCCCACCAGTGCAAACTCAAACGCATAGGCGCTGGCCATAGTGCGCTGCGACAGGCCCAGCACGCGCAGCATGGCGCAATCGTCCAAATGGTTGGCGGCAAAGGCGCGTGCCGCCAGCGCGACGGCCACGGCACTCAACAGCGCGGCCAGCAGGGCCACGAGGCTCAGAAACTTGTTGGCCCGGTCCAGCGTTTGGCTCATCTCGGGGCGACCGCTTTGCAGCGACTCCACCCGCACACCGCGCACGCCGCCTTTGACCTGGGCGTCCGCCCACTGCACATAGGTTTTGACAGCGGCGTCCGGCCCGGCCACGGCCATGCGGTAACTGAGTCGGCTGGCCGGCTGAATAAGCCCGGTGGCCGCAATGTCTGCCGCATTGAGCATGACACG
>JARXAM010000008.1 GCA_029865845.1 Rhodoferax sp. | reverse complement strand
CCTACCTGTTCATCTCGCATAACCTGGCGGTGGTGCGTCATGTGAGTGACCAGGTGGGCGTCATGTATCTGGGCGGACTGGTTGAGCTTGCGGACAAACACACCTTGTTTGACCGCCCACGCCATCCGTATACCCGCATGTTGTTGGATGCGATCCCCAAGATGCACGATACCGGCCGTGCGCGCACCGCAGTGGCCGGTGAAGTGCCCAACCCGTTGAACCCGCCTTCGGGCTGTGCGTTTCACCCGCGTTGCCCGCACGCCAATGCGCGTTGTCAGGTCGAGAAACCTGCGATGAAACTAATCGATGGTGTGCGCATCGCGTGCCACGCCGTGGAAGAGGGGCGCATCTGAGGTGGTGTCGGCGTAGGGGGCTGTGTTGGGTACTTTAGGACGCTTAGGCTGGCGGCTTGAGCCAAGGCGGCGGGATATCGTGGCCCAGCATGCGCTGACCGATCCAGCGCAGTGCGGGCCCGATAGGGGGGCGGCTGCTGACCTGGGTGGCGGGTGTTTGCCCAACGGCATGGAGCGGCCCGAGGTCAAAACTGAATACGTAGTCAGGCTCCTGCCCCATGCGCAAATCGGTGATGCGCAACTGCCCTTGTGGTGATACAGCCGCTTTGACGAACCCGTGGGTGAAGGCGCTCAGGCGCGCTACCGGCGGGGCGGCGGCGTGTTGTGCCAGCAAGTCGCTCCCGCGTGCATGGGTCGTCCAGCGCAGTGGGCGTTTTTCATCGAGCACCGAAACATAGGCTTCGTGGAACACAGGATCTGCCGGGTCATCCGCAATGGCGACCACCCGCCATAGCAAGGTTTGCAACGGTGTAGGCGTGACGAGCACCCGTTGGGCAGACACTCCTATTTCACGCAGGGATGCTCTGGCCTGCTGCTCAATGTGGTGTTGGGCCACCAAACTCCAGCCCAGGTACAGCGTTGACAGTGCCAGCCCGATCCGGTTCCAGTGCAGACCGCGCACAGCATCTTTGCAACGCACAGCAGCCACCACCCCGACGATCAGTGGCAGTGTGTATGCCGGATCAATGATGAACACGCTGCCCAACCCAAAGGGGTGGTTTGTAAATGGCAACAACAACTGTGTGCCGTAGATCGTCATGGTGTCGAGCAGGGGGTGCGTGATCAGCACCAACCACAGAGCCAGCCACCACCGCAAAAAATGGTGACCACGCGCCGCCATCCACGCCAGCACAGGCGCTGCAATGCTGAGGTACAACAAGGCATGGCTTTCGGCGCGGTGCAGCACCATGTTGAGGAGCGCGTCACCGTGGTCGATGAGGGCGTCCAAGTCCGGCAGGGTGCCGGCCACCGCGCCCCACAGGGTCGCTTTCCACGCCGCTGTGCGGCGGCCCATCACGGCCACGCATACCGCTGATCCAAGGGCTAGTTGGGTAAGGGAATCCATGGGTCAGGCGGGGGCACTCAGGCCTGCACCACGATCGGAAATTCGGCGCGCATGCCGTCTGCCGACGGTGCAAATGCCCGTGTCAGGGCAGTGCGCTCCCGCACATCAAGGCGGCGCCACAAACCGTCGCGCTCGTTGCCCGGATCGCCCGCGACATAAAGCTGTGTGGTGAGGAGTTCTTTGCGGTCTAGCCAGACCTTGACATGGATGTGGGGTGTGCGTCCGCTGTAAGGGGCAGGCTTCATGGTGCGAAACCTATAGCGACCATCCTTGCCGATGGCCACCCTGCCAAAGCCCTGAAAGGCCGGATCGGCCTTGCCGCCGTCCCTCGGATGGTGGTAGTTGCCCTCGTGGTCACATTGCCAGATGTCGATCACCGCCCCCGACAGGGGTAGGCCTTTCGTGTCCGTAACCACACCCTCCACCCACGCGATCTGTCCTTTGTGGTACGCCGCGCTGCCGGTGCGCAAGAGGTCGAAGTCATGGTCGCTGGGCAAGGCCACTGGGTAGAACGGCCCCTCGCTCTGGCTGGGCGTGGGGCGCAGGGGTGTTTGCGCCATGGCAGGGCTGAGCCAGGTGGCGGCCCCAGTGGCGGCCACCCATCCAGCACCCTGGGCCAAAAGTGAACGACGCGAAGGCATGTGAGAGGGCAACATGTCGTGATCCTGTGAATAAAGCGACTCACCGCTGGGGTGGCGGGGGTGCGGTCCGCCTGCTGCCAAACCTCATGGAGGCAAGCCGGTGAATGCTACTGCCCTTGACCAAATCCCACGCTTTCTCACCAGAAAGGCTCTACGGGTTTGCTGTCTTTTATACAGGGCCATCCCGGCCTTGGTTATGGGTGGCGTTGCGGCACCAATGCGTTGGGCGCATGCACAGGCAACTCGCGTTCGCCTAAACCTCCATCGGGGAAGGTGCGGTCCGTTCACTGGGGCGCATGCAACCCAGCAGTCGGTTTTTGCCCTAGGAGTTTCCCTAGGTAGATGTGACGAATCGTCGCGATGAGGGGCCTGTTTCGTACTGTCAGCGTCTCGTCAGGCTGTTGTGAGTCCCGACGTGGCGGGGGGTATTGGGGGGCGCATTTGGGGCCGTTTTCGGGCGTGACCGACGCATCGCCCCGGCACATTCAGGGGTTTGGTCGCGAAGTGCTTGCTCCATAGAATCCGCCGAATTGGGTTGATCAAGGAATCAGAAACTATGTTGTTGACCGTCGTCATTGCAAAAAGTCTGGTGGAGTTGTCGCTGATGTTCATTGTCGGCAGATTTGTTTTGGGGCTGTTGGCAGGCTCCAAGCGCGACAACAACGTGTTTTGGCAGTTGCTGGATGTGGCGTCCAAACCCGCCTTGTGGCTGACTCGCAAAATCAGTCCGAAACTGATCCTAGATCAACATATTCCCCTAGCAGCGGGTAGCTGGCTTTTGATTGTCTGGGTCGCGCTCGTCCAACTGAAGGTTGACATGTGTCTGTCGATGGGGGTCCACGTATGCCAATGAATTCCATCGCCCTGTCCGTGAAGCCGCGCGGTGCAACGCGTTTGACGTTGTTGCTGTTGCGACTGAAAGCCAAGGCACTGCTGGTGCTGGGCTTGCGGGACTCTGCACGGGCGGTCTTCGAAGAGATTTTGGTGCGCTTTGCGAACGATGTGCAGGCCATCAATAGCCTGGGCTACCACGCCCTGAGCGCAGGGGACCATCCCACAGCCCTGGCCTATTTCGAGCGCGCAGTGGCGTTATCGCCCGAGAGTTCGAACGCCCATTTCAATCTTGGTTTCGTTCTGGAGGGCTTGGGTCGCAGTGCGTTGGCTGAACAGGCTTTCCGGCGATCCCTCGCACTTGACGACAAGATGGACCGCGCTTGGTACGGCTTGGGTCTTGCCCTGGTCCGGCAACGACGATTCGTTGAGGCCATTGAGGCCTTCAAGCGCAATACCACCTTGCAGTCCATGAGCCCCTTTGCCTGGTACCAGATGGCACGGGTTTACATGGAAATGAATCAACCGGATGAGGCTTTGACGGTGATGCGGCACCTGAATGGTTTTGAACCGAAAGTGGCCGCACAGCTTGAGAGGGAAACCGGGTTGAGCTTGAGCGTATTGCGTTAGCGGAAGGGTTCCGGGAATGCTGCGACAGGCAATGGGGCGAGAGAAGGTCAATCTAACTTCAACACGAAGGAGACAAGGATGCAACTCACCGAGAAGCACCGGGAATACTGGGGCAAAAACTTGAAGATCACGGGGCTTTTACTGGCTTTGTGGTTCTTCGTTACGTTTGTATTGGGGTTCTTTGCGCGGGAATTGACGTTTAGCTTTTTTGGCTGGCCGTTTTCCTTTTGGGTGGCAGCCCAAGGCGCATTGGTGGCGTACTGCCTGATTATTTGGTACTACGCCCGTTACATGAACAACCTCGACAAACAGTACGGGGTCGCCGAAGGAGAATCCACATGAGCATTTTTGCAGGTGCTGGCCAGACCCAAAGCCAATTTCAAAAGTCGCTCAATAAAGTATTCATTTGGTACGGTGGTGGCTTTGCCGCCTTCGTGCTGATATTGGCTTTGCTTGAGCAAATGGGCATGCCCAAGGAATACATCGGCTACGCCTTCTTGGCCGCGACGGTGCTGCTATACGGCGGCATCGGTGTCATGAGTCGGACCAACGACGCGGCGGAGTATTACGTCGCGGGGCGTCGTGTGCCTGCCATGTACAACGGCATGGCAACCGGTTCTGACTGGATGTCTGCTGCCTCGTTTATCGGCATGGCAGGTACCCTGTACCTGACCGGCTACGGTGGCTTGGCGTTCATTCTGGGCTGGACCGGGGGCTATTGCCTGGTGGCGCTGTTTCTGGCTCCTTACTTGCGCAAGTTCGGCCAGTTCACCATCCCTGACTTTTTGGGAGCGCGCTATGGCGGCAACATGGCACGCTTGATCGGTGTGTTTGCGGCCATTTTGGTGTCTTTCGTGTATGTGGTGGCCCAGATCTTTGGTGTGGGCTTGATCACGGCACGTTTGACTGGCCTGTCGTTTGACGTGGGTGTGTACGTGGGCTTGGCTGGTATCTTGGTGTGCTCGTTCTTGGGCGGCATGCGTGCCGTGACCTGGACCCAGGTGGCGCAGTACCTGATCCTGATCGTGGCTTACCTGATTCCTGTGATCTGGCTGTCGGTGAAGCACACCAACATGCCCGTGCCACAGGTGTCCTATGGCTACCTGTTGGAAAAAGTGTCGGCCAAGGAAGAGCTGTTGTTGAAGGATCCCAAGGAGCTCGAAGTTCGTGGCATTTTCAAGGCCCGCTCCGACGAAGCCGCTGAAAAGTTGAAGGACGTTCCCGCAGCCATGGCGGCCGACAAAGCGGCTGCCACCAAGAAGCTGGAAGACCTGAAAGCTGCCAATGCGCCCGAAGCGGATATCAGAGCGGCAGAGTCTGCATTGGCGGCGCTGCCCAAGGATGAAGTGGCTGCCAAAGCCGCCTATACCGCAGCACGCACGTCCAATGCAGCCCGGGCTGCACCGCCTTTGCGCCATGCTGAGCCCTTCCCCGGCAAAGATGATGCAGCGCGCGATGTTGCTCGCAAAAACTTTTTGGCCCTGGTGTTTTGTTTGATGATCGGTACTGCCGCCTTGCCGCACATCCTGATGCGCTTCTACACAGTCCCCTCGGTGCGTGAAGCGCGTGAGTCGGTGGCATGGTCGTTGTTCTTCATCTCGCTGCTGTACTTCACAGCGCCTGCCTTGGCGGTGTTGGTGAAGTTTGACATCTACACCTTGTTGGTCGGCACACCGATGGATCAGCTCCCGGGCTGGATCGCGCGGTGGAACGTGGTGGACCCGACGCTGATGGCAGTGTCTGATATCAACAAAGACGGCATTCTGCAGTTGGCCGAAATCCGCTTGGGTGGCGACATTGTGGTGCTGGCCACGCCCGAGATCGGTGGCTTGCCCTTTGTGATCTCCGGGCTGGTGGCTGCAGGCGGCTTGGCTGCGGCGCTGTCCACCGCAGACGGATTGCTGCTGACCATCGCCAACGCGTTGTCACACGATGTGTACTACAAAGTGGTTGACCCCAATGCGTCTGCCACTCGCCGTGTGGCCATTTCCAAGTCCATCCTCGTGGTGGTGGCGCTGGCGGCGGCCTATGTGGCGGCGTTGCGCATGGCGGACATATTGTTCTTGGTGTCTGCAGCGTTCTCGTTTGCGGCGGCAGCGTTCTTCCCCGCTTTGACATTGGGTATCTTCTGGAAGCGTGCCAACAAGTGGGGTGCATCCTTGGGCATGATTGCAGGCTTGGGCATCTCGTTCTACTACATGGTGAAAACCCACCCATGGATGTATGGCCTGTTCCACGACCACGCCATTACGCCTGAGATACTCAAAGCCAACACGTGGTGGGATATCGCCCCCATCTCTGCCGGCATCTTTGGTGTTCCGCTGGGCTTTGCCGTGATCATCGTCGTGTCCTTGCTCACCAAGGCACCCGAGAAGGAAGTGCAAGAGATGGTGGAGCATGTGCGCTTCCCCAGCTTTGATGGCACCACCTCACAGGGTAGCGCTGCACACTGAGTTGTTGGTTGCCGGATGATTGCGGCCCCGTGCCGCGTCTTCCCGATGCAATGACAAGCCCCGTAGTTTCGCCACTGCGGGGCTTTTTTCGTGTGGTGTTTTCGTGAAAAACAGGCAGCCCAGGATGGGTATTCATCGGTGCGATGCAGGTGCCAGGCTTTGATTGCTGCGTGCTGTGGCCAAGACCTTCAACGACTGACCGGGCCGCAGCACTGCAAATTGATAGGATGGCAAGCTGCGCTCTACCAGCGTTTGTTTGACTTCATTGCGAGGCGCATCAAAGGCCTCAAACCCTAGCTGGAAGGTCTCAAAGTGATGGGCTAGGGCTTGACGGGCATTTGCGTCAACCATTGCCTGCACAGCTTGGCTAGGCCGCATGTGGCTGTCTGCCATGAAGGAAGCAGGTTCATAAGCACCAATGGGGAAAATCGCCAAATCAAAACCTCCATGCTTGAGCCCTGCAGCGCGGAAGTTGTCGCCATCACCGTAGCCGGTATCGCCCACGTGGTACATCTTTATGCCATTTGCTTCGATCACAAAGGCGGCCCAAAGCGTTTCCATTTGGTCAAATGGCGTACGCCCGGAGCCGTGCAGCATTGGTTCCACATGGAAGGTTGCACTGCCTGCAGCATTCGCAAATGTGATGACTTCACCCCAGTCATGCTCAGTTACCGTGCTCGCGGGCATCGTTTTTTGTACCAGAGCGCGATTTCCCAGTGGAACGATTACGCGCGGCTTGTGCGCAGTGTCCAGTCTGCGCAAGGTGGCCGTATCCAAGTGGTCGTAGTGATCATGCGAGATCAGCACGACATCGATCGGTGGTAGAGCATGCAGGCTGATTGCAGGCGCCGTGACCCGCTTGGGCCCGACAAAGGTGATGGGCGACGCCCGCTCAGCCCACACGGGATCAGTCAATATATTCAGACCAGCGACTTGGATCAACACGGTCGCGTGCCCCACCCACGTAACGCGTGCCTCGCTGCCATTTACGCGCGCAGGTAGGGTGGGCGCGATTTCCGCGGCAACACTTTCAGGCCACTGTGCTTGTGATGTGGTCAGGCGCAACCACAGGTAGCCTGCAACGGAGCTGTTTTTTACTTGACCGGGATTGCGAAACACCTTGCCATCAAAATGATTGCTTATCGAGCCTTCGTATGTCGCGCTGCAGGCAGCTAAGACCAAAGACACCGCCAGCATTCGGATGCTGAGCCACAAAAAACGACTTCGAATCATGACGATGAAACCCAAGCTATGTGTCGATGTGCTTATGCCGAATCTTTGGCCTGGACTTTTTCCATCAGCTTGAAAAAGCCTGAATCAATATCGAGTGTACGACGCTTGAATTTCCAACCTGCGGCGGTTTTCACGACAACGCTTTTGTTGTAGCGACCACTGGCCATCAAAAAAGGCACGTCGGCGACTTCAAACACCAGCATATCGTTGGTAACCAAGGCCTCGGTTGCGCTCACCCCTTCTATGACGATATTGGTGCTCTGATGGCGCTTGCCATTGGCCATACCGCCCGGGCCCACATGGTGCTTCTCAAACTCATACATCGCCTGCCATGTGTCCATCTTGCCGAATGCGCCGCTGTCGTAGCCACCAAATTCTGTGGGCTCCACCCACAGACGCATAAAGGCGTCGGCATCGGCGTTGTCGGTAGTAATGCAGTAAAGCGCGACGAGATTTTGAATGTCCGCGTAATCCGCAGGAGCGAGGACGGTTGTCACGGTGGAATCCTTTCAAGGTGGTGAGCCGAAATGGCAAGTTGCACGATGTGAGGAATGTATGACTGTCCGGAAGTTATGTTAAGTCCACTAAATACTGATTTACTGTCATTGGATTATTGACAGTAATCTGGCAATGAACACCTCAATGACGATTTCGCCAGCAGATATGCTCCTGTATGTTGATGTGGTGCGCAGCGGTAGTTTCACCGCTGCGGCGCGCCATGCGGGCATCAGTAAGCAGGCGGTGAGCGAGCGCATGTACAAACTGGAATCTGCGCTGGGGGTGCGCCTGTTACAGCGAACTACACGCAGTTTGCGCATGACAGATGCTGGTCTGCGCTATCACGCAGAGTGTGCGCAAATCGCGCGGCAGATTGAGCTAGCCAACCTCGCAGTGCAGTCTGAGCAAGCAATCCCTACCGGTTTACTGCGCCTGAGTGCTCCCATGTTGTATGGCCGCAATCGCCTCATTCCAGCGATTCAAACGTACATTGCGCGCTATCCGAATGTGCAGGTTAGTCTGCGGCTGTCGGATCAGATAGTGAATTTGGTGGACGAAGGTATTGACGTAGCCTTGCGTGTCAGCCGTTTGAACGACAGTTCGCTGAGCGTGCGGCGTTTGGGTGAGGTCTCTGCATACTTTGTGGCCAGTCCGGCCCTGATAGCTAAGTTTCAGGGGATGCCCGATGGAGAGCTCATCCGCTGCGCACCTGCGGTTGCATTTCGTGAGTCTGAAATGTGGGCTTTGCCAACAGGCGTCAAAATCAAGCCCAACGCAGTGGTCACAGTCAACGACTTGGAAGCGTTAGCAGCAGCAGCCGTGCAAGGCTTTGGAATCACCCGAATGCCCGGAATACTGTGCAATCCACTCATTGCCGAAAACAAGTTGACGAGGCTGCTGAATCGCCCCGGGTTTTGAGGAGGCTCCAACCTTTGAGAAGATGGATCCATGAGAAAGTCAACAAAGTTTTCCCCGGAAGTCCGCGAACGTGCTGTTCGCATGGTGCATGAGCATCGAGGTGAGTACACATCGTTGTGGG
>JARXAM010000136.1 GCA_029865845.1 Rhodoferax sp. | reverse complement strand
GGCACAGCCAGCTACGGGCTACGCCCTTCGCAGGCTGTGCCTGCAAGCTCCACCGCCTAAACCTTAGCCAATGGGGACATTTCTATTTTGGGTAGAAGGGGACATTTCTACTTTGGGTTGACAGACTGATACCCCAGGCCGGCCACTGAAAACATGCCACTTACAAACTACAAGGTCGCATAATGAATCAAAACCAGCAATCTTCCACGATGGAATAGTGCTGCAGTGCGTCAGAACACCATCGCTCGCACGGAATGGAACCACTGATTTGACCATGTCACCCTACCAAACAAGATTTGTACGGGAAAACTTGAACAACGGGCGCTATACCCTGTTGCTGGGCGCATTCAGCTTTGTCGTTTACAACCTGATTGACCCGTATCTTCACCATCATGTATGGTATGTATTGTCACTGCACGCCGTGGCAATATCTACGCTGCTGATATCATATGTATTGGCAACATATTATCAGAATTTTTTCATTAAGCACCACCCCATTATATTGACAGCCGCTGGGCAAGTCAGCTCCCTGGTTGTACTTACACTGGTTACAACAGGGCGTATCGACAAACACTCAGAAGTGTATTTCGTCGGCCTCATTGTGACGAATATGTTTCAGACTATTCTCAGCCCACTCCACTGGAAACTGAGTTTCATCAATAGTCTGATTGTTATTGCTTTCTACGATCTGACATTCTTTTTTTATCCGGCAACTGAATTCGAAATAATCTCTTCCAATTTTTTTCTCATCACCGCTGCTTGTATCTGCGGATTTGCTACCCGAAACTACCAAAACTTGATGTTTTTTGGTTACCGCCAGGAAGAATTGCTGGCACAAGAAAAGGAAAATGCATCCGAAGCCAAACAAATCTCCGAGAAGGCCAGTGTCGCAAAAAGCGAGTTTTTGGCCAATATGAGTCATGAAATCAGGACGCCACTTACGGGAATCATTGGAATTACGGATCTTGCTCTGACAAGAAAACTCCAGGAAAACGACAGAAAATCATTTGAAAAAATCCGGGCTAGCGGCAAACATCTGCTCAGTCTCGTGAACGACATACTGGATTTTTCCAAAGAACAATCGATGGAAGGCCACCTGGCGGTCGAAGAGGTGCATATCGAACAGTTGGTGAATGAATTAACTTCCCTGGTAAAACCCAATCTGGGCAAAGGTGCCTTTGACCTGCTGTATGACATAGATACGTCTATTCCTGTGTCTGTATTCATTGACAAAAGAAAGCTTCTACAGGTACTGCTAAATATTGTCGGAAACGCAGTGAAATTCACCGAGACAGGGTCGGTCACCGTCATGTTCTCCACCATTTATGCGGAAAATGATTTACGGTACTTGCATGTCACGGTCAAAGACACGGGCATTGGAATGAGTGCTGAGCAAATGGACCGGCTGTTTATGCCATTCATTCAGGCCGACAGCTCGATATCCCGACGATTTGGTGGTACCGGCCTAGGTTTGGCAGTGACCAAGCGGCTGGTCGATGTGCTGGGTGGCCATCTGGGTGTTCGCAGCGAACTCCATAAAGGCTCTGAATTCTGGGCCTTGATCCCCATCGTCATTCATGAGGAACGCTCCATCTACGATGCATACCAATTGGAGGATATGCCCCGGTATGCCTATATCGTGGATTTGTCTGACGCACGCCGAAACGTCATGGCATCAACTTTGCGGCAGATGAACTGCCAGACGGTGACGGTAAGCTCACTGGACGAACTCGCCACGGCGTACAACAAGACACCGGCACCCCACGCACATGACGCCGTGTTTATTGTGGATGCGTCGATGCTGGGTGTTGATCCATTGGAGCGACTGAGGGGGTTAACCGATTCTTTGGCCGCGTCTGACAACAAATTTTTTATTGTGGAAAGAACCCACCGCTCCGAAGTAACTACCCTGTCGTTTTCACTCATTCCCGTTCAACTCTGCTTTCATCCTCTGACCCCATGGGATCTCTACCATGTGATGGGCTTTGGTAGTAATCCCGAATCAAGCGATACTACCAAGTCAGATTCTGTATTCGACAAATATCTCCCGTTATTCCGACCGTACTGTGATCACCAAATACTCTTGGCAGAGGACAATACACTTAACCAGGAAATCATCGTGGACCTGCTTAAGGGTGTGGGACTGGAGGTCGACGCCGTGGACAACGGACTCATGGCCATTGAACGACTTCATAGCAGGCACGGTAAGGGGGACAAATTTTCTTTGGTATTGATGGATATTCAAATGCCCGTCATGGATGGCCTGACCGCCATCCGAACGCTTCGCAATTTACGCGAATATGATGACATAGCGATTATTGCGCTGACGGCCAACGTACTCCCTGCTGACGCGGAACAGTGCTTGAACGCTGGTGCGAACTTGGTGCTCACCAAACCTATTAATCCTGCCATATTGCTGGATTCCATTTTGCAGCGCTTTACTGCGATGACGAGAAATCCGGCGTTTCGCCCTCAAGATTACGACAAGGTCACCATGGCAAACGACGCCATACTGCATGAAATCCCATCGCTTACCAGAGGCAATTACAAGATTGCCTTTGAAAAGCTCACCTCGGGGCTGCAACAGTTACCTGGTTTCGATATTGTCGACGGCATTTCCAAGTGCAATGGAAAACCCCATTTGTATGTTCAGGCCATCTCCACGTTTATCCATGACGTGCAGAGTCTTACTGTTCGCCTTGAGGAAGCCACCCTGTCATCGGATCTCAAAGCAATCACACAAAGCCTTCACTCGCTGCGCAACATTGCAGGCTTGGTGGGTGCCATTCACCTCAAGCGCGATATGTCGCTCACCGAGATTAGTGTGATCCGCCACGGATTTACCCCGACCATTGCACAAGAGATACTCCAACTCTGCCGACACATTAGCGAGGTACGCACGGTCATTCAGGACATTTACGAGTCCGCCGACGAGGCCATTCCCGCAGACGACGCGCCGGACCTGCATGATGCAGAACGCTCCGAAGCGCTAAAACTCGAGTTGTTGCACCATCTTGCCAACAGCAACCCCCAAGCCTTGCGGCTTTGGCAGGCGCACCGCGCCAAGCTCGTACACTTTCCCGTACAACTGGCGGAATTCGAGGCTGCATTGGAACGGCTGGACCTGAAACTGGCCTATCAGCTATTGTCCCAGGGGCGTTGACAATCGGTCCTCGGCCACCCGATACGGCCGCTCTTCCCAGCCGATGAGCGCTCTCAAACTGGTTAAACTGACCGTTGAACGGTTTTGTACCCGACCTTACGTGGACTCCTAAACCGCCATGCGCCGCCCCCCGACTATCACTTCGCCTTACACCATGCCGTCTGGCTATCGACTCAGTGCCGCTACGGGTATCCATAAAGGGGACCGCGAGTACCAGCAAGACCAGGTGGGCCTGTTCCAGCACCCGCGCGTGCAGGGTTGCATTCTTGGCTTGGTGGCTGACGGCATGGGGGGCCGCAGTGGAGGGCGCAAGGCGTCGGACCAAGTCATGCTCACGGTCAAGCAGTTGTTTGAACGGTTTGATCCCTATACCGACGATGCAGTGGCTACCTTGAAGCAGATGGTGAGCGAGGCCCATATGGTGATCAAACTCACCGCCATCTCGTCCGAGCAAGAGCCACACAGCACGATGGCAGCTTTTTTGTTAAATCCTGGTGGCGACTGCCACTGGGCGCACACCGGTGACTCCAGGGTCTATCACTTTCACGGCAAACGCTTCATGCACAGGACTTCGGACCACTCGTATGTGCAGGCGCTGATTGATCGCGGTGAGCTCACCGAAGAACAAGCGCTCACCCACCCGCAATCCAATATCCTGATGGGGTGTTTGGGCACGGAAGCCGACCCTCCGGTGGATTTTCATTACATCCCCAAGCTACGCACAGGAGACATTCTTTTGGCCTGTAGCGACGGCTTATGGCACTACTTCAACAACAGTGAATTAGGGTCCGTGTTGGCCACCCTTTCGGCCCGCGAGGCATCGGAATTTTTGATTGAAAAAGCGCGCTCGCGGGCACGCGGCGTGGGCGACAACCTCTCGCTGGTGGTCGTGAAGATGGAAGCGCTGAAAAACTAAGGCTTCACCGGCAGCGGAGTTACTGGGTTTTTCTTGTCCTGAACGCGACGGGCGACGTTCGCACGATGTTCGGCTGCAGCCCGTTGTTTTTCTTCAAACGCTGCCCGGTTCTCTGCCGCCTGTTCGGCTGAAATCGCCTGCTTGGTGCGCTGTGGGGGTACAGCACGCGGCACCGCTTGCGGGCTTGTGGGCCGAGACGGTGACTTCACCGGTGCAGCATCCGGATTGGGTCGGGGCGCGCTTGTGGCTGCTGCGCGCGCCTTGTCCTCCAGCCGCTGTATTTGTTCGCGACTTCGCTCCTGGCGCTCACGGTCGTGCAGCGCCAGCTCTCTTTTTTTGAATACATGGTTCTGCGCGCGTCGCTGCGATAGCACTTCTGACAGGCAGGCATGGACTGCAAATTGGTCATAGCATCGCGCCTCTGCCTGCTGGCTGGCCGCTTGCATTGCCTCACGATCCGCCCGGACGGACTCCAGCGAGTCGCCCACCGCCACCTGTGTGAACATCAGCAGGCCACACAAGCCCGCAAAGCGATAAACCCTCCTCATGTCAGGCGGGTGTCCACAGTACGACGCTCCAAGTCCAAAAATTCCTTGGACTGCATTTCCGTCAATCGCGACACGGTGCGGGGGAACTCATGGGACATGGGCCCCTCGGTGTACAGGCCATCTGGAGCCACATCGGCAGACATGATCAATTTCACGCGACGGTCGTACAGCACATCGACCAACCAGGTAAAGCGCCGTGCCTCGGACGCCATGCGCACCGGCATGTGTGGCACACCGCTCAGAAAAACCGTGTGAAAACGTGATGCCATTTCCAGATAGTCATTTTGCGACCGTGGACCGCCACACAGCGTTTTGAAGTCAAACCACACCACGCCACCTGCCTTGCGCAAAGCGCTGATCTGGCGCGACTCAATGTGCAGCACGGGGTCTTCGTCATGTTGTTCAGCAAGCGCATTGAAGGTGGCGGTCATCGCTGCATCCGCCACCGGGCCATTGGGCACGTGGTAGAGCTTGGCATCTTCGAGGGTGCGCCGACGGTAATCGGTGCCGTTGTCGACGTTCAGCACTTCGAGCTTCGCATTCAACAGCGCAATAGCCGGGAGGATGCGATCCCGGTGCAAGCCACCAGGGTACAGATCATCGGGCTTGAAATTGGAGGTGGTCACAAAGCCCACGCCGTTGTCAAACAAGGCATTGAGCAAGCGGTGCAGGATCATGGCATCCGTGATGTCCGCCACATGGAATTCGTCAAAGCAAATCAGGCGGTAGCGCTTGGCCATGCGCTTGCCCAGCTCGTCCAAGGGATTGACGGTGCCTTGCAAGTTCACCAGTTCGTGGTGTACCTCGCGCATGAACTCATGAAAGTGCAAGCGGGTTTTGCGCTTGAGCGGCACGGCATTGAAGAAGCAATCCATCAGGAAGCTTTTGCCCCGCCCTACTCCTCCATACATGTATACGCCGCGCGGAATCTCTGGCCGGTGGATCAGCTTTTTGAGGGCATTCGAGCGCTTGGCTTTGTAGGCAGCCCAATCGCTGGCACAGCGCTCCAAGGCTTCCACGGCCCGCAATTGCGCAGGGTCAGCGGTGTAACCACGGGCTTTCAACTCTGCCTCGTAGGCTTCTTTGACGCTCAATGCAGGCTCCAGTAAGCTACAAAAAGAGAAGCTGCTAGCGCATGCTTCATGCGGCTAGCAGCCTGCTCGGCACAAACACCTATCAGAAGTTCAAGGTGCGCTTGTCCACGGCCAAGGCCGCTTCCTTGGTGGCTTCACTCAAGGACGGGTGTGCATGGCAAATGCGGGCGATGTCTTCCGCGCTGGCCTTGAACTCCATGGCCACCACGGCTTCCGAGATCAGCTCGGAGGCTTGTGGGCCAACGATGTGAACGCCCAAAATCTCGTCGGTGGTGGCATCGGCCAAAAACTTCACAAAACCGGTGGTGTCGCCCAAAGCGCGTGCGCGTCCGTTCGCCAAGAACGGAAACTGGCCTGCCTTGTAAGCCACGCCATCCGCCTTGAGTTGCTGCTCGGTGCGGCCGACCCAGGCAATCTCGGGGCTGGTGTAAATCACCCAAGGAATGGTGTTGAAGTTGACGTGCCCGTGTTGACCGGCAATGCGCTCGGCCACGGCAACGCCCTCTTCTTCTGCCTTGTGCGCCAGCATGGGGCCACGCACCACATCACCCACCGCCCAAACACCGGGCAGATTGGTTTTGCAGTCGGCGTCCACCACGATGGCACCGCGTTCATCCAAGCCCAGGCCCACGGCCTCGGTGTTCAGACCGATGGTGTTAGGCACACGGCCGATGGAGATGATGAGCTTGTCCACCTCCAGCGCCTGGGCTTCGCCCTTGGCGTTGGTATAGGCGACGGACACGCCCTTTTTGCCGTTCTTGATCTCGCCGACCTTCACGCCCAGCTCAATCTTCAGGCCTTGTTTGGTGAACGCCTTGTGCGCTTCCTTGGCCACGCCCTCGTCCACCGCCCCCAAGAAGGTGGGCAGGCCTTCGAGGATGGTGACCTCTGCGCCCAAACGCTTCCACACAGAGCCCATTTCCAGGCCGATCACGCCCGAGCCGATCAGACCCAGTTTCTTGGGCACAGCGCCGATGTTCAACGCACCGTCGTTGGACAGGATGTTGACTTCGTCAAAAGGCGCGCCGGGCAATGCGCGTGCATTGGAGCCAGTGGCGAGGATGATGTGCTTGCCGGTGATGGTTTCCTCGGCCGCACCGGCCACCTTGATGTCGTAACCACCTTCGACGGCCTTCACGAAAGAGCCACGACCGTGGAAGAACGCCACCTTGTTCTTTTTGAACAAGTACAGGATGCCATC
>JARXAM010000108.1 GCA_029865845.1 Rhodoferax sp. | reverse complement strand
GTGGGCGACACCGTGAGCATCCACCCCAGCGGCCAAACTGCCGTGGTGGCCCAGGTGGTGAACCACGCCCGTGTGCCCGGCAACATCGCTGCGGGCCATGGCGCGGGCATTACCTTGGACCGTGAAGTAGATGTGTCGCGCGGCGACTGGCTGTTGGCCCAAGTCACCCCAGCCGCAGACCCCGAGGATGAGTTCGCCGATGCGCCCAAGCCTCGCGCCTTTGCAGTACCGCAGCGTGATTTGCGTGCCACCGTGGCCTGGATGGACGATGAGCCTTTGGTCGCCGGTCGTGTGTACCTTGCCTTGCATGGGCACCGCTGGATCAAGGCCAAAGTCAAGCGTGTGAATCACAGCCTAGACATCAACACGCTGCAAGAACACGCTGCCACCGAAATTGCACCCAACGCCATCGGCCATATCGAGCTTGCGCTGCAAGAGGCCATTGCGGCAATTCCGTATGCGCAAAGCCGGGTGCTGGGCTCCCTGATTTTGGTGGATACCGCCACCCACAAGACCTCCGGTGCCTTGCTGCTGACTTGATGCAACGCAAAGGTGATGGGCCCCTGGGCCAGGGGCCAACCACGAAAGCCCATAAAATGAAAAGCTTGGCAACGTTGTTGCCCGCCCCCCTTACTTACTGCTCTCACTACAACATGACACACATCGTCACCGAAGCCTGTATCAAGTGCAAATACACCGACTGCGTGGACGTGTGCCCCGTGGATTGCTTCCGCGAAGGCCCCAACTTCCTGACCATCGATCCTGATGAATGCATTGACTGCGCAGTCTGTATTCCCGAGTGTCCTGTCAATGCGATCTACGCTGAGGAAGACGCCCCCAAAGACCAGCAACACATGATCCAGCTCAACGCCGAGTTGGCCAAGCTGCCCGGCTGGAAGAGCATTACCAAGCGCAAGGCACCACTGCCGGACGCCGATGAATGGAAAGACAAAACCGGCAAGCTGTCCGAGCTGCTTCGTTAAGGTGGTGCCGGCATGGCTGCCTCTGTCATCGAAGCCGATGCCGTTGTTATCGGGGCAGGCCCAGTGGGTTTGTTCCAGGTCTTCCAGCTAGGTCTGCAAGAAGTCCACGCCCATGTGATTGACGCCCTGCCCTACGCGGGCGGGCAGTGCATGGAGCTGTATCCGGACAAGCCGATCTACGACATCCCTGGCACGCCTGTGACAACAGGTCGCGGCCTGACACACAGCTTGTTGCAGCAAATAGCGCCGTTCTCCGCGCAGATGCATTTCTCACAACGGGTTGCAACGGTCACCCGCCTGGAAGACGGGCGCGTGCACCTTGTCACCGATGGCGGCACGGCGTTCACCACCAAGGCCCTGTTTGTGGCCGCCGGGGTGGGCGCATTTGTCCCACGCAAACCTCCGGTGCCCGAGCTGGCTGCCTTTGAAGGCCACCAGGTGCACTACCCCCATGACGCAGACCTGCCCCATGCGGCCCTGCAACATGCCCATGTGCTCGTGCTGGGTGGTGACGAATCGGCCTTGCTGGCTGCACTGGACCTGGCACACCCACACACCAACGACCATCGCGCCGCCAGCGTGACCTTGGTCCACCGGCGTGATCTCTTTGCCGGTGAGCCCGCCACACTAAAGCGGCTGGAGGCAGCGCGCGCGTCAGGTGCCATTCGGGTGGTGGCGGGCCAGCTCACGGGGTGCGTTGCCACCGAGTCGCGGCTTCAGGCCTTGCGGGTAGACACCACGGAGGGCGAGACAGTCACGTTGGCGTGCGACCATGTCGTGGTTCGCTTGGGCGTATCCCCCCAGATGGGCCCCATTGCCGACTGGGGCTGGCGCCTGGAACGCAAGCAGGTGCCGGTGCGGACAGAAGATTTTCAAAGCGAGGTGCCCGGCATCTTTGCAGTGGGCGATATCAATGTGTATCCGGGCAAGCGCAAATTGATTTTGTGTGGCTTCCATGAGGCTACACTAGCGGCCTTCGGCGCAATGGCCTTGATCTCCCCAGAGAAAAAAGTCGTCTTGCAGTACACCACCACGAGTCCGCGTTTGCACCAACTCTTGGGCGTTGGAACCCAAGAAAAAAGATAGCGTCAAGTTCAAAAATTGAGTGTGTTTCCAAAATCACCGAAAAAACACACTATAATTTGAGGCTTCATTCCTCAATAGCTCAGTCGGTAGAGCGCCGGACTGTTAATCCGTAGGTCCCTGGTTCGAGCCCAGGTTGAGGAGCCAAGTTAACCCACTATGAACCGTTGGTGTGGGGCCACGAAGAAGAGCATCTTCGCGGTAGCCAACGGTAGCCTTTGCGTTGCTAAGAGTGATACCTTGTACGAAAGTACCGAGTAAAGCTCTTAGCCTCTTCGCATCATCACATCCCCTTATTGCTTCCCTGATTGTTTCCACTGCCATTTGTGGATCCACGTCTACCAGGTCGTAATTCGGCGCCTCTTTAGTTTCCAACTCTTCCAAAGCACGCTGAATACCCTTGATGGTTTCATTCAGCTCACGCAGGCGCAGCGTCAAGTCGGCCATATTCGGTGCCGCAGTCCCCTGAGTTTCCAAAATATCGAAGATATTTCCGCGCCGACGCTCTGACTCGCGCAATTCTTTGACCAACGCACGGCGGCGCAACTCGCGCTCTTCGGCCCAGCGCCCACCATTTGCGCGAATATCCGCCAATACTTTCTCTACAACCTGCACGGTCAACACCTTGTCCAGCAGCTCATCCAGCATCCAGGCGTCGAAAACTTCCGCTTTGACCGCCTGCAGCAGGCACCGGGGCTTGCCGTTTTTGTGCGCCAAACAGGCGTAGTAGTTGTAAATCTTCCCTCCGCGCCCCGTGCCATTGCGAATTTGCAATGGTGTGCCACAAATGCCGCAGCTCAAAAGGCCGGTGAATGCAAACGCACTGCGCGGTGTGCCGCCCACTTCGTGGGGGATTCTGGTTTTCATCATGGTCTGCACCTTCTCAAACTCTTCCTGGCTCACGATCGCGGGGTGACTGGCCACCCGCACCACATCCGCCTCGGGCTTGGCATCTCGCGTCTTGTGGTGGGTTTGGTTGAATAGGCGCTGCCCCATGTAGCTGGGGTTTTTCAGAATCGTCGCCACGGTGTTTTTTGCCCAAGGCTTGCCCGATCGCACCAAGCCGGCCGAATTCATGCGCAGCGCCACAGCCTGAGCACCCAAGCCCTCGTGCAGTGCCAGCCGGAACATCATCCGCACTACCTGGGCGTCTTCTTCGTGCACCGCCAGCTTGGACCGTTTACCCACGCGCTCAATCCGGTAGCCAAACGGTGCCCGCCCACCGACAAAAAACCCATCTTTTGAGGCAGTGATCATCGAACGCAACGTATCCCTGGCCACGTTGCGGCTGTAGATCTCATCCATCATCCCGGTCATCACGCCCAGCATCCAGCCCGCGTCCGTCTCCAGGTCGATGTCCTGGTGCACGTATGCCGGCTTGGTGCCCCAGCTGGTGAGCTGATTGGCATTCTTCAGCGCATCCTCCAGGTTGCGCCCAAAGCGGGAAGTACTCCAGCACACGAAGTAGCTCACCCGGTGAGCCGCGCAGTAGGCCAAAGCAGCCTGGAAGCCGGGCCGGTTGTCCGTCCGCCCGCTCACGCCATCATCGCGAAAAACCTGCACGACCTCGGCCCCCAGTGCTTCGGCCTTGGCCCTGCACTGCTCAATCTGGCTCTGCATGCTCACGCCATCGTCAGCCTGGCGCTGTGAGCTCACACGCGCATAAATGACAGCCCGCTTCATGCTTTGACTCTACCCCCGGCCATGAGCCGGAATATGTGACGGTCGCTCACTTCCTCACCAAGATCGCGCTTGACCGCCCGCGATATCTCCGGCTGGGTCATGCCGGTGCGCACCATCGCCTCAATGAACCGGTTGCGCTGGTAGCGCTTGTAGGCGCTCAGCCGCTGCAGCCGGATATAGATCCCAGAGTCGTTATCGGCCAGGGCCTCGTAGCTCCCGTCAAGGATCTGCCACATGGCCATGAAGTTGTCGAAGCCGATGGTGTGGGCAACCTGCAGCATCACGCGAGACAGGCCCATGGCATCCAGCTCCGCCAACAAAGCCTCCTCTCTGGGCTCCGTTGTGGGGCTGGCAAAAAATTGGGCGATTTTTTTTGAACCCCGTAAGGCAGCCTTCGGCGGGGTGCATCCATTCAGGTACCCACCCCCCCCTCCCTGGGCCGCTTCGCTGGCCTGCCGACCCCCCACCCCGTGCGGGGGGGAGCCATCCGGGGTGAGCAGATCTAGCTGATCCCACGCTTGTGCACGCTTACCACTGCGCAATTCACTCATGGTCTACCCCTCGTGTAGCTCTGAGGCCCTGCCAGTTCACTGCGTCTTTTGACAGAGCACGCACTGAGCTTCGTTTGAGTCTGCCTGTTCTTGAGGTGAGCTGGGGGGATGGTGCATTTCCTCCTCTCTCCGTCTGGGTCTGGGTCTGGTGCATGGTGCAGGAATAGGGGTTCGGTAACTGTGCTGAGCTGACGGGCATATGGACAAGCCTCCAAGGGCAGCAAAAAAAGAGGGGGCGAATTACCGGGGGAGCCGCTTCAGCAGCTCACTCACCGGGGTCTTCATCTTTGATAGGGGGGCAGCGCGGTCCAGGGTGGAAGTCTTCTTCCTCATGGCAAGCTGGGCATATATGGCTGTGCTCTTCGGGTCGGCATGGCCCATCAATTCCTGGATGGCCAGGGTGGGCGTGTCATCCTCGGCCAGCTCGGTACCGAAGAGGTGCCGGAGCGCATGGGGGTGTAGCTGATCCTTGGGGATGCCCAGCTTCATGCCATAGCGCTGGATGAAGTCATGCACCGCCTTGCGGGTCAACCGGCGAGCCTCACCGATGTGCTCATGGGCGGGCACCTTGGTGGACCGTACCGACACAAACAGCACTTTGTCAGGGTGGCCACGGCGGTTTGTCACCGTGCGGTCAATGCTGGCCAGATCCTCATGCCCCAGGTACACCCGGAGCAGCATTTCAGCCTCACGGGGCACAGGCACCAGGCGGGACTTATCGCCCTTCTCCGTGGTGCGGATAGCTAGGCGGGGCATGCCCTCGATATCGGTGGGCTGCAGATCCCCCTCATTCAAGGCGGTAAGGCCCGACACACGCAGGCCGCAGCCGATCAGGATGGCCAGCATGGTGGCATCCCGGATCCCGATGAACGTCCCCATATCCGGCGCCCACATCAAGCGCTCAGCGTTGGCCAGGGTGATGGTGCGGGGCAAGGGCTGGCCCGTGATCGGGTAACTCAGCCTGGCGGCAGTGTCCAGCTTGATCCGCTTGGTACTGGCCAGCCAGGCATAGAAGCCACGCACCGCGCTGATGTACGGCCGACGTGAGCGGGCTATCACCTTCTGCTTGTGCAGCCAAAGGCCGGTGAACGTCTCCAGCTCCAGCGGCTCAGCCTCCGTCAACGGCTTGCCGGCCAGGAACACCCGCAGCCGACGTAAAGCCCCACGGTAGGTGTCCAGGGTCCGGGCAGAACGCCCCTTCGACGCGCCCATAAATGCAAGCCACTCATCAATTAAGGGGTCATCAACCAAGTTATCAGCGCTCATTGCGAACCTTCGCGGGGGAGGTATAGGCATTTCGACCCGTGGATGCGTGGAAAAGCGGTGAATCCCCCGCAAACCCGCACCAATACTGGTGATTGCTACTTTTTTCAGCCACGGAAAACCCGTGGATGGCAACACAAACCCGTGGATGCATTTTTAAGCACCTCAAAAACCCGTGGATCGCTGCTCTCCCACTGCCAGTCACTCTTTCTCTCTCTCTTTCTAATGAGAAAAGAGGAAGAGAGGGAGGCGAACCGGCAAAACTGTGAAAACAGACCCGTGGACAAAACAGCCCAACCCGTGGACAAAAACGGTAAACCCGTGGAAATTGAAACAAAGCCGGGGAGGTGTTCCGCTTAGAACCATGCGGGTTTGCGGGGATTTGAGGGGGTACATCCACGGGTTTAGCGCACACTTCCCATCTCCCCGAATAGCGAATGCCTATGGCTTGCCCCCCGGCCCTGTCGGTCTGGGCTCCCACCGGGCGGTTTTCCTTCGTGGGGGGGTGCGGGGGGAGGAACAAGGGCGTGATGCTGGGACTGCATGAATCCCATCCAGCGGCTCTGCCGAGTGCTGGATATCGCGCCTGGCGGCGCTCAGAAGCCTTGAAGGGGTTGGCCAAGGTCAGCACTCCTCGGGCTCTTTGGGCACGATCGCGTGCAGCCCGTACTGAATCAGCTGGGTCAAGCTCAGACCCACCATATGGCCCACACGCTTGCCGTGGATCGTCTTCTCGTACACCTCGGGCTGGTCGTTGGAGTCCAGCATCAGCACACCGGCCAGCGCCAGTTGCTTCTTCAATGCACGGTCGCTCTTGATGGGCAGCTCGTCCCAGAAAGCCCGCAGGCCGCTGCTCTGGGCCATGTGATCCATGATGTGGCCGGTGCGGATGCACAGCCATCCCTCGCCCTGGCCATCGGAGTCGAAAGCGAATGGGTACCGGAACTCCCCCCTCGCAATCTCGCTCAGCAGCTTCTCCACGATCCACACCCACGGGTGGCGGGTCGCCTTCGTCTCGGTAATGTGCTGGTTCATCTCGGCCGTCAGATTGCGCATAAACCCACCGGTATCCACGTGCACGTCCAGGAAGTCGCACAGCAAGTGCCAGGCAGCCGCCACGCCGGCATAGTTGTTCACCATCCGCTCCGCGCCAGCATCGTCCGCCTTGGCCGAGCTGCTGGCCTGCAGCTGCTCCACCATGCGGCCATGCAAAGCCAGCACCTGGGCCTTGTCGCTGCTGGCCAGGTACTGCAGCCACTGCCGCATCGGGAACATCGGGCAGTCCTGGGTGATCATGGGCCCGCGCTTCTCCTTGGTCAGGCTGCTGCGGATGATCTTGCCCTCCAGGCCATCCACCGGCACATCCTCACCGCTCAGCAGCACCGGGGCGCTCATCAAGAACTTGCGCTTCAGGCCAATGCCCCGGCTCGTGCTCTCGTACTGATAGCTCTCCTGCAGCGTGCCCACCGCCTTGGTGCGCAGCTCCTGCTTGTTCGTGCTGAACTCCCCCCAGGCCACCGGCTGGCTGGTGTAGCTCACGCTACCAATGATCCGGTACTCACTCTGCAGGGTTTGGCGGCTGAATTGCTTCATGGCCACCGCAGTGCCGATCGCCTTCACCACCGCCGACTTACCCGCCCCCTTCTCCGCCTGAATCACAAAGTGCGGCCAGTACCCTAGGAAAGCCTTGAGGTGCGCCCCCAGTGTCCACACCAGGGGAATCGCTGCCTCATTGTCCCCAAACGTGCCCTGAAACTGCCGAAGCACCTCCGCACCGTCGCGCACCGTGCCGGTGGGAAAAGTCAGGTTGTAGTAGGGGCACTGCTCGGTGGGCTCGGTGAAAAAGCAGTCCGTGCCCTCATTCATGGCCAGCTTGCCGTCCCGCCAGGCCAAGCCCACAAAGTTCACCGCGTCCCGGGCCCCGATCGAGGCTGCACGCTCCCACACGTTGATCATTCGGCTGAAAGGCGTTGGGGCGTACACCGGGCCCAGCTTCTTCCATACATCAATGTTGTGCAGCCGCTCATCCTCCACCACCACCCGCTGCAGCTCCGCGCCGTGGCGGGCCGTCTGCACACTCAGGGCAAACATCACCATGGGCGAGTTGTCCGGGTTGCCCGTCATCGTGCTCTCGTCGCTGGCAATCGTCACCCGGCTCACTGCAGCCACCCGAAAGCCGCACACATCCCCATACTCGTGCTTCTCGTTCCCGTCATCGTCCTTGGTGGTCTTCCCGATCACCTTGGTAAAGTCCTCCTGCACCCGGTACTTCCAATACACCATGTAGTCATGGCTCGGCAAAAACAGCCGCGGCTTGCCCAGCCGGTTGGCATCCCCCGGCATGCCGGGAATCATCCACTCCTGCAGGCGGCGCAAGGCCTTGCCCGTCTCGTCCGGGCCCTTGAGCTGCAGGTAGTCGTTCACATCGTTGATGGGCTTTTCGTCGTCATCCAGCCAGCCGCCCTGGTCCACCATCAAGCAGCTAATGTCCAGCCCGGTCAGCACCTCATGCAAGCGCCAAAACGCCATCAGGCCGGGGCAATAGCCCGCCTTCGCATTGGGCGGCTCCAGGGGTGCATCGTTGTCCAAGCAGCCAATCACCCGCTTGCCCCGCAGGAATGACCAGTCGATGGTGTCCACGTTGCCCGTGCCCCGCAGGCTGATCGCCGCCGTCTGCGGCAGCTGGCAGCTCTCAATGCTCAGCACGTTGATGCTGCTCTCCACCACATACACCGTCTTGGCAGCTTCCAGCCTCCTCCAGTCGCTGCACCAGGGGAACTTGGCTTTTTCCCCCTGGCTCTGGGTCTTTACCCCGCCGTTGTCTGCTGGCACAAAGTAGCGCATGTCCACCGCCACCACCGCCTGGGTCAAACGCTCCCGCACAATAAAGGCAGCGGCCGGCCCACCCCAGTTCACCTCACCGCGCTCCACCTGCTTGCTGTTGTACAAATTCAGGCCCAGCGTGCCCTTCTTGATCGCGGCTTCCACCACGTCTTTCTCAATTCCCCGGCCCACCAGGTAGTCCACCACCTCCTGGCCATGGCCTGTGCGCACATCGCGCAGGCAGTTGTCGGCAATGAACTCCGCCCGGCTCTTCTCCACCGGGGCCGCTGGCTGGCCAGCAGGCCGGGGCTTCTCAATCGTCACCCCATACATCGCGGCCAAGTCCTTCACCGCGTCCACAAACTCGTAGCCCCGCACCAGCATCAGCAGGTCAATCGGCCCGCCGGTCAGCTCATGCCTAAAGTCCTTCCAGCGGCTCCCCTTGCCCTTGTCGGGGTAGCAAGCCAGCGTCTTCGGGCGCCCCACA
This sequence comes from Rhodoferax sp., assembly GCA_029865845.1. Lineage (GTDB taxonomy): Bacteria > Pseudomonadota > Gammaproteobacteria > Burkholderiales > Burkholderiaceae_C > Allorhodoferax. The sequence goes on along the minus strand of JARXAM010000108.1, from coordinate 900 downwards.
TCGTTGGGGTTCTCAAAGCTCCCGGCCTTACCGTCCCGCTTCAAGCCTAGCCGCTCAGCCAAGTCAGCGCAGTCCACCCGTTTATTCAGTTCGACAGCCGACTTCTTAATTGGGCTGTCACCTTGATTCTGTGTTGTTGCCATGCTCTTTTATTGGTAGCTGCGTGCGCAGCGTTTATTTGGGCTGGAGGGGGCTTTCGCCCCCTCTTTCAAACTCAAGTCCGGAATCCCCTGCTCTGCACCTTCAGGTGGTCATCAGCCCCCGGCCGCAAAGAGCGCCGTGGCTCCGGCACATACGCTGGCAGCGAAAACACATTAATTTGTGTGGGTGCGGCCATCGACATGCCCAGCGGCTCGGACTTCTGGCGTGCCCGGCTCTTACGCTTGCGTGGAATGGATGTAGACATCAGCCCCCCATTCGATGACGGGTAATGCTGGTGATCCCGTTGCGGTCGCCCGGCTGCACCGTTGTGCCCAAATGCGCCACGGCCGGGTCAGGTGGAATCTCCAGAAACTTCGATTGATCCTGCCCGGTCAGCTTCAGATACTCGTTTTCCACCTTCGCAGACTCCACCAGCACGCCGGCCACCTGAGCCACGGCCAGCGCGCGCTTTATGTCCATCGGGTTCTCTTTGTTGCGCAGGTCGCGCAAGGTGTCCAGCAGCGCACTGCGGACTTCATTGATGTGAGGGGATTCAGCCATTGGTGGCCTCCTTGATCTTTTTCACCTGTCGATTGATATGGCCCTTGAGCACATACAGTGTTGCCGCCGACCGAAAACTGACCACCTAGCTGCGTAAGTGCCGATCCAAAATTGACCAGGGTGTTCCACTGACCTGCTGAAAACTTCAGCAGGAGAGCAGAAGGTGATCACCATGGAAATGATAGGTAAGGTCAGGCG
>JARXAM010000105.1 GCA_029865845.1 Rhodoferax sp. | reverse complement strand
AAAACTCCGGAGGCAGCGGAGCAGAGGCCAAGCTCAGCGCCGCCCGTGCCTTGGGGCTGCCCGTCATCCTGATCGACCGCCCCGCTATCCCACCACGCCCCACCGTGGCGCGCGTCGAGCAGGTTTTGCAATGGGTTGCAGGCCATCATGACGATACCGGCGTGGCCACCGAACGCGGCGTGTAAACAAAGCGGCCGACCTGCCGGGTCGCGCTATTGCCCACGATGACAACGGTGCGCATGTCTGCCATGTCGGCACGGGCCTGCGCCAGGGTAACGGTGGCCATACGCTCCTCGGACGTGCTCACGGCGCGGGCAAAAGTGATGAGCCGGTCCGGGCCACATAGCTCCAGCAACACCGCCAGGATGCGCACGAAGGTATCCGGGCGGCTGGCGGAACGTGGGTTGTAAAACGCCATCGCAAAGTCGGCACCGGCCGCAGCCCGCACCCGGGCTTCAATCAAGCTGGCGGGCTTGAGGTTGTCGCTGAGGTTGATGGCGCAAAAGTCGTGGCCCAGGGGCGCACCGGCTTTGGCCGCGGCAGCCAGCATGGCGGTGATGCCGGGCAGCACGCGAATATCGAGCGCCTGCCAGTCGGGTCGGCCTTCCAGCGCTTCAAACACGGCGGCTGCCATGGCAAACACGCCAGGGTCGCCAGACGAGACGATGACCACCTGCTTGCCCTGTGCCGCCATGTGCAAGGCGGCGCGGGCGCGGTCCATTTCCACCCGGTTGTCGGAGGCATGCAGTGTGAGGCCGGGGCGTGCGGCGATGCGCGCCACGTAGGGGATGTAGCCCACGATGTCGGTGGCCGCGTCCAGCGCTGCCGTTACTTCGGGGGTTACCAGTTGCGCGTCGCCGGGGCCCAGCCCGGCGATGCACAGCGTGCCGGTAGCCTGTGGCGCAGTCATTCCTGCACCTCGGGGCGGCGGCCGCTGCCATGCACCAGCACGATGGCGAAGTAGGGGCAGTCGGTGCCGTCCACCTCGGCCAACTTGATGACTCGCTCACCGGGCATGGTGCCGCGCTCTACCAGCCACGCCTGATCGAGCCGCCCGGCGCGGGCCAGCGCACTGCGCACGCGGGGCAGGTTGCGGCCCGTTTTCATGACCACCAGTGCGTCGGCATTTTGCATGTGGCGCACCAGGTCGTCTTCGGCCAGCGTGCCCATGAGCACGGTCATCACATCGTCGCCCCAGGTCATGGGCAGGCCGGTGGCCGTCCAGCAGCCCACCATGCCGGGAATGCCGGGGATCACCTCCACCGTGGCCCGGCCTTGCAGCCGGGTGTACAGGTGCATGAAAGAACCGTAAAAAAACGGGTCGCCCTCGCACAGCACCAGCACGTCCTCCGAACGGGCGAGTGTGGCCAGACGGTCGGCCCAGTCGTCGTAAAAAGTGGCCAGGCAGTGGATGTAGGCGGGGCTGTCAAAGGGCAGTTCGGTAGTGACCGGGTACTCCATGGGGTACTCGATGGCGTTTGGGGCAAGCATGCCTTCGACCATGCGCCTGGCCTGGCCGGGGCGGCCTTTTTTGCGGAAGTAGGCTACATGCCGGGCCGCGCGGATGGCGCGGTCGGAGCGCACGCTCATCAAGTCCGGGTCGCCAGGCCCCAGCCCCGCGCAAAGGATGCGCCCCATCAGATTTCCCTCCGGCTGGCCAGTGCGTTCACGGCGGCCACCGTGATGGCGCTGCCCCCCAGCCGCCCGAGTACCACCATGCTGGGAGCGGGCAGGTCGGCCATCAGTGCTGCCTTGGATTCGGCCGCGCCCACAAAGCCCACCGGGCACCCGATGATGGCCGCCGGACGCGGGCAGGCCGGGTCTTGCAGCATGTTGAGCAAATGGAACAGGGCGGTGGGCGCATTGCCAATGGCCACGACCGCGCCCGCCAAATGCGGGCGCCACAGCTCCAGCGCGGCGGCGCTGCGGGTGGTGCCCATGGCCTGGGCCAGTGTGCGCACTGACGGGTCTTGCAAAGTGCACAGCACGGGGTTGTCGGCCGGCAGGCGGGTGCGGGTGATGCCTTCGCTCACCATGCGCACATCGCACAGGATGGGGGCACCCGCCTCCAGCGCGCTGCGGGCGGCGTGGGCCATGCCCTCGGAAAAGCGCACCTGGGCCTCCAGCCCTACCATACCGGCGGCGTGGACCATGCGGACCACGGCCAGCTCTTCCAGGGGCGTGAAGCGGGCCAAGTCCGCCTCGGCGCGGATGATGGCAAAAGACTGTCGGTAGATGGCATCGCCATCGGTTTCATACGTGTGGCGCATGCAATCGTGCTTGTTCTAGGTAGGCGGCAATGCCCGCTGCGTCCAGGCCGGTGGCGTCAGGGGAGCAATGGGCAGTGCCGTGGTCAATCAGGTGGTAGCCCTCTCCACTGGCGACCAGCGTGAGGGTGGCGCCCTGGTGGGCGCAGCCTTTGGTGCAGCCCGACACATGGACGGTGCGGCCCGCAGGCAGCAAGGGGGCCACCAAGCGGGCCAGCGCGCGGGTGGGGCCCAGGGCCTGGGAGCAACCGGGGGCCCCAGTGCAGGCGGCCACGCGCAGGCGTGCATCGTCGGTGCGGGTGATGAGGCCTGGCAGCGCAGGTGCGGTGTGCAGGCCTTCGAGCACCACGCTGCGCCAGGGCGTGATGCGCAATGGGGCCAGGGTGGACAGTTGGTGCAGGGTGTCGGCAGGCAGTTGGCCAAATTCCAGGCCCACCACCATGCCGGTGGCCGTCGGCCCCACGGTGGCCGCGTGGGCGAGCGCTGGCGCAACCGGTGTGCGGGTAAACGCAGCGGGCAAGGCGTGCTGCTGTAGCAGGCTTGCCATGCGACCCCGCCCGTTGGTGACGCCGCCGCAGGCTACAAACCAACGGGCCAATTCCATGGCGCGATGGGCGGCCTCGTCCGGTGGCACGCAGGTCCCGGTGGAGGCACCATCGGCATACACCAGCACATGGTGGCCCATGCGCTCCAGGCGGATGTCGGCAGGGCTCGTGCGCAGCACCGGTTGCGCGCCCAGGTCGATGGCAAAGCCGAACTTGGCGGGCAGGGTGGGGGCATCGGGCGCTGCCAGCGCGTGGTGCAGCGCATCGCACACCGGGGCGGTGCTGTCTGTGTCGGTCCAGAAGGGGGCCAGCAGCAGGTTGCGGCGGGCTTCCACGTCGGCATGTGGGTCCAGCAAACCCAAGCCGCGCAGGCCATGCAGCAGGGCGGGGTAGTTGTCGGGGTGCACGCCGCGCAACTGCACATTGGCCCGGCTGGTGAGTTCCAGCATGGGCAGGGCGTGGTGCTGGGCCAAGGTGGCCAGGCCTTGTGCTTGCAGGGGCGTGAGGCGGCCCCGCATAGGCCGTACCCGCACCACCAGCCCATCGCCCGACGGCATCGGCCGCAGTGCGCCGGGGCACCAGCCCTGAATGCGGGGCTCGCGGGCAGTGGAAGGGGAAGGAGGGCTTTGCACGAAGGAAAGGCACGTCGGTAACCCGCAAGTATCGCACTATCCCCCCCTGTGCAACCCCTGTCGCGCAGACCACACCCGGCACCGCTGGACGCACGTATGATGGCGCGCCCAGTCCGGACCCAAGCCCCGATCTAGCGCGTTCCAGCCCCCATAAACATCCTGTATTCCCTATGACCAACGAATTCACCCCCGCGCACTGGGCAGGCGCCGTGGGCATGGCAATGCTTGTCGCCCTGTGGGTTGACCACCGCTTTGGCGAGCCGCCTGTGCGCCTGCACCCCGTGGTGTGGATGGGCCACTACCTGGGCAAAGCGGGCGATTGGGTGCAACAGCGCGCCGTGCAGACCCCTGGGGTGCGGGATGTGGGGGCTTTGTCCCTTGCGGCGGTGATGTGGTGTGGGGGGGCTGCGCTGTGTGTGGGGGCCGCACTGCTGCTGCAAGGCGCTGCGCTGGCCCTGCCCTGGTGGGCCGCTGGCGCGGCCATGGGCCTGTTGCTCAAGCCTTTGTTGGCGCTGGCCATGCTGCGCAGTGAGGTGCGCACGGTGGAAGCTGCGCTGGCCGTGTCGCTGGACGCCGGGCGGGATCGCCTGCGCTGGCTGGTGAGCCGCGACGTCACGCAACTCAGTGCCGTGCAGGTGCGCGAAAGCGCGATGGAAACCTTGGCGGAAAACCTCAATGACTCGGTCGTGGCACCGTTGTTCTGGTTTGTGCTGCTGGGTTTGCCGGGGGCGGCGTTGTACCGCTTCGCCAACACGGCCGACGCCATGTGGGGCTACCCCGGCATGTACAAAGGCCGGAACTGGGCATGGGCCGGCACCTGGGCGGCGCGTGCGGACGATGCGCTGAGCTGGATACCTGCCCGCATCACCGCATTGTTGCTCTTGCTGGCCGCTGGCAAGCGCGGTTGGGCCGTGCGTATGCAATTGCCGGCAGAGGCCCGCAAGACCCCTTCACCCAACAGCGGCTGGCCCATGGCCGCCATGGCCTTGGTGCTGGGCGTGCGCCTGGGTAAGCCCGGCGTGTATGCGCTCAACCCGCAGGGGCGCGAGGCCCAAGCGGCCGACGCCGATGCCGCGCAGGCCAGCGCCTTGCGGGCGGTGCAACTGGGCGTAGGCGTGGTGCTGGCGATGTTGCTTGGGGTGGCTGCCGGTGTCTGAACCTATGGACTGCCAGCGCCCAGCCCGTGTCCACGGAGGGGCAGATGCCTTGGGCGCTGCGTTGCACGATTTTTCTACCAACAGCAATGCCTGCGGTCCATGCCCCCTGGCGCTGGCGGCAGTGCAGGCGGCAGATCCCACGCGCTATCCTGACCCGCAGTACAGCGCTCTCAAGGCGGCGCTGGCGCAGTACCACGGTGTGGACGGCTGGCGGGTGGTGTTGGCGGGCAGTGCCAGCGAGTTCATCTTTCGCATGACCGCATCGCTCACCCACGGTGGCGCGCGCCGGGTGCATGTGCCGCCGCACGCCTATGGCGACTACGCGCACGCGGCACAGGCCTGGGGTTGGATGCAGGCCGGCACCCCGGAGGCGGCAGATTTGGTCTGGGCCTGTGAGCCTGCCAGCCCGAGCGGCCAGAACCACACTGGGTGGCCCAAGGTGTTGGAGCGCAACACGGTCGTGCTGGACGCTGCCTATGCCCCTTTGCGCCTGAGCGGCGAGCCCGCACTGACGGCCCCGCAGCGTGAGTCGGTGTGGCAGCTTTTTTCTCCCAACAAAGCCCTGGGCCTGACCGGCGTGCGCGCGGCCTATGCGATTGCGCCCGTGCATGCACAGGATGCAGCCGCTGCAGTAGAGGCCATGGCACCTTCGTGGGTGGTGGGGGCCCACGGCGTGGCGATGTTGCTCGCGTGGGCGCAGGCCGACACGCAGGCATGGGTGGCGCAAAGCCTGGAGACCTTGCGCGTGTGGAAGCAGCACCAGCTTGGCGTTTTGGACAATGCCGGTTGGACCGTGATGCCCAGCGAAGCCAACTTTTTCTGCGCCCGCCCGCCCGAGGGACACGACCTGCCCGCCCTGTTGCTGGCCTTGCGCGCCCACGGCATCAAGTTGCGCGACACGACATCCTTTGGCCTGCCCGGCTGGGCTCGGGTGGGTGTGCTGCCACCAGAGGCGGTGGATGCGTTGAACGTGGCCCTCATAGCCTCAAAAGTTGCATAATGTTTATATGGGTGCAACCATTAGGGCTACGCTGAACAAGGTTGGTGGAGCTGGGAGCGCCGATGATGGTGGCGTCCACGATGGTGCCGGTGTTGACCTTGAAGCCGCGTGCCTGCAGTTCCTTGCCCACTTGGGCAAACAGCGCTTCGCCCAGCTTGTGATCGTTCAATAGCTTGCGAAACTT
>JARXAM010000094.1 GCA_029865845.1 Rhodoferax sp. | reverse complement strand
CCCTTGGTGGGCGGCTGGCTGCTGGGGCACGTAGGCTGGCACGGCATCTTTTGGTTTTTGGCGTCGGTGGGCATTGCGCTGTGGTTGGCCAACTATGTGTTGCTGCCCGAGACCTTGCCGCGCGAGCGGCGTCAGCGCTTTCGTGCCCACAACTTGCTGGCCGGGTACTGGAAGTTGGGCTCAGACCCGCGTTTTCTTCTGTTGGCGCTGGCCAGCGGCATTCCCTTCAACGGCATGTTCTTGTATGTCCTGAGTGCGCCCGTGTTTTTGGGGGAGCATTTAGGGCTCCATCCCGAGCAGTTTTTCTGGTTTTTTGCGCTCACCGTCAGCGGAATCATGGCGGGCGCCTATGTGAGTGGTCGTGCGGCTGGCAGGCTCAGTCCAAAGCGCCAGATCCGCAATGGCTTCTCCATCATGCTCGCCATTAGTGTGATCAACATCGCTGCAAATCTGCTATTTAAGGCACACGTGAGCTGGGCCCTGTTTCCTGTGGCCATCTTTGCGTTCGGCTGGGCGCTTATGGTGCCAGTGGTAACGCTTCTGGTGCTGGACTTGCACCCCGAGCGCCGGGGCATGGCGTCGAGCTTGCAGATGTTTGTCGGCTCCACGGCTAACGGTATCGTGGCCGGCGTGGTGTCGCCGCTGGTGATGCACTCCACCACGGGTCTGGCATGGGCTTCGCTGTTGATGATGGGTGTGGGCTTGTGCGCCTGGGGGCTCATGCGAAGTTACTGGCCCGAGATCGGTCAGCAGGTGGAGGATGTGTGATGCGTAGGTTAAGCACGGTGCTACTGGTCAGTGCCGGCCTGGGGCTGGCGGGCTGCTCCAGTGTGCCGACCGTGTCCCCAACGGCTACGGTGGTGCCTCAACCCGCCGCCCGATTGACGCATGCGCAGGCCAACGATGTCACCGTCACTGCGTTGGGCTTGGTGGGGACGCCCTACCGCTACGGCGGCAACACGCCGGCCAGCGGGTTTGATTGCAGTGGACTGATTGGCTATGTGTACAAGCAACGTGCTGGTGTGGTGGCACCGCGCACAACGGCTGGTCTTGTGGATTGGGGAACAGGCATCGCTGCATCCGGTGTGCGTACGGGGGATGTGGTCGTCTTTTTGCAGGGCGGTCGCGCCAGCCACGCAGGCATTTATGTGGGCGAAGGCCGCTTTGTGCACGCTCCGTCCACCGGCGGTACGGTACGTTTGGACACCCTGCGGACGGGTTATTGGGCCAAGCAGCCCGTAGCGTACCGAAGGCCGTAAAGGCCCGGTTCAGTGGTTTCTGTCGAGCAGTTGGTGTGCCAAAGTCACCAAGCACGCGGAGTACGCATTGCTCGGCAAACGGCGTGCTGCCGTGATCGCGCGGTTTGCCTCTGTTTTTGCGCAATCCATTGCAACGTCTAAAGCACCTGTTTCGCGAACAATGGCAATGACCTGGTCCAACTTGTGTAGGTCGCCGGTCTCTATCGCGGTTTGGAGCACGGTGCGTTGCGCCTGAGTACCGCGCTGCATCGCGGCAATCAGTGGCAATGTGGTTTTGCCTTCGCGCAAGTCATCCCCGAGGTTTTTGCCCATAACGGCGGAGTCCCCTGCGTAGTCCAATACATCATCAATGATCTGGAATGCCGTGCCCATGGCTTGCCCGTACTCTGCACACGCAGACTCTTGGACTTCGGTTCCATTGGAGAGTATGGCGCCCACGCGGGCACTGGCTTCAAACAACTTGGCTGTCTTGGACCGTATCACTTGCAAATAGCCTGCCTCATCCAGTCCGGCGTTGTGCATGTTCATCAACTGCATCACCTCACCTTCGGAGATGATGTTGGTTGCATCGGCCAACACTTGCATGATCCGCATGCTTTGTGCTTCCACCATCATCTGAAACGCGCGCGAGTAGAGGAAGTCGCCTACCAACACGCTGGCCGGATTGCCAAAGTGCGCATTGGCAGTGGGGGCGCCGCGCCGAAGGTCTGACTCATCTACCACGTCATCGTGCAGCAAGGTTGCCGTGTGGATGAACTCCACCACGGCAGCCATGTTGAATTTTTGAACACCTTGATACCCCAAAGCACCGCAGCACAGCAGCAGCAGCGTGGGCCTCAGGCGCTTGCCACCAGCAGAAATGATGTACTGCGCGACGTTTTCCACCAGCGGAACGCCCGAGTCCAATCGGCGAGCAATGATGTTGTCGACTTCGCGCATATCGGACTCGACAATCGAGAGTCCTGCCGAAGCATCTGAATGTGTAACTTGCAAGGCGTTAGACCAGGTTGTTTTACCCAATTATAAAGAGCGCGCCCATTGCACCCTGGCCCTGCTTCGGGGCGCAATTGACGGCGGAACGCCAAATGCTATACTATTAGGCTCTGTGAAAATCCATTCGCAGAGATTCCTAGTCGAAGAGGTCAATATGTACGCGGTCATAAAAACCGGCGGCAAGCAATATCGCGTTGCTGCTGGCGAAAAAATCAAAGTAGAACAGATTGCTGCGGATGTAGGCCAAGAGATCGTGATCGACCAGGTTCTGGCAGTCGGAAACGGCGCTGAACTGAAGGTTGGTACTCCCTTGGTGTCCGGTGCGACCGTTACGGTCACAGTAATCTCCCACGGAAAGCACGACAAAGTGCGTATTTTCAAAATGCGTCGTCGTAAGCACTACCAAAAACGTCAAGGTCACCGTCAGCAGTTCACTGAGCTGCAAATCGGTGCGATCAAGGCTTAAAGGATTAGGTTATGGCACAGAAAAAAGGCGGCGGCTCTACGCGCAACGGACGTGACTCCAAGCCAAAAATGCTCGGTGTGAAGGCTTTTGGCGGTGAGTTGATCAGCGCTGGCTCAATCATCGTGCGTCAACGTGGCACCAAGTTTCACGCTGGCGACAACGTGGGCATGGGCGTGGACCACACCCTGTTTGCACTGGTGGACGGCAAAGTGTCGTTCGCAGTCAAAGGTGCATTGAACAAGCACACAGTGAGCATCACAGCAGCGTAATCTGCTCAGGCTCCCCCGAGAAACCCTGCGCCTTTCGCGCGGGGTTTTTCATTTTTAACGGCGGTGTACGACCATGAAGTTTGTTGACGAAGCCTACATTGATATCTCCGCGGGAGATGGTGGCGCGGGTTGCGTCTCCTTTCGGCATGAAAAGTACAAGGAGTTCGGCGGGCCCAATGGCGGAGACGGTGGCCGCGGTGGCCACGTGTTCGCAGTGGCCGATTCCAACTTGAACACCTTGGTGGACTACCGGTTTGCACGCCGCTACGACGCCAAGCGCGGCGAGCACGGCATGGGCTCCGACATGTTTGGCGCGGCAGGCGACGACATTACCCTCAAGATGCCGGTGGGTACCATCATTTCCGACGCGGAAACCGGTGAAGTACTGTTCGAGTTGCTCAAGCCAGGCGAAGTCATCACGATCGCCAAAGGCGGGGACGGTGGCTTTGGCAATTTGCGTTTCAAAAGCGCGATTAACCGCGCGCCACGCCAAAAGACACCCGGATGGCCGGGTGAAAAACGCAACCTCAAGCTCGAACTCAAAGTGCTGGCTGACGTGGGTTTGCTTGGCATGCCCAATGCAGGCAAGTCCACGTTGATCTCGGCAGTGTCCAATGCGCGCCCCCGCATTGCAGACTATCCGTTCACCACCTTGCATCCCAACTTGGGGGTGGTTCGTGTCGGTCCTGAGCAAAGCTTTGTGATTGCAGATTTGCCGGGGTTGATTGAGGGGGCCGCCGAGGGGGCTGGGTTGGGGCACCAGTTTCTGCGCCATTTGCAGCGCACGCGCTTGCTGTTGCATGTGGTCGACATGGCACCGTTTGACGACAGTGTGGATGCGGTTGCGCAGGCCAAAGCCATCGTGAACGAATTGAAAAAATATGACGAGCAGCTGTACCAAAAGCCGCGTTGGCTGGTACTCAACAAGCTCGACATGGTGCCTGTTGACGATAGGGCTGCATTGGTCAAAGACTTTGTCAAGCGTTTGAAATTCAAGGGCCCGGTGTTCGAAATATCTGCGTTGACGCGTGAAGGCTGTGAACCCTTGATCAAAGAGGTCTACCAGCACGTGAAGGCCCAGCAAATTGCCGAAATACCCCATGTGGAAGTTGATCCAAGGTTTGCGCCGGGTTCTATGGATCCGAACGACTGATGGTTGACGCCCTGCAGTTCCAACAACGTGTTGCCGCCTGAAAAGCCCAAGAAAATTTAGACGACCATGAATCAGAAGTTCAGTTCCACCGCACTGTGCGATGCCCGTCGAATTGTGGTGAAGGTGGGGTCCAGCCTGGTGACTAACGAGGGGCGCGGCTTGGACGCGACGGCCATTGGCGAGTGGTGTCGGCAGTTAGCGCAATTGATGCGCAGTGGGCGCGAGGTGATCATGGTGTCCAGCGGTGCCATCGCCGAGGGCATGAAGCGACTCGGCTGGTCGGCCAGACCGGTGGCTATTCATGAACTGCAAGCCGCCGCCGCTGTGGGGCAAATGGGGTTGGCGCAGATGTACGAAACCAAGTTTCGTGCGAATGGCCTGGGGTCTGCGCAGGTCTTGCTCACTCATGCGGATCTGGCTGACCGCGAGCGGTACCTCAATGCACGCTCGACGCTGTTGACGCTGCTCAAATTGGGCATCGTGCCTGTGATCAACGAAAACGACACCGTGGTGACCGACGAGATCAAGTTTGGCGATAACGACACCTTGGGTGCGTTGGTTGCCAACTTGGTGGAAGCGGATGCCTTGGTTATTTTGACGGACCAGAAAGGCTTGTTTACGGCGGACCCGCGTAAAGACCCCTCGGCCACGCTGGTGCGTGAAGCATCTGCAGGTGACCTTGCCCTGGAGCAGATGGCTGGAGGCGCAGGAAGCAGCATTGGGCGCGGCGGCATGCTGACCAAGATTTTGGCGGCCAAGCGCGCGGCGGGGTCGGGCGCATCGACAGTCATCGCATGGGGGCGCGAGGTCAATGCGCTTATCCGATTGGCTGATGGTGATGCTATCGGAACCCTGCTGACGGCCCAGACGCCAAAAACACAGGCGCGAAAGCAATGGATGGCGGACCACCTCCAATTGCGGGGTGGTGTAGTGATCGACGCAGGTGCTGTGGTCAAACTGCGGGATGAGGGCAAAAGTTTGCTGCCCATTGGTATAGTGGAAGTAGACGGAGATTTTTCCCGTGGCGACGTGATTGCAGTGCGTGATCAAGCAGGATGCGAAATCGCACGCGGTCTGTCCAACTACGCCAGCGCCGAGGCACGGTTGATCTGCAAGAAACCTTCTGCAGACATTGAGCGTTTGTTGGGGTACGCTGCGGAGCCCGAAATGCTGCATCGGGATAACTTGGTACTTAGCCGGTAGCCTTTGCGCCGTTCGGTTGAACTGCCGCGCGAGGGCGTTGCGCCTTACAGCGCCTTACCACTTCGTAATCTGGATAGTATGTCGTCTTTGGTCCGCGCAAGCCCAGTGTCACACGCGGCTTGTCGCGCGAATACCTTGGCATGCTGAGAACCTAGGTTGTCGCTCCAGTCTTTCCATGCAGGTGAAACGACCTGGTTCCACACGCCGTTCGCATTGGACCGGGCATATGTTTTGACCTGCCCGGTCAGGCAGCGTATGCCCTCGTAGACGCCATAGTTCGCGCCACTTGCATTGCGAATGACTGCGACATAACGAACAATGCCGTCTGCACCCACCGCAATCGTCTCAGGATCGACGCCGATTTTTACGGAAACAAACTGGGGCAGATCCAGGAGCAACGCCCTGTGGACCGAGTAAGTGGGTGCTGGTGCAGCGTTTTCCTCTTTCCAGTCCGGGTTGTCCAAGGAGTTTTGGGCATAGCCCAGTGGTAGTGCAGCACACAGGGCACACACAGCAAAAACCCGATTGCGCCTATTCATGCGGTGAGACTCCGTTGGTTCCGGGGTCGGGCTCAAACGAAGCGCCTGGTGGCAATTCCATGTGTATGGGCGAATTGCGGTCACTGCGGTTTTCGGGCTCCTTGGATCGCGTCGCCCCGCGCCGCATGTACCACTTGGCAGAAATTTGTCGAGGCAGGTAGCGTGCCAATTCTGTCAGTGCCATTTCGTACACGCCGCGTTTGAACTCAATGACAGCATCCAGGGGCACCCAGTAGTCGTTCCAGCGCCAAGCGTCAAACTCGGGGTGGTCGGTGGCGCGCAAATTCAAGTCCCAGTCGTGACCGGTGAGCTGGAGTAGAAACCAGATTTGCTTTTGTCCTTTGTAGTGGCCCCGCGCGTCGCGGCGGACATACCTGTCTGGCACCTCGTAGCGCAACCAGTCCCTGGTACGTGCAACGATGTTCACATGCTCCGGAAGGAGGCCGACCTCTTCATGGAGTTCACGAAACATGGCTTGTTCGGGGGTTTCTCCCCGATCGATGCCACCCTGCGGAAACTGCCAAGAATGGGTGCGAATGCGTTTGCCCCAAAATACCTGGTTTCTCTGGTTGAGCAAGACGATGCCGACGTTGGGCCGAAATCCGTCCCGGTCAAGCATAATCAAACCCCAATTTTTAAACTGCAACCATTATGCACAGCCAATGCTGGGCATCAAGGGTTGGTGTTTTTCGTAGTCCACCGAGCACTCCATGAAAGCCTCCCAATTCCTGATTTCCACCCTTAAAGAAGCCCCCACCGATGCCGAGGTGGTGAGTCACCAGCTCATGACGCGGGCTGGCATGATCAAGAAATTGGGGGCCGGTATCTACAACTACATGCCCATGGGCCTGCGGGTTATTCGCAAGGTCGAAGCCATTGTTCGAGAAGAAATGAACCGGGCGGGCGCTGTGGAGTTGACCATGCCGGTGATTCAGCCTGCGGAGCTGTGGCAGGAAACGGGCCGTTTTGACAAGATGGGGCCTGAGTTGCTGCGCATCAAAGACCGCCATGACCGCGACTACGTGGTCCAGCCCACCAGTGAAGAGGTGATCACTGACATCGCCCGGCAAGAGATCAAGAGCTACAAACAGTTACCGAAAAACCTGTACCAAATCCAGACCAAGTTTCGTGATGAGCGCCGCCCCCGTTTTGGCTTGCTGCGCGGACGTGAATTCATCATGAAGGATGCGTACAGCTTCGACCGCGACCAAGACGCTGCCAAGGCGAGCTACCAGGTCATGGCCAAGGCCTACCGCCGCATCTTTGACCGTTTTGGGCTGACCTACCGCGCGGTGGCGGCAGACAGTGGCGCGATCGGCGGCGACTTGAGCGAGGAGTTTCAGGTCATTGCAGCTACCGGGGAGGATGCCATCGTCTACTGCCCTAACAGCGACTACGCTGCCAACATGGAGAAGGCAGAGGCCTTGGCCCCCGCAACGCCAGGAGGACCCGCGCAAACTGCGATGGAGAAAGTAGCAACACCCGACAAGAGCACCTGCGCAGAGGTGGCTGCGGTGCTGGATGTTCCGCTAAATACGACGGTCAAATCCCTGGTGCTGGCGACCGATGAGATAGATGCGCACGGCGTGATCACAAAGACCCAAGTCTGGCTCCTGCTACTGCGGGGGGACCACGACATGAACGAGGTCAAGGTTGGCAAGTTGCCGGGTCTGGCGGCGTTCCGCTTTGCGACCGTGGACGAAATCGTGGCCCACTTTGGATGTAAGCCCGGCTACCTCGGGCCTATCGCCCTGCGGCAAGCGCTCAAAGTGGTGGCGGACCGTGATGTGGCGGTCATGGCTGACTGGATTTGTGGAGCCAACGAAGAAGGTTTCCACTTGCGGGGCGTGAACTGGGGCCGCGATTTGCCGGAACCCGACATGGTCGCGGACATTCGCAATGTCGTAGAAGGCGATGCATCGCCAGATGGCAAGGGCGTTTTGGCGATTGAGCGCGGCATCGAAGTCGGCCATGTCTTCTACCTGGGCACCAAGTACAGCAAGGCCATGAATGCCACCTTTTTGGATGTCAACGGCAAGCCCCAATGGATGGAGATGGGCTGCTACGGCATCGGCGTCACCCGTGTGGCGGCCGCAGCGATTGAGCAGAGCCACGATGACAAGGGCATCATTTGGCCCGACGCGCTGGCGCCATTTACCGTGGTGCTGTGCCCGATCAACCCTGACCGGTTCCCTGATGTGAAAGCGGCCGCAGATGCGCTCTATGAAAAACTGATGGAGGCTGGTGTCGACGTGATGTTGGATGACCGCAACGAGCGCCCCGGCGCTATGTTTGCGGACTGGGAATTGATTGGGGTGCCACATCGCGTGAACATCGGCGACCGGGGCCTGAAGGACGGCGTGGTGGAGTACCAGCATCGCCGCGACAGCGCGGCGACCAGCGTGCCTCTTTCCGACATCGTTGCGCTGTTGCAGAGTCGACTCCAAGCATGAGCCTTCCGGCAGTCGGCTCGCTGGTTTCCAGGCGAAGCGGGCTGCAGCGCCTGTCGATGGTTGTGGGCTTGCTGTGCTTGCCCCAACGATACGCGTGGGCGGGTGGGCAACTCGAGGAGCCCTTGGTGGATTCGGTGCGTACGGCCTTGTCGTCTGCCATTACCAATGCAGCACCGCCCGTACCAGAGTTCCAAAACACTGAATCACGTCTGCAATACTTGCGCTGGCTAGGCGCGATGAGCGAACGCCTGAAACGGAAAAAACCTGAGTGGGATGTGCGCCGCGAGTTTTTGCAGACCGTGTGGTACGAAAGCAAGCGCGCTGGCTTGGACGTGGCCCTTGTGTTGGGGCTGATCCAGGTAGAGAGCAATTTCCGAAAGTTCGCTGTCAGCAGTGTGGGCGCACGGGGTTACATGCAAGTGATGCCTTTTTGGACCCGTGTGCTAGGCGATGGCGATGCCGGCAAACTGTTTCACATGCAGACCAATTTGCGGTTCGGCTGTGTCATTTTGCGCCATTACCTAGAGCGCGAGCGCGGAGATATGTTTTTGGCCTTGGGCCGCTACAACGGCTCACGCGGCAAGGCACCTTATCCTCGCGCAGTGCAACAGGCGCGCAGTCAGTGGGAGTGGAGGGAGTAGCCCACCGCCGCCCCACCACTCCGCGGCAGTGGGTTTGTTGCGAACGCCTTAGTTGCCGGGGGTGCCAATCACTTGGGCCAATTCGCCGGATTCATACATCTCCATCATGATGTCCGAACCGCCAATGAATTCCCCCTTGATGTAGAGCTGGGGAATGGTGGGCCAGTTGCTGTATTCCTTGATGCCCTGGCGGATGCCATCGTCTTCCAGCACGTTCACGGTTTTGATGGTTTTGGTGTCCACCCCACATGCCTTGAGGATTTGGACTGCGCGGCCCGAAAAGCCGCACTGGGGAAAGCTGGCTGTGCCCTTCATAAACAGCAAAATCTCGTTGGATTTCACCAGTTCATCAATGCGTTGTTGTGCGTCGCTCATGTCAAAAATTCCGAGTAGATAGATACCCCAATTATTTCACCTTCACCTGTGCTTGTCGCCCAGACCCCATGCAAGCACATAGCGCTAAAGGCTTTTTACGATAATCCGGGGTATGAACATCACCAAAAACACCGCAGTCACCCTGCAATTCAAGATCTCTGACGCGAGCGGCAAACTGCTGGATCAGAGCCAGGAACCCATTGCCTACTTGCACGGCGGCTACGGCAATACCTTTCCCAAAATCGAGGAGGCGCTCGAAGGTCAGGCGGCCGGCTTTGCCGCCACGGTAGAGCTGGCCCCGGCTGATGCCTTTGGCGAATACAACGCGGGCTTGCTGCAAACCATTCCCAAAACCCAATTTCCTCCGGGCGTCAAGGTAGGCGGCCAGCTCGAGGGCCGCGCAGAAGACGGTCAGACCATCGTGTTCACGGTCGTCAAGATCAAGGGATCCGTCGTGCACCTGGATGGCAACCACCCCTTGGCCGGCAAATCCTTGCGTTTTGCGCTCAAGGTGCTCGAAGTGCGGGCTGCCAGCGAGGAAGAAATTGCCCACGGCCACGTGCATGGTGCCCATGGGCATCATCATTAATTGCCTATCTGTGCTTGGGGTGCGGTTTGCATTGCCTTTCCCGATTTATTTTTGAAATATTCTGCTAATAAATTTAGAAATTAGGCAAACAACGCAATCGGCTGCGCTGCGCATGGGGCTACGATACGCGCATAGACATTGGTGTCATGCCCCGAGGAGTTTTGCCGTGTTGTCCAACCCCGCTACCAAATATCGCGCCTTTCCCGCCATCGATTTGCCCAACAGGCAATGGCCCACGCGCACCATCACTCAGCCTCCCGTCTGGATGAGCACGGACCTGCGGGACGGCAACCAGTCCTTGTTTGAGCCCATGAATGCGGAGCGCAAGATGCGCATGTTCCGTACCTTGTTGCAAGTGGGCTTCAAGGAAATCGAGGTGGGCTTTCCCAGCGCCTCGCAAACCGACTTTGACTTTGTGCGTGAACTGATCGTGGGTGGGCACGTGCCTGACGACGTGACCATCGAAGTGCTCACCCAGTCTCGCGAGCACTTGATCCGCCGCACCATCGAGTCGCTCAAGGGCGCACGGCGCGCCATCGTGCACGTATACAACGCCACCGCCCCGGTCTTTCGCGATGTGGTGTTCGGCATGAGCAAGGCCGAGGTCAAAGAACTGGCCGTTTCCTCGGTGCGCCTCATCAAAGAGATCACCGCCACCATGCCCGAGACCGAGTGGGTGCTGCAGTACAGCCCCGAGGTGTT
>JARXAM010000046.1 GCA_029865845.1 Rhodoferax sp. | reverse complement strand
CGAAGTGCTCAAGGGGGGCGAAGACGGCCTGAAAACCATCGGCATGGAATTCGCCGAGAAAACGTCTTACAAACGCGGCGCCACTGACTTCTCATCGCAAGTGTCCAAAATGCAAGCCAGCGGTTGTGACTTTGTGGTGCTGGGCACCATCATCCGCGAGACGATTGGCGCCATCGGCACCGCCCGCAAGCTGGGCTACAACCCCACCTTCATCGGGTCCAGCGCTGCCTACACCGACCTGATCCACAAGATCGGCGGCAAGGCCATGGATGGGCTCTACGCCACCATGACGGTGCAAAACCCCTACACCGATGAGCAGTCGCCCGGCATCCGCTTCTGGGCCAACAAGTACAAGACCAAGTTCAACGAAGACCCCACGGTGTTCTCGGTCTACGGCTACCTGATCATCAACACCTTTGCCACGGCGGCCAACAAGGCCGGCAAGAACCTGTCGACCGACAGCTTCATCAAGGTGATGGACAGCACCACCATCCAGCCTGACATGTTTGGTTCACCGCTGCAAACCTTCACCGCCACCAAACGCCTGGGCAGCGGCGCATCGCGTCTTTCGCAGATCACAGACGGCAAGTGGAAGGTCATGTCTGACTATGTGGGCGACGCGCCTGCCAAGAAGTAAGCACCGTCAGTTACCCATGAAAAAGGCCACCTTCGGGTGGCCTTTTTCATGGCGGATTAGATTTCGCAGAGTTGTTGAGATGTTTGCGAGGCAGCTACAGGCTGGAAGCGGTCAGTCGCGGAAATTGACTTGCAGGCAACTCTGGAAATAGTGCACACGTTGCATCAAACTGAGAATCGCGTCACCAGAGTGGCGCACGCGGTACGAACTTGCTCAATCCAAAAGGTCTCTAATTCACGAGCTTCTCGGTCGCATTGGTCGAGCCACTCAGGAGCGCATAACTCACGCTGTTCGGTGCCGGGCAGATGATCCGACTCGCTGTCAATTGCAACGAAGAGCACGAAGTCAGGGTCGTGGTCGACCTGAGTGACTTTCGAGCGCAATCCTGCAAGTCGGCGAATCCCTTCAACGAAGTTGATCTGACCAGTTTCCAGCGCCATGGCAGCGCTGACGACATCACGATGCGCACTGATTAACTTAGCTTGAGCGAGTTTATTCACTGAATTTCCTCATGTCCGTTTCCGCTGCAAAGCTGAGGCACCAACAGGCTGAAAGCGGTCTTCAATCGAGTGAGACATCGGGGCATAAACCAAACGTCACTTTCCGCCAGTTATTGAGAGCTCCAGCACTTCGGTTGCCGAATCCACAAAAAACCGAGTTCCATCCGTAAACTCCAATATGACCTCAGCGGGTCTGTGGCGAATCACACGAGCAACTACTTTCCCATGCAGCATCTCAGATGCACGTTCCGCTTGTTCCGCGAGTTTCATAACTTCATTTGGACTAAGTGGCAGTCGGTTCATTGCTGTTATCTTGAGATTAAATCAAAGGCCGTTGATCGATGACCGCTTCCGCTGCAAAGCTGAGACGTCTTCAGGCTGTTAGGAGACTTTGCCCTGGCATCCAGCTGACAGCGAGCCCTGCTGCTGAACGAAACTAGCCACCGTTGCTCCACTGCCCTCCGGCGTAAGTCGCTTTAGGAAGTTGATCGATAGCCTCCTGCGGACCCTCGATCTCCCAAATGTCCACGCAGCAACCGCAGCCTCGATTCTCCGAGCGATGTTCTAGCTTCTGCTGCCAACGGTCAAACCAAGCATCAATGGCGGCGACTTCGGTAGCGTCGTCAACCGAAACAACAACTGTGGCGCGAGGCATAGCTCAAAAGTTCTCTTTAGTTATGGATAAGTTCAATTTGACGTCCGCGAGGAACATCCGCTTCCGCTGAGAAGCTGAGGCGTCATCAGGCTGAAAGCAGACGTCCGCATATCGATGAGTGATTCATCGCGCTTCATCATTTGAAGACGCAATGAAACAGACTAACGGCGAATGGGCTATGTCCTTCGCAAACTTGATTTCTGCCTCGAGACGTCGTTTTTCTGACTGGCGAGACTTAACTTTCCGCTCGGCAAGCATACGGTCTTCGTTGGAAGTGCCCAAGTTTTGTTTAGTTCTGGCGAGAGTCTGAATCTCAATCTCAATTGAAGCAATCCGCGCGTACATCGGCTGAAGGCTAGCTTCGACAGGTTGAATCGGTGCGGCCTGTACAAAAGTCACACAAAGTGATGCAAAGATCAGGGCAGTAAGACGTAAGCTCATTGGCAGATTCGGATTGAAGTCGAAATAACTTTTTAACCAATCCCCTACTATTTGGATATCTCTTTTAGGGTGCTTTAGAGGAAGTCTGCTTGTGCGGCATAACTGATGCTTCAACAGGCTGAAAACAGTCGTTAAGGTTCGAGTTGAGGCGGGCCTGGTGGCTTGCCGTTGGGCCTCGCCTCGAACGAGGGGTTAGGCCTCTTACTGGCCGCAGCCACATGCTCCGCATTGGCAGATTATCCAGCCACACCCACCACACTCCAAGTTAATAGAATTGTTAACCGATGACCTGCATCGCCAGCAGTTGGCCGAGCGATGGTCGGAGCCTATTCGCGAGCGTGCGCCGAAGTTCGCTAGGCCTCTAGCCTTTAGAAACTGCTCATGCCTGTCTTGAACTACTCCCTTGCTTGAGCCGAACTCGGGTAATCCGTCTAGGTAGGCCTGTTTCAAATGGCTTGGGTCAGCAGCCTCACGCCACTTAGAATATTCACTGAGTGCGTAAGCCCTACGGCTTCCATCTGAGACATTAGTTATTTTCCGGCGGAGTTCCTGTCGCACATACTTTCGTAATGCTTTAGCTGTCAGCGAGAAGACTATCACCTGATCCTCTTCCGAAATCTGAAGCACAGGATCGTAGACCAACAGGGTACCTGTGTCCGAGTATTCACCGACCCATAGAGATGACGCGGGGTTACTCATGAGAGGCCTAACGTAATGCATTCCGCAAAACCTGCAGGATATTCTGGAGACTGTGGGATAAATAGGACGTAAATAGCTCTGTAAAGCCTTTCACAGGCTCGATCTCCAAAAAATTCATGTGCGTTTGTACAGGTATAAAAATTCCGACAAACCCCGCACTTTGTATGTAATGGAGTGAGCCAGTGATTTCACAATTTTTGCGCCTCGGAACCAGCTTGAACATCCCCCAATCGGGTATTTTGTGAAAGGCTGCTTCCGCTGCAAAGCAGACGTTCACTCTACACAGTCCACAACTCTAAATCCAAACCCAAGCCACATGCGCAAGCAATGAAACAAACAAGCTTCACAGCTGGAGTACTTCTTGGTCATTCATGCCCCTAACGCTTATGGAATATGCGCGAGCAGCTCCTAAAAATATAGCAAATCAGGAGACGATGTAAGCCGCAGACCCGGTGGATAGCAGCTTGCCATCAGCGCCCAGAAACTCCATGCGGGTCGACGCCACGCGTGAGCCCAGGCGCATCACCTCGGCGTGCAGCTCGAACTGCTCGCCGATGCCGGGGCGCAGGTAGTCCACACGCAAATCGATGGTGCCCAGCTTGGCAAATCGGTGCAGGCGCTGCGAGGGTGCTTCGTCCATGTGGCGTGCGCCGATGGCCGCCATTACCGCCAAGCCACCCATAGCATCCAGCCCCGCGCTGATCACGCCGCCGTGAATGCGGTTGTAGGCCGCATGGCCGACCAGTTCCGGGCGCATGGCAATGCGGGCCTTCACTTTGTCAGGGGTGATCGAGGTGATCTTCAAGCCCAGCATCTGGTTGAAGACGATGCTCACTTCAAAGATGCGGGTCAGGCCTTCGATGAACTCCGGCTCAAAAACGATGGGCGCTGCGGCGGGCTCTGCATGGGGGGTTTTAGGCATGCCGCATTCTCACAGGCCGAGCTGACGGCTTGCCAACTCTTTCATGATTTCTTCAGCGCCGCCGCCGATCATCATCACCTTCACTTCGCGGTAAATGCGCTCGCAGGCCGTGCCCCGCATGTAGCCCATGCCCCCAAGAATCTGCACGCCCTGATCGGCGCAGAACTGCATGGTCTGGGTCGCATGGTTCTTGAGCAGGCACACCTGTGCCACCCACTCTGCGCCCTTGGCCGACTTGTCGCCGCGGTCACCGGCGTCCGCCCGCGCGGCCACCGCATGCAGCCACGCACGGGTGGACTCGATGCGCATCTTCATGTCCATGAACTTGTGGCGGATCACCTGGTGATCAATCAGCATGGTGCCAAAGGTTTTGCGCTGCTGCGCCCAGCTCAAGGCTTCGTCATAGCAGCACTCGGCAAAGCCCAGCGCCATAGCCGCCATGGACAGGCGCTCGCCATTGAAGTTGGTCAGGATGATTTTGAAACCCGCACCCTCCTCGCCCACGAGGTTGGAGGCCGGCACCCGCACGCCGTCAAAGCGCAGCTGCGCGGTGTCCGAGCAATGCCAGCCCATTTTCTGGAGAGGACTGCGCGACAAGCCGGGCGCATCGCCGGGCACCATGAGCATGGAGATGCCCATGGGACCTTTGTTCTTGAGGTCAGTGCGCACCGCCACCGTAATCCAGTCAGCGCGCATGCCGGAGGTGATGAAGGTTTTTTCACCATCCACCACATACTCGTTGCCCTCCAGGCGGGCTGTGGTTTTGAGTGCAGATACATCGGTGCCACCACCGGGCTCGGTAATCGCCAGTGCGGCAATCTTGCGGCCGGCCAGCACATCGGGCACCACTTGCTGCTGCAAAGCCGCAGAGCCATGGCGCAGCACCGGCGGCAAGCCGATGTTGTGGCTGAACAGGCTGGCCATGAGGCCGCCACTGCCCCCGCTGCGAGCGAGCGCAATAGTGAGCGCGTTGCGCAGTGCCCACGGTGCCGGTGCGCCGCCAAAGCGCTCCGGGTAGCCCAGCCCCAGCCACCCCAGATCGGCAGCGCGCTGGTACAGGCTGCGGGGGAACTCGCCCGCCTCTTCCCAATCAGCCAGATGCGGGGCCACCTCGGTCTGGATGAAGCGGCGCGCGGCGTCTTCGACGGCAGCCACATCCTC
>JARXAM010000131.1 GCA_029865845.1 Rhodoferax sp. | reverse complement strand
GTCCAGAGCCTATTGGTGCACGTCCGCCGGTCACTTCACACTGTATGGCCGGGAGGATTCACGTATCTGCTGCGAGCAGCAGTTGCTGCTGACCGCCCAAAGTTCGTTTGATTCGAGAATTTGAATTCTTCAACACCGACGATGTCACCCAGGGGTACGCGTTGCTGCATGGTCAGGAGCAGCTTGTCTTCGCGGATGTGGGTTATCAGGGTGCCCCCAAGCGAGACGAAGCCACAGGCGTCGACTGGTACATTGCCATGCGCCCGGGTACGCGAAAAGCACACCAACACACGCCCTGGGGCGCGCTCATGGAGCAGGCTTGAGAAACTCAAGGCTGGCGTGCGCGCCAAAGTGGAGCACCCCTTTTGGGTGATCAAACGTCAGTTCGGTCACAGCAAGGTTCGCTATCGCGGACTCGCCAAGAACACGGCCCAGCGCATGACCTTGTTTGCCTTGTCCAATATCTGGATGGTCAGGAAGGTGCTTTTGCAGAGGGTTCAGGCATGAGTGCGTCTGCAAACAGCCAAGGGGCTGCCACTCGGCGGAAATGTCGCCAGTTAAGGACAAAATTGACTGCCATTGACGCGGGTGTTTCATCAGGCGAGACCTATTCGCTTATGACCGATTCTCAGGTTGAGTTTTGGACATGATCCCTAGGTACACCGAGATCGGCAAGGCAAAGTCACGACTTACATACGCTGCAGCTACCAAACGGCTAACCGCCAGCCCACATTTTGCACCCAAGACTGGAGCATGGAAGCCCATTGCCTTGAGGTGGTGGTCAGTGCGAACTACCGCCACGGTCTGCTCCTGTCTATGCGGGCTGGGTCCTCGGCCTAGCCACTGGCAACACCATCACCGCCACGGCCGCGCTGGACTACCTGACCGGCATCGCTCTCATTAGCCTGGGCAATCAGGGCTGTTGCCGGTGCTGCGCTACGGGAACTATGACGGGCCGGGATATGCCGGCGGCCTTGGCTCAGAAACCATCATTCAGCATCCTGAACTTAATGATGGCAATCCCATACTGGCCCCTACCTTGACTCAAACCCCCGAGGGATTAGGTAAATGCGCCCTGATTCTGTTCGCTATCTTGGACAAAAAAGCAATGTTTTGTCTGGAATAGAAAAATGCCGCGCAAACCCCCCATCGTCTTTCCGTAGGAGCAGAGGCTGCTTTCCCAGCTGGGAGCGCGGCTGAAGCTCGCGCGCATGCGGCGAAAGCGGAGCAACGCCGTAGTGGCCCAACGGGCGGGTATCTCAAGAACCTCCCTCTACAAGGTGGAAGCGGGCGACCCAGGGGCGACCTTGGGCACTTACATGCGGGTCTTCGCGGTCCTGGGTCTCGAAGCCGACATCCAGGCGCTGGCTGCAGACGACAAGGTAGGCCGCAAGCTGCAAGACTTGGCACTCGAAGCGCCAGCGTCAGCACCGCGACGCCGTCGAGTTGCCACCAATGAAGCGTCGAGTCCTGCCATCCGTCCGGATGAAACGGTGGGCGTGCAATGAGCCACCAAGACAAGGCCTTGGAGGTCTGGCTCGATTGCGACCTGGGGCCACCATGTCTGGTCGGCACCTTGGCACACGACCGCGGCCAGCTAAGGTTCCGTTACGAACGCGCCTGGCTGCGCGACGCGCGAGCGTTCTCGCTGGACCCCCGACCTATCGCTGGACGAGGCACCGTTCTTCCCCAAAGCAGAGCGAGGGCACAAGCTACCTGGAGCTGGCCCAGTTCCTGAGGAGCAAGGGCGACGGTGCATTTGCGGATGCCGATCTGGAGCAGCTATTCCGCAGGGTTGCGTTCTATGTCGCCATGGGGAACAGGGATGACCACCTGCGCAATCACGGGTTCATATTGGGTGCGACGGGCTGACTCAAGAACGGGGCAAGCAGATTGTCGAAGAGGTCGCTACTGCGGTCGATGGGTGGGAAAACCGGGCCACAATGTCAAGCCTGTGCCCCGTGTGGGCCTGCGGTCTCTTGCTAAAGGTTGTGCCCCATGCCCATTCCCCTGGATTCTGAAACCATCGTCAATGGCATACGCCTGTCGGTGGCCCCTGTGTTTTTGCTGACTGCCGTCTCGGGGCTGATAGGGGCGGTGGCCCAGCGGCTGGCGCGCATCATCGACCGCGCCCGCCATGTCGAGCGCGCCATCAAGAGCCTGGCCGCAGAGCACCCCGAAGCGGTCGACGGCTACCGCGAACTTGGCGAGCTGCGCAGCCGGGGGCTGTTGGCCAATGGGTGCATTGCGCTGCTCACGGCCTGCGGGTTTTTGATTGGCCTGACCATCGTGGCCTTGTTTTTGGGTGAGACGATTGAGCTGCCCGTGCTCAGGATGTCTATCTTTAGTTTTGTGGGCGGGGTGATCTGCTTTTTGCTGGCCCTGGTGTGCTTTATGGCGGAGACCTTTATCGCCACCCGACTGCTGAACTTTGGGCGCAAGCGGCGCTAAGGCCACCGGGCCGCGCGGGAAGCGCGTGAGGCGCGGGCTGGGTGGCCTGGGCGCGCTGCATGTTCAGGCTTTTCGCACCTCTACCGCACAGTCGTAAAACGTGGGCGCGCGGCCCATGTCGGTCAGGCGCTGGCTGGTGAGTTCGTTCACGTTGGTGCCGTCGCGGCCCAGCTTGCGCCACCAGATGCCCAGGCCGTTGACCACGCCGGGGCGTGCGCGGGCTGACACGCGGGCCACGCAGCGGTGGGTGCCGCGTGCGTTGAACACCGTGACTTCATCCCCGTCGGCAATGCCGCGTGGTGTGGCGTCTGCTTCGTGCAGCTCGACCAAGGGCTCGCCCTCGATATCGCGCAGGCTTTTCACGTTCACGAAGGTGGAGTTGAGAAAGTTGCGCGCAGGCGGCGAGATCATGGCCAGCGGGTAGCGCGGGTCTGCGCCAGCGGGCTCGTAGTTGGGCAGATGGTTAGGCAGGCCGTCTTCGCCGCGTGCGGCCAGGCGCGCACTGAACAACTCGCACTTGCCGCTGGGCGTGGGAAAGCCGCCCTCGGCAAACGGTGCGTCGGGCACGGGCAGCGGGGCCCAGCCCTGGGCCAGCAGCAGCGCAAAGTCCACCTGGTCGCCAAAGGCGGTGCGGCACAGGCTTTCGTCGGACTCTGCAAACACCGCCTCGGTGTAGCCCATGCGCTGCGCCAGGTCGCGGAAAAACTGGGTGTTGGTGCGCGCCTCGCCCAGCGGGGCAATGGAGGGGCGGTTGAGCACAATATCGGTGTGGCCGTAGCTGCTGTGCACGTCCCAGTGTTCCAGCTGGGTGGTGGCAGGCAGCACATAGTCGGCGTAGTCGGCGGTGTCGGTCTGAAAGTGCTCCAGCACCACGGTAAACAAGTCGTCGCGTGCAAAGCCTTGCACCACCTTGGCAGACTCGGGGGCCACCGCCACCGGGTTGCTGTTGTAGACGATCAGGGCTTCAATGGCCGGGCCAAATGCGGGGCTGGCCGGGCGCAACAGGTCGTCGCCAATGGTGCTCATGTTCACGGTGCGCGGGGTGCGGCCTGCCAGCAGCTCGGGCCGCTCTAGCGCGGCAGTTTGGGTAGGCACATAGCCCGAACTGGAAAGCAGCACGCCCCCGGCACGGTGCCGCCACGCGCCCACCAGCGCAGGCAGGCAGGCAATGGCGCGCACGGCATTGCCACCACCGCGCGCCCGTTGCAGCCCGTAGTTCATGCGAATGGCCACTGGCTCGCCCGCGCGTGCCGTTTGGCCGTAGTCGCGGGCCAGTGCGCGCACCGCGTCGGCGCCAATGCCGCACACGGCGGAAGTGCGCTCGGGGGGCCATTGCAGGGCGCGTTCGCGCAAGGCGTCCCAGCCCACGGTGTGGCGGGCAAGGTAGTCGTGGTCCAGCCAGTCGTGGGTGATCAGCTCGTGCATCAGGCCCAGCGCCAGTGCGGCATCGGTGCCCGGCAGCAGGGCAATGTGCTGGTGGCACTTTTCGGCCGACTCGGTGCGGCGCGGGTCGATGCAAACAATGCGTGCGCCATTGCGCTTGGCGGTTTGCACGTGGCGCCAAAAGTGCACATGGCTGGCAATGGCGTTGCTGCCCCAAATCAGGATCAACTTCGATTCGGCAAACCACTCTACCTTGGTGCCCACCTTGTTGCCCAGGGTGAAGGTCATGGCCTCGCCCCCTGCCGACGAGCAGATGGTGCGGTCCAGTCGGGCTGCGCCTATTCTGTTGAAAAAGCGGGCCGCCATGCCCTCGCCCTGCACGCGCCCCATGGTGCCGGCGTAGCTGTAGGGCAGGATGGCCTGTGGGTCGCGCGCGGCAATGGTGCTGAGCCTGTGGGCAATGGCGTCCAGCGCCTCGTCCCAAGTCACCCGCTCGAACTGGCCTGACCCTTTGGGGCCCACGCGCTTGAGCGGGTACAGCAGGCGCTCGGGGTGGTAGCTGCGCTCGGTGTAGCGCGACACCTTGGTGCACAGCGCCCCGTGGGTGGCGGGGTGTGCCGGGTTGCCCTGCACCTTGAGGGCCACGCCGTCGTGCACCGTGACCACCATGGAGCAGGTGTCGGGGCAGTCATGCGGGCACGCACCCAACACGTGGGTGGCGGCGGGGGTGGGGTGGGGGGTGGGCGTGTCAGAGTGCATGGCCAGACTTTACCGAATTGCGTATGCTCCCACGATGACACGCAAGCTGCCCATCGGCTTCTGCGCGAAGGACCCACGCCATGACACTGATAGAGCCCATTGTTGCCCACGCCCCCGAAATTGCGGCCCTGCGCCAAGACATCCACGCCCACCCCGAACTGTGCTTTCAGGAAGTGCGCACGGCCGATGTGGTGGCCGCCAAACTGACCGAGTGGGGCATTCCCATCCACCGGGGCATGGGCACCACCGGAGTGGTGGGCATTGTGAAAGCGGGCACCTCTGAGCGTGCCATTGCCTTGCGCGCCGACATGGACGCCCTGCCCATGCAAGAGTCCAACACCTTTGCCCACGCCAGCCGCCACCCCGGCAAGATGCACGCCTGCGGCCACGACGGCCACACCGCCATGCTGCTGGCCGCCGCCCAGTACCTTGCCCAACACCGCCACTTTGATGGCACGGTGTATTTGGTGTTTCAGCCCGCCGAAGAGGGCGGCGGTGGCGCGCGGGAAATGATCAAGGACGGCTTGTTTGAGCGGTTTCCGGTAGAGGCGGTGTTTGGCATGCACAACTGGCCGGGCATGGCCGCTGGCACCTTTGCGGTGAGCGCGGGCCCGGTCATGGCGTCCAGCAACGAATTCAAAATCACCATCCGGGGCAAGGGCGGCCACGCGGCCATACCGCACAACGCCATCGACCCGGTGGTGGTGGCCTGCCAGTTGGTGCAGGGCTTTCAGACCATCATCAGCCGCAACGTGAAGCCCATCGATGCGGGCGTGATCTCGGTCACCATGGTTCATGCCGGTGAGGCCACCAACGTGATACCCGACCGCTGCGAACTGCGGGGCACGGTACGCACCTTTTCCATCGAGGTGCTCGACCTCATTGAGCACCGCATGCGCGCCATGAGCGAGAGCCTGTGTGCCGCGTTCAACACCCGTGTGGAGTTTGAGTTTGTGCGCAACTACCCGCCCACCATCAACTCCGCGCCCGAGGCGGCGTTTGCCCGCAAGGTGATGGAGCGTATGGTCGGGGCCGACAAGGTGTTTGCCCAAGAGCCCACCATGGGCGCAGAAGATTTTTCGTTCATGTTGCAGGCCAAGCCTGGCTGCTATGCCTTTATTGGCAACGGTGAAGGCGACCACCGCAGCCTGGGCCATGGTGGCGGGCCGTGCACCCTGCACAACCCCAGCTACGACTTCAACGACGCTTTGTTGCCCGTGGGGGCTACCTATTGGGTGCGCTTGGCTGAGGAGTGGTTGCAGCCGCAGCCCTGAGCCGCGTTGCGGTGCCGGTTTATGTGTTGGTGCTGGTTTGGCCTGCCAGCATGGCGGGGTGGGCAAACCGGCCTTGGGCCATGTGCAGCAGACCGTCAAAAATCAGGTTGTCCACCAGCTCGAAAGGGCGGGTCATGCTGGGAGCCATCTTCCAGCCCGCGCCGCCGGTCATGATGCACGCGGGCTCTGCCCCGCAGTGGGCACGCACATGCTGCACCATGCGCTCCACCGCACCGGCGATGGCATAGGTGCCGCCGCTGGTGAGCGCGTCACTGGTGTTGGTGGGGAACTCGCGCACCTCGCCGGTGGGCACATGCAGGCCAGCAGTGCCCGATTCGAGGGCCCGCAACATGATGCCGTGGCCCGGCAAAATCAGCCCCCCCAAAAACATCCCCTCTGCGCTAATGGCCTCTACGGTCACCGCCGTGCCCACCATGACCACCACACACGGGCGGGGTGCGCCGTGGCTGCGCATGTGGTGGTAGGCCCCAATCATGGCCACCCAGCGGTCCGCGCCCAGGCGGGTCGGGTGGTCATAGCCATTGCGCAACCCGGCCTCTGCATCGCTGGAGACCACCCATTGGGGCGTTACGTCCCACAAATCCATCTGCTCTTGCACGCGGCGCTTTACTGCGTCGCCCGCTACCACACACCCCAGCACCTGGGCCGGGGGGGGCAGGTCGTGCCACACGCCGTCGGCCAGTTTGTCAATGTTTTCCAAGAACTCGGCCCCCTGGGCCAGCAACGTGGCGCCGGGGTGCGGGGCGGCGTAAACCGCCCACTTCAGTCGGGTGTTTCCAATGTCCAACGCAAGAAATGTCATGGTGCAGCACCGGTGTCGGGGTGAGCCCCGCACTCTACCGGAACCGCAGCGCCGATGCGCCCAAACGCCCGCTTCTGCCTAGGTGTTTTCACCCATACGCCGCCACGCGCCGGGCGGCGTGTGGGGGGCTTAGAGCAGGGGCTGTAGGTGCCGGACCGACTGCACAAAGAGGCTGGTGTAGAAGTCGTCTGCCAACACGGTGGAGCGGTGCTCGGTGATGAACTTGAGTTGCTCTGCGGACATGTCCGCGCTGGCCTGCGCGGTTTGGATGCCATAGCGCCGCAGCGGCGAGCGGTCTATGGTGGCCACAAACTCCAGCGCCAGCGCGCCTTGGTAGTTCACCTCGCGGATCACTCGCAGGATGGAGGCAAAGTCCAGGCTGCCCATGCCGGGCGCAAAGCGGTTGTTGTCCGCAATGTGGATGTCGAAAATGCGGCCCTTGGCGCTGCGAAACACCTCCAGCAAATCCACTTCCTCGATGTTCATGTGAAAGAGGTCCAGGCATACCCCGCACATCGGCCCCACCGCATCGGCCAGTGCCAGGGCCTGGTCGCTGCGGTTGATCAGGTAGGTTTCAAAGCGGTTGAGGGGCTCAATGGCGATGCGTATGCCTTCTTTTTCGGCGTGGGCATGCACTTCCTTCAGGCCCTCTACCACCCAGGCCCACTCTTCGTCGGGCCCCGCCTGGGGGTGCACCTTGCCCACGGCGGTGGGCACCACGGTCACCATTTCTCCGTCGAGTTCTTTGGACAGCGTGACCACCCGCTTCATGTAGGCCACGGCCGCCGCGCGGATGGCGGGGTCTGCCGCGCTCAGGTCGCGCTGCGCGTCGGTCATGGTCACAGCGCCCCAGCACGACAGGCCCATGGAGCGCAGCAAGGGGCGCAGTTCCGTGGTGTTGTACTGATCGGGGTGGCCGGAAATCTCTAGCGTGTGGATGCCGGTAGCCTGCATGCGTTGCAGGGTGGTGTGGATGGGTTCGGGCCGCATCCAGTTGTGGGTAGCGAGTCTTAGTGGCATGGCTGGGCCTCGTGTGGTGGCTGGGTCGTTGGGATGCGCAGGCCCGAGCGGATGTCAAACACATGGATTTTTTGCGGGCGAATGGACAGGCCGATCTCGTCGTGGGTGGCCACGGCCAAGTCTGCTGGCAGGATGACGCGCAGCTTTTGCGCCCCCACCTCCACCGTGGCAATGATTTGCATGCCGTGGTGCTCCAGTGCGTAGATGCGTCCGCGCACCGGGCCGTCGGGTGCGGCATAAAAATCTTCGGGGCGGATGCCCAGGTGCACGCGGCGCTCGGGTGCGTGCGGTGCTGACAACTGCACCCCGTGGGCCTGCAAATCGATGCGCACGCCACTTCCATCGGCATAGCGGCCGTCGGGGCTGATGTCGCATTCCAGCAAGTTGATGGCGGGCGAGCCTACAAAGGACGCCACAAAGGTGTTGGCGGGCGTGTTGTAAATGTCATAGGGCGTGCCCACTTGCACCAATTGCCCCTTGTAGATCACGCCCACGCGGTCGCCCATGGTCATGGCCTCGACCTGGTCGTGGGTGACAAAGACCAGGGTGGTGCCCAAGCGCTGTTGCAAGCCCTTGAGCTCGGCGCGCAGGGATTCGCGCAGCTTGGCGTCCAGGTTGGACAGTGGCTCGTCCATCAAAAACACCCGGCTGTTGCGCACAATGGCGCGCCCGATGGACACCCGCTGCATTTCGCCACCCGAGAGCTTGTCGGTGCGCCGGTCCAGCAAATGGGTGATGCGCACCGTTTTGGCTGCGTACTCCAAGCGCTGGGCAATTTCTTGCGCAGAGTAGTTGCGCAGCCGGGACTTGAGGGGGAACTCCAAGTTTTGGCGCACGGTGTAGTTGGGGTACAGCGAATACTGCTGGAACACCAGTGCGACATCGCGCTGTGCGGCGCTGAGGTTGTTGACGCATTCATCGCCAATGTCGATAGTGCCCTGGTCGGGCGATTCCAGGCCCGCAATGCAGCGCAGCAGGGTACTCTTGCCCGCACCGGTGGGGCCCAGCAGAACAAAAAATTCCTTGTCGTGAATCTCCAGTGACAGGTTCGAAATGGCGTGCACGCCCCCGAACGTTTTGCTCACATGGTTCAAAGTGATTTTTGTCATAACTTATCTTTCACCCTGCAGGGCGAGCCCCGAACGTTTGTCGAAAAAGTGCATGCGTGCGTCATCCAGCGACAACCACGCGGTCTGCCCTTGCTGGGTGAAGCGCTGGCTGTCCGTTCGGGCGCGCAGCATCACGTCGTGGCCTCCTTGGCTGTCCAGTTGGAAGTCCACGATGTCGAAGGGGCCCATGGGTTCGACCAAGTGCACCGTGCCCCCCACAGCACCCTCCACACGGTGGTCGCTCACCGTGATGGCCTCGGGGCGTATGCCCAGGGCCAAGGCGTCGCCCCGGTGGTGTTGCAGCTTGCGGCGCGACTGAAGCCCCAGCTCTAGCGCGGTGCGCTGGCCTTGAATGCACACGTGGGGTTCTCCGTCCACGCTGGCCACCACACAGTCCACGATGTTCATGACCGGGCTGCCAATAAATTGGGCCACAAAGAGGTTGGCAGGCGCGTTGTACACCTCCAGCGGGCTGGCATGTTGCTGCAAGATGCCCTCGCTCATGATGCCAATTTTGTCGGCCATGGACATGGCCTCCACCTGGTCGTGGGTGACGTAGACCGAGGTCAGGCCGTTGTCATCATGCAGGCGGCGCAGTTCTACCCGCATCTCGTCGCGCAACTTGGCATCCAGCGCGCCTATGGGCTCGTCCATCAAAATCGCCTCGGGCTGGCGCACCAGGGCACGCCCCAGGGTCACGCGCTGCAAGTCCCCGCCCGAGAGCGCCGAGGGGCGCTTTTTGAGCAGGTGGGTGATTTGCAAAATCTCGGCCACGCGCTGCACCTTGTTTTTCACCTCGCCATCGGGCACGCGTGCGGCCCGCAGGGGGAAGGCAATGTTCTCGAACGCCGTCAGGTGGGGGTAGAGCGAATACAACTGAAACACAAACGAGATGTCGCGCTCTTGTGGGGGCAGGTGGTCTACCCGCCGCCCGCCAATGAGGATCTCCCCCGAGTCAATCGTTTCCAGGCCTGCAATAGCGCGCAAGGTGGTGGTTTTGCCGCAGCCCGAGGGCCCGAGCAACACCACGAATTCGCCATCGTGAATATGCAGGTTGAGTGCGTTGATGACTTTGTTGCTGCCGAAATTCTTTTCGGCATTGCGTATATGAATATCAGCCATTAGTGCTCCATGGAGTTGGGCGTGTGTTCGGGCTTGGCATGGTCAAATCGCGAAAAGATATTGAAACCAATCAGCCCCACGAGAATGACAGCAACGCTGTACTGGTGCAGCACCAGACTCCACGGCTGACACAGCAGCACAATGCCTGCCAACATCAGGGCCATACTCAGCCGCTCCCAACTGCGCGAATATTTTTTGAACATAGATTTCCTTTGCCTTAGCGACGGATGGCACCAAAGGTGACGCCGCGCAGCAGGTGATCCCGCAGGTAAAAAGTAAACAAGGCCACAGGCACCAGGAATAACAAGCTTCCAGCGGCAATGACCGTCCAGTCGGTCAGGCCTGCGCCCAGTTGCGAGGGTATATAAGGGGGGGTGGTTTGCGCTTTGCTGTTGGTCATCATCAAGGCAAACGCATACTCGTTCCATGCGGTGATAAAGCAAAACACGCTGGTGGCGGCAATACCGGTGGCGGCTTGGGGCAGCACAATTTTGACAAATGCTTCCAAGCGGGTATAGCCGTCCACCAAGGCCGCTTCCTCATACTCCTTGGGTATTTCGTCAATAAAGCCCTTCATGAGCCAGACGGAAAATGAGAGGTTGAATGCGGTATACAAAATAATCAGCCCGATGTGCGTGTCGACCAAGCCAACAGCCCGGTACATCAGAAACATCGGAATCGCCACCACCACCGGTGGCAACATGCGTGTGGAGAGTATGAAGAAAAGCCAATCGTCTTCCCCCGGCATTTTGAAGCGCGAAAACCCATAGGCCGTCAGTGTGCCCAAGCCCACTGCCAGCAGGGTGCTGGTGACCGAAATAATCACGCTGTTGATAAAGCGCGAGGTATAGCCCGAGGTTTGGATGTGGTTTTGGTCATCGCGGATGAACTTTTCTCCGCCATCCATGACCTTTTTTTCCCACCATGGGGCGGCTTCGTATGCGGCCGCATCGGTCTCGCCGCGCTGTTGCACCCGGGTGGTAAAGAGCTTGATAAACGGCGTCACTTCGGGGGTAAACACCACGGTGGGTGGCACGGTGGTAGCGTCCGAGCGCGCCTTGAAGGCGGTGGCGGCGATCCAGCCCAGCGGAATCATCATGACCACCAACAAGGCCAGCACGGCCACGATGGCCGCACGGTTCCACCACTTGGAAGATTGGGATTGCACCATGGCCATGTTATCTCTCCTTCAAACCATTGAGGTATTTGACATACACATTCGTGATCGCCAATACCGCTAGCAAAATAATATAGGCAAGGGCACACGAGCGGCCGGTTTGCCATTCCTGAAACGCCATTTTGTACAGGCGGATGGCAATCAGCTCGGTCTCATCCATGCTGGCCATGACGTAGGCGATGTCAAACGTCTTGAAGGCCTCCATCGTTCTGAAAATAATGGCGATCAGCAGCAGGGGAGATACCAGCGGCAAGGTAATGCGGCGAAATACAAACCAGCGTGAAGCGCGGTCAATAGCGGCCGCTTCATACAGCGAAGGGGGAATGGCGGACAGCCCTGCCAGCGTCAGCAGCATGACAAAGGGCGACCACATCCAGATATCGGTAATGGCAATCGCATACAATGCGACATCCGGGTCGGACAGCCATACCTTGCCTGGCGAGAGAAACAAGTAATTGATAATGCCCCACGAGGGGTTATAGAGCAGTTGCCAAAACAGGCCGATTACTGCCATGCACGTCATCATGGGTAGCATCAGCAAGGTGGTCAGTAGACCTTTGGCGGGTATGGCCCGATTCAACAGCAATGCGGTGCCGAAGCCGACGATCACCTGTCCACTGACCGATACCACCACGTATTTGGCCGTCAGGGTAAAGTTGGCCCAAATGTATTCGTCGGACAGTAATTCGCGGTAGTTTTGGAGGCCGACGAATTTCACCGGGTCATTCATCGACGCGCGATAGTCCGTGAACGAATATCCCAGTGAGTACACCAAAGGGAATATGTTGAACACGATCAGAAAGGCGATCGTGGGAATGATAAATAAGTTCCGAATGGCGAGGTCACTCAGCCCGGACGTGTATTTACCCCCAACAGTGGGATGAGGTAGGGACATTTTTTGAATCAGTTGGTTCAAACCGGGCGCAGCCCGCGCCGGCCCGGTTTGAACGGGTTACAGACAGTTAGTTGGTGCGGCCATACTTTTTGAAGGTGGCTGCCCAGTCTTTGGCCAATCCGTCAGAGGCCTCTTTGGCGGTGCCTTTGCCACCCACGATGAAGGAGTGCCAACGGCGGTTCGCAGAGGTGAGCAACTCGGCATATTCAGGCACGGACCAGAAGTCTTTCACCATGAACATGGACTGGTAGAACGCCTCGTTGTACGGGGTGGCCTTGCGGAAGTCGGCCGACTTGAGGATGGCCGCATTGCAGGTGAAGCCGCCCAGTGCTGCCCACTTCTTTTGCACGTCTTCGCGGATGAACCAGGTCAAGAACTTCATCGACTCCTCTTTCTGCTTGGAGTAAGAGATGACAGAGATGCCCTGTCCGCCCAGTGCCGAGAACTGCTTGCCGCTGGGTCCTTTGGGGATCGGGAAGTAGCCCGTGACCTTGGAGAACTTGTTGGTGGCAGGGTTGGCCAGCGCGGGGAAGAACGCGTAGTTGTTCAGGCTCATCGCGACCAGGCCTTCGGTCATCGCCTGGTTGGCTTCTTGGAAGAAGGTCTTGCCCCAGTCGGGTGGGGTGTAGCTGTAGAGCTTTTTGTAGGCGTTGAGCGACTCGATGGTCTCAGGCGAGTTCACAAAGCCATCTACTTTGTAGGTGGTGGGGTCGCCCAGTTCGCCGCCGTAGCTGAACACCGCGTTCAACATGCCCATGACCAGCGCGTCATACGAGTTGTCGGTGAACACCGTCACGCCGTAGCGCTTGTCGGTGGGGCGGTGAAAAAACTCGGCAATGTCGGTCAGCTCTTTCCAGGTTTTGGGCACGGCCAGGTCGTACTTGTAGCGGGCCTTGAACGCAGCCATTTCCTTGGGGTCTTCAAACCAGTCTTTGCGGTAGGCAAAGCCAAACGCATCGCCCTGCAAGGGGATGCCCCAGTACTTGCCACTCTTGCCGGGGTATTCGGCATAGCCCGCCACGGTGGCGGGTGCCATGGAGGCGGCGATGTTGTGCTTCTTGAAGAAGTCAGTCAGCTCCACATAGTGTCCGCTGGTAGAGCCCGCGCCCAGCCATTGGGAGTCGCCAATCACCATGTCATAGGCAGAGCCTTTGGCGGTGAATTCTTTGAAGGCCTTGTTTTGGAAGTCGGGCCAGGGGGTGGTTTCCACCGCCACTTTGACGCCGGTTTCCTTCTCGTAGTCTTTGACCAATTGCTGCAAGTAATTGGCTGGGTCCCACTGCGCCCACAGGATGGTGAGCTTCTGCTGGGCGTGTGCCATTTGGGTCAGTGCGATGAGACCTGCGGCAAGTAAGTGTCTGATTTTCATGTCGTTCTCCTCATTGGTGTATCTGGCAGTTATCAGGTAAGTTGGTTTGGCAAACTAGGGTTGCGTTGAACATCGTGAATACGGGAAGGTGGGTAGGGCTGCTGGGTTACATCCGGGGGTTCCTTTGCATCAATCGGGGTGAATCAATAAGGGCGGGTGCGCACGCAAGCAGCGCGGCCTAGGCCATGGCCTCGACCTCGGTCCACTTGCCTGCGGATTGGTTGGATTGCAGGACTTTTTCAATAAAGTGCACGCCCCGTGCACCCTCGCGCACGCCGGGGTAATCGGCCGCCAGGGGCGGGGCCGCCACACCGCTGAGGCGGGCGCGAATATCGGCTGCCACCCCCAGGTAGATATTGGCAAAGGCCTCAATAAAACCCTCGGGGTGCCCTGCAGGAAGGCGGCTGGCCAGCACGGCAGATTCGCACAGGCCGTTGCTGCCCCGCGTCAGGGTGCGGGTGGGGCCATCCAGCGGGCTGTACACCAGCAGGTTGGGGTTTTCCTGGCACCACAGCACACTGCCCGTCGTGCCCGAGACCCGCAAGCGCAGGTCGTTTTCGGCACCGGTGTTCACTTGCGAGGCCAGCAACACACCGCGTGCCCCTTGCGAGAGGCGCAGCAGCACATTGCCGTCGTCGTCCAGCGTGCGGTCCTGGCCCATGGCACTCAGGTCGGCACAAATGGCCTCGATGTGCAAGCCGGTCACGGTGCACAACAGGTTTTCGGCGTGCGAGCCAATGTCGCCCATGGCACCCGCCAGACCGCCCAGCGTGGGGTCGGTGCGCCAGGCCGCTTGCTTGTGGCCTTGCTTTTCCAGTGCGGCGGTCAGCCAGCCCTGCTGGTACTCCACCTGCACCTTGCGCACCGTGCCGATGGCGCCACTCTGCACCATGTGGCGCATCTGGCGCACCATGGGGTAGCCGGTGTAGTTGTAGGTCACGCCAAAGACCGTGCCCTGGCGTTGTACGGCGTGCACCAGGTCGTGGGCCTGGGTAGAGCTGTGGACCAGCGGCTTGTCGCACACCACATGAAAACCCGCTTCCACAAACGCCTTGGCCACCGGGTAGTGCAGATGGTTAGGCGTGACGATAGAGACAAAGTCCACCCGCTCTTCGGGCGGGCGTCGCAACTCGTCTTCCAGCAGTTCAGACCAAGAGCCGTGGTTGCGTGCGTCCTGCAAATACAAGTCGCGGCCCGATGCTTTGGCCAACTCGGGTTGGGACGACAGTGCGGCTGAGACCAGTTCTATCTGTCCGTCGAGCGCGGCGGCTTTGCGGTGGACCGCGCCAATAAAGGCGCCCCGGCCGCCGCCTACCATGGCGTAGCGCAAGCGCCGGTGTACGCGGGTGTCTGGTGTAAGGCGTGTCATGCGGCGGGCGTCTGCTTGGAGAAAACGGCGTCAAACGCGCCGGCGGCGGGCGGGAAATCCAGGCGCTTGCAAAACGCGGCACTCTCGGCGGCCCCGTGGACGCGGTCCATGCGGCTGTCTTCCCATTCCACGCTCAAGGGGCCTGCGTAGCCGATGTCGTTGAGCGCGACGATGATGGATTCGAAGTCAATCATTCCGCGCCCCACACTGCGAAAGTCCCAGGTGCGGCGCGCGTCGCCAAAGCTGGTGTGTCCGCCAAACGTGCCCACCGAGCCGTCGCCCTTGCCCCACCAAGCGTCCTTCATGTGCACATTGAAAATCCGGCTGGCAAAGGTGCGTATGAATCGCACGTAGTCCACGCCCTGGTAGGCCAGGTGGCTGGGGTCGAAGTTGAAGCCGAAGCGGGGGTGCTGGTGGACCGCAGCCAAGGCGCGTTCGCTGGTAGCCAGGTCGAACGCAATTTCGGTGGGGTGGACTTCGAGTGCGAAGTTCACATCCACTGACGCAAACACGTCCAGGATGGGGCCAAAGCGTTCGCCAAAATCGGCGAACCCACGGTCCCAGTACGCCTGGCTGGTGGGGGGAAAGGCATAGATCGAGTGCCAGATGGACGAGCCGGTAAAGCCGGTCACCGTCTTCACCCCAAAGGCCGCCGCCGCACGGGCTGTGTCTTGCAGCTCGGCGGCTGCGCGGCGGCGCACGCCCTCGGGGTCGCCGTCGCCCCACACATGCGCGGGCAAGATCGACTGGTGGCGCTCGTCAATGCGGTCGCACACCGCTTGGCCCACCAGGTGGTTGCCAATGGCCAGGCACTGCAGCCCATGCTGTGCCAACAAGGCCCGCTTGTCGCGCACATAGTGGGGTTGGGCCAAGGCCTCTTGCACATTGAAGTGGTCGCCCCAGCAGGCCAACTCCAAACCGTCGTAACCCATGCGGCGCGCCAGCGGTGCCAGCTCGGCCAGCGGCAGGTCGGCCCATTGGCCGGTGAACAAGGTGACAGGTCGTGTCATTGGTGGTGTCTCCCAGAAAAAATCGGATCGTTCGGGTGTGCGGGTCTGTCCATCTGCGGACCGGCCCTAGCGGTCCTTGCGCACGCGCAAGGTCTCTTGCATGGCCAGGGTCACGGCGCCCACTACGCCGGCCCGCTCTGCCAGCGGCGTGTACTGAATTTCGAGGTGCCGGGTCGAGAGCGCCAGCGAGCGCTGGTACACGCTTTGCCGCACAGCGGCCAACAGAAGCGGGCCAATGCGGGTCAGCCCCCCGCCAATAAACACATGCGAGGGGTTAAAAAAGTTCACCACCGACGCCAGCATTTGCCCAATCAGGCTGCCCGCGTCCTGGATGATTTGGTTCACTGCGGTGTCCCCGTTGCGGCTGGCCTGGGCCACGTCTTCCAGGTTGATTTGCCCTTTGCTGGCCAGGCTGGCGGCCAGAAACGCGCTCTCGCCAGACTCCGCCGCCAGGCGCGCCTGACGCACGATGGCGGGGGCCGCCGCCATGGCCTCCACACAGCCTGCATTGCCGCAGTGGCAGCGCGGGCCCGAGGTGTCCACGCAGATGTGGCCCACATCACCGGCAGACCCGTTGGCACCCCGGTACACCTGGCCGTGGCACACGATGCCGCAGCCAATGCCGGTGCCCACCTTAATCACCAAAAAGTTTTTCAACTTTCCCTGCAAGAGCCACAGCTCGCCCAGCGCCATCAGGTTCACATCGTTGTCCACAAACACCGGCGCACCGAACTCTTTGTGCAGGTAGTCGCGGATGGAGAAGCCGTCCCAATCGGGCATCAGGGGCGGGTTGACCAGCTGCGCGCTCTCGAAGTCCACCGGCCCCGGCACGCCCATGCCAATGGCAATCACCTTGGAGGCCTGCGCCCCCGCCTGGTTGAGCAACTGCCGCATCACCGTGCGCAGCCGCGCCAGCACCACGGCAGGGCCGGCCAGCACATCGGCCGGTTCGGTGTGGCGGGCCAGCACGGTGAGGTCGGGTTGCATCACGGCCACATCGAGGCGGGTAGCACCCAAGTCCACCCCGATCAACACGCCCAACTGTGGGCTGAGTTGAATCGACTCGGGCCTGCGGCCACCGGTGGAGGTGCGCAGGCCGTTTTCTTGCAGCACGCCCATGTCCAGCAAGCCCGACACCAGGCTGTTGCACTTGCTCTTGGAGTAGCCAAGCCGTTCGGACAAGCTCGAACGCGAATGGCTTCCCGACCAAAAAATGGCCTGCAACAAGGCGATCTCATCCGCAGATAAAGAATCCCAAGGCTTCAAGGCATGTCTCCTGTTTTTTTATGCCTGCGCTTTGCACAGGCTTTTGATGGGGTGGAATCGTAAAAGTGGCACTTGGGTTCATCAAGATCAAACTTTGACCAAATTAAGGTCAAATGGGTGCTATAAAAAAGCGAGTGGTATTCACGTGCCGCCCAAGTCGATGGGTGGCGCGTTGCAAAGGGCTGAGCCCGGAGGTGCCGGGGGCGCACAAGCAAGGGCCGCGCCGCTGGGGCATGCACAGCTTTGGGGCAAAATTGGTGTGCTTATTGCTAGCTGGCACCAGCCGTTGGAACCCGCAAATGCGGGTGGCTGTTCATCACAATTAATTACAAATAATGTCAAAAATACCGATGTGGTTAGGGCGTTTGAGCGTTGCACGCAAGCTCACCCTGATCTACCTGTTGGACCTCACCGCTGTCATTTTTGTGAGCGGCATCCTGATCCACGAGAAGTACCTTGCGATTGACTTTGCACGCAAGGAAATCGTGGGGGCCCACTACATCGAAGCGGTCCGCACCAGCGTGATGGACGGGGTCTTGCTGGCGCAGGGCCGTCCCGCAGACGCCGCACCCCACGCGCTGGCCGCACTCGACGCACTCGACCAAGTGCGCGAGAAATATGACGCGCAGCTCCACACCGGGGCCGCGTCCGAGCGCATGCGCGCCACCCTGAGCGATACCTCCCACCACATCGAACCCACCCGGGTGATTGCACAGGCCCGCGAGTTGCTCACCGTGGTGGGCAACCAATCCAACCTGATTTTGGACCCCGACCTGGATAGCTACTACGTGATGTCGCTGTGCTTGCTCCGTTTTCCGGAGCTGCTGCAGGTGTTGCTGGAAACCCAGGACTTCATGGCCCACCAGACCCCGGGCCTCACAGGCTTGCGCCGCCAGACGCAGCTACTGACCCTCATGGGCCGACTGGACGCCGCGCAACAAAGCCTGGAAGCCGACTACGCACAAACCTGGCAGGCCGGCTCGCCCGCGCTGCGGGATAACTTGGGCCCTGGTCGCAACGCACTCATCAGCGCCGTGGCGGAATACGCGCGGCAGGTGCATGCGGCCAGCGCTGCGCCCATGGTGCTTGACCAGCAGGCGCTGCTGGAGCCCAGCTACCGTGCGGCATTGGCCGAGTTGTCGGGCAATTGGCAGACGGGCATTGCCCAGCTAGAGGCGCTGCTTCACCAGCGGGTGGACGATTTATTCCAGCGCATGGCGTGGCACCTGGGCACCGCACTGGTGCTGCTGGCGGGTATTTTGTGTCTGGTGTATTGGGTGGCGAGCCAGATTTCTCGCCCGCTGCAAGCGCTGGCCAAGGTGGCCGACGAGGTGCGCCACCGCGCTGACTACAGCCTGCGCGCACGCTGGCACAGTGGGGACGAAATTGGCCAGCTGTTTACGGCCTTTAATGGCATGCTCGCGCAGCTCGACCGCGACCGGCTGGCCCAGCAAGAGTTGGCCGCCAGCGCCCGCGCGTCCCAAGCGCAGCAAGAGCTGGTGGAGGCCTTGCCCATTCCGCTGGTGGTGACGTCGGTGCCCGACCACGAGGTCTTGCATGTCAACCAGGCCGCGCTGCCCTGGCTGGGGGGGCGCACGGGCGACCCCTGGCGCCACGGGCTGGAGCCCGGCGTGCGCACCCGCTTTTTTCAGCGCCTGACGGACTTTGATGCGGTAGACGAATTTGAGGTGCGATGGCACGGGGGCGTGGCACCGTCATGGGCGGTGTTGTCGGCGCGGCGTCTGTCCTACCAGGGCCACGATGCCCTGCTCACCGCCTTTACCCCGATCAACAAAATCAAGGTCATGGAGCAGCGCCTGGAGCTTTGGGCCAAGGTGTTCGAGGCGGCCAGCGAGAGCATCATCATCCTGGACGATGCCCGCAAAGTGATCAGCGTGAACCAGGCCTTTTGCAAAGCCACGGGCTACGACTTTTATGAGGTGCTGGGGGAAGATGTGGGCCTGCTGCTGCACACCCCGCAAAGCGTGGTGTGGTCCGGCTTGCAAGACAAGGACGACTGGCAAGGCGAAGTCCACCTGCGCCGCCACAACGGCGACACCTACCCGGCGTGGCTGATGGTCTCTTCGGTGCGCAAGGGCGCTACCAGTGGCGAGGTGGTGAACTACATCGCCATCTCCATCGACATCACCGACCGCAAAGCCAAAGAAGAGCGCATCCGCTTTTTGGCACAGCACGACGTGCTCACCGAATTGCCCAACCGCGCCCTGTGCCAGTTGCGCTTGACCGAGGCTATTTGCAGTGCCCGCCAGAGCGATGAAAAGCTGGCCGTGTTGTTCATAGACCTGGACCGCTTCAAGCTCATCAACGACACCTTGGGCCACCACATTGGTGATGGCCTGTTGCGCACCGTGGCGCGGCGGCTCAGCGCCGTGGTGCGCAACGAAGACACCGTGAGCCGGCTCGGGGGCGATGAGTTTGTGGTCATCTTGCGCAACGTGACCGACATGGCCCAGCTCGGTGCCATGGTGCATGGGCGCCTGATCCCCAGTGTCCGCCAACCTGCCACGGTAGAGGGCCATGCCCTGGTCGTGTCATGCAGCGTGGGGGTGGCCCTGTTTCCCGACGATGGCGCCGACCCCAGCGAGCTCATGCGCTGTGCCGATGCCGCCATGTACGAGGCCAAGGCCGCAGGGCGCGACACGGCGTGTTTTTTTTCGGCAGAGACCGACCAGCGCGTGCTGGCACGCCAACGCCTGGAGACCGCGCTGCGCCACGCGCTGGACAACCAGGAATTCAGCCTGCACTACCAGCCGCGCCTGGACGCCCGTACCCGCAAGGTGCAGGGTGCCGAGGCGCTGCTGCGCTGGAACAGCCCGGCGCTGGGGCCGGTGCCACCGTCCGAGTTCATCCCCGTGGCAGAAGAAAGCGGGCTGATCAAGTCCATTGGCGCCTGGGTGCTGCGCGAAGCCTGCTGCCACTGGATGCAGATGGAGGCGCAGGGCGTATGCCGGGGGCTGGAGCTGTCGGTCAACGTGTCGGTGGCCCAACTCGCCGACCCCGAACTGGTGGAACAGCTGCAGGCGGTGCTGCGCGACACCGGCATGCCCGCAGCCCAACTCGAACTGGAGCTGACCGAGTCGCACTTGATGGACAACCCCCGCGCTGCGCAGCAACAAGTCGCTGCGGTCAAAGCCCTGGGCGTGCGGGTGTCGATTGACGACTTTGGCACCGGCTACTCCAGCCTGTCCTACCTCAAGCGCTTTGACATTGACAAGCTCAAGGTGGACAAGTCGTTTGTCTGGTCCATGCTGGACGACAGCGCCGATGCTGCCATCGTGCACGCCGTGGTGGCCTTGGGCCACACCCTGGGCTTAAAGGTGGTGGCCGAGGGCGTGGAAAACTGGGCCACCGCCCAAGCCCTCACCACATTGGGCTGCGACGAGCTGCAGGGCTACTGCTTTAGCCGCCCGCTGCCACTGCCCGAGTGGGTGGCCTACCTGCACAGCCAGGGGGCGTTTGGCGAGCGCCGCCGCACCCCGGAGTGGGGCTAAGCCCAGTTCTCACGCCCGCAACTGCGGAGCCAGCCACTGGCACAGCGTGCTGCGCGGGTCTTCTAAGCCGTGCAGCACGGTGAAGTGGTCTGCGCCCTCTACGCTGGCGCACTCCACGGGGTTGCCCAGGCCGTGGGCTGCGACGTGCAGCGCCTGCGATTGGCGTGCAAACTCGGCACTCTCAGCACCCCCCCATGCCAGCCAGGTGGGCGTGGGGCAGCCGCGCACCTGCAGCACCGGCGACTGCCGCTGGATGATGCCCTCGTCCAGCTGAATTATGGGCTGCAAATAGCTGTAGCGCAGCGGTGCCAAGTCGTACAGGCCGCTGAGTAGCAAGGCCGCCTTGAGCGGGTTGGGGGGCAAGCCATAGTCGGTGTCCCACGCGGTGAAAAGGCACATGGCCCCCAAGTGTGCGCCAGCCGAATGCCCACACACGCCCACGCGCTGCGGGTCGCCGCCATAGGTGGCAATGTGGCGTAGCGTCCAGGCCACGGCAGCGCGCGCCTGGCGGGTGATTTCGTCAATCGCCACTTGCGGGCACAGGGCGTAGTTCACCACGACGGTGGTGATGCCCAAGGCATGCAAACCCAGCGCCACGCCACTGAAATCTTTGGAAGAAAACGCACGCCAATACCCACCGTGAAAAAACACCACTACCGGGGCACCGGGCGCATTAGCGGGGAAGATGTCCAGCGTTTCGTGCACCGTGGGCCCATAGGGCACATCAGCCACGCAGTGCAGGCGCTGGCGCGCGTGCTGCGCCTGCGCCGCGTAATGCCGGCCGGGGGCAGACGCATCGGCCAGGCCGATGGACGGGTTGTATTGCGCATCAATCTGCGCTTGAGAGACATAGTTGCGGTAGAGCGTGGCCATGCAGTCCTCCGTGGGCTGTGCATGATAGTTGCCCCGCGCTGGGGCCACCACCGCCGTGGCGGGGAGGCTTAGTTCAGCAGGAAACTGTTGGCGTGGTCTTCAAAGTCGTCGGCATCGATCGCGGCATCAAATGCAGCACGGGCGGCCAGCGCCTCTTTGGTGTAGGGGATCAGCGGCTTGTCTAGTGGGCGCAGCTTGTGGCGGCGCAGACCGCGCAGTTGCTCAGAGCGCTCCATGGTTTGCAGAACCAGCTCGGGCTCCATCATCAGGCTGAAGGGGTTGAGTTCGCTAGCAGTGGTCTTCATGGTCGTCCTCCGGTGAAAGTGTGCGCCACTCAGGTACTTTGGCGCTTGGTGGAACTGTAGCCGCGCAGCGCCGAAACGGGAGTCAGGCAAGCACTGGAAAACGTGTAGGAATTTCCCTTACACACTGGTGCCCCCGCGCTCCGCCGCTGAGCGGGTCGCTGCCCCCCGAGGGGGTGCGGCTCGCACCGTGGGGCGGCCCTGCGGTGGGGCCCGGGGCCCCCGCGCTCCGCCGCTGCGCGTGGGGCGCGGGGGTGGTTAGAGCAAACGTGCGCGCACGCTTTTGCCTTTGACGCGGCCGGTGTTGAGTTTGTTGCAGGCGGCCTGGGCCACCTCGCGGGCCACGCCCACAAAGGTGCAGAACTCGGTGACCTGGATCTTGCCAATTTGCTCGCGCGTAAAGGCGGGGCCACCCTCGTCGTTGGTGAGCGCGCCCAGCACGTCACCGGGGCGGATTTTTTCTTTGCGGCCACCGGCAATCTGCACCGTCACCATCGGGGGCAACAAGCGCTCGGTGCCGCTGGGGGTGAGT
Organism: Rhodoferax sp.; assembly: GCA_029865845.1. Lineage (GTDB taxonomy): Bacteria > Pseudomonadota > Gammaproteobacteria > Burkholderiales > Burkholderiaceae_C > Allorhodoferax. The sequence goes on along the minus strand of JARXAM010000131.1, from coordinate 1,132 downwards.
TCGTCAAGCTTGTGCCACACCGAGGTGGTGTTTTGGTACTGCTCGATCTTGCCCACCGCGCCCATCTCTCGCATGCTGGCCAGGCTCAGGGCCAGGCCTTTTTCGCCCGCGCGGCCCGTGCGGCCTATACGGTGCACATGCACTTCGGGGTCGGGGGTGATGTCCACGTTGATCACGATGTCCAGCTCTTTCACATCCAGCCCGCGCGAGGCCACGTCCGTGGCCACCAGCACCGAGCAACTGCGGTTGGCAAACTGGGCCAGCACCTGGTCGCGCTCGCGCTGGTCCAGGTCGCCATGCAGGGCCATGGCCACAAAGCCATCGGCCACGAGCGCGTCCACCAGGTCGTTGCACTGCTGCTTGGTGTTGCAAAACGCAATGGTGCTGACCGGGCGAAAGTGGTGCAGGATGTGGCTGACCGCCGGGAAGCGCGATGCGCGGTCCACCTCGAAAAAGCGCTGCTCAATGGTGCTGTCTGCCACCGGCGCTTGCACCCTGATTTGCTGAGGGTCGCGCATGAACTGCTGGGCCAGCTTGGCGATGCCCTCGGGGTAGGTGGCGGAGAACAGCAGGGTCTGGCGCGCGGGCGGGCACTGCCGTGCCACAGTCACGATGTCGTCAAAGAAGCCCATGTCCAGCATACGGTCGGCCTCGTCCAGCACCAGGGTGTTCAGGCCTTCGAGGGTCAGGTACTGCCGCTCCAGCAGGTCCATGATGCGGCCCGGCGTGCCTACCACGATGTGGGCACCGTTTTCCAGCGACGCGCGCTGGCCGCGCGTGGCCACGCCACCGCACAGGGTGACCACCTTGATGTTGTCTTGCGCACGGGCCAGGCGGCGTATTTCCACCGTCACCTGGTCGGCCAGCTCGCGGGTGGGGCACAGCACCATGGCCTGCACCGCAAACCAGCGCGGGTTGAGCTTGGCCAGCATCGGCAGCGCAAAGGCAGCGGTTTTGCCACTGCCGGTTTGGGCCTGGGCAATCAGGTCTTTGCCCGCCAGCGCCACCGGCAGGCTGGCGGCCTGGATGGGCGTCATGGCATCAAAGCCCAGCTGTTGCAGGTTGGCCAGCGTGGCAGGTGCGAGGGGAAGGGTGGAGAAAGCGGTCATCCCCCGATTATCGGCGGCGGGGT
>JARXAM010000083.1 GCA_029865845.1 Rhodoferax sp. | reverse complement strand
CGACGTGCACCAGAGCCTGCTCAGCAAAGGCGAGGTGACCTACGTCTTGGACCAAGACACCCAGTACTGCGTGTCGACCGCTGCCAAGGTACTGCGTGGCCTGTGCGAAAACATTCGTGGCGCGGTGCAGGTCCCTCGACCGAGGGTGCAGATTTTGACCTCCGAAAACTACCATTAAGTCTATGCCGTTCGGCGGTGCAGAGGCCCTGCCTCGCGGGCCTTTCCCGCCCGGCTCCGCTTACCATTGGTCTCGCTGCCGCAGCGCAAGGATCGCAAGTGCCGAAAACAGCAGTTCCGCGCCCAATACGCCCAGGTACAAGGGGACGGGTAGGCCATCCACCACCATGCTGTACACGCGACCGGTGGCAAAGCCAATGAACACTATGGCAATCGACAGGAGTGAGAAGCTGGCGAGCGCCGGCCGGAACCAGCCCATTGCAAACAACGCGCCGATGCCCAAGTAGGCGCCACCGTAGGCGGCCCGAATGACGTGGAAATGGCTGGCACTTGTGAGCGCCAGTTTGGCGTCGTTCATCATCATTTGCGGTGCAAAAAGATGCAGGGCACCAACGATCATCATCATCAGTGCAGCGCCGGCCAGGGTGAGTTTTGTCATGAAACGTGTCCTTTGTAAGTGGGTGGATGGGATGCCTCTGTGCGGGCGCACAGCATGGCACGCAGGGCACCACCGAAATTACGTCCATTTCCCATGCAAGCGGCAATTGTTTCTAAAATAAAACGGTGCAGCCATACCGTCGCGCATGGCCTTCGCTACCTCAGGCGTTGCACCCAAGGCAGAGCTGTGGCCCACGCGCGCGACACTTTGTTACATCAAAGAAAGGTACAGCACGCTTTACAAGGTGGTGTGTGTGCATGGGAACCGATTACGATCGTGCTAGGTTTGTGTTTGCCCGGCAGGGGTGTTTGCACGGACCCTGGCTCAGACCGGCAGATATTCAAGGGAGGATCGAATGGGGAAAAGCACCTCGCATTTTTGTGCAGCGCGCCGCGTGGCTGCGATGTGTGGGGTAGCAGTGGTGTGCGTGGGCTTGGGGGCTTGCGGCGGCGGGGGCGGGGGCGGCTCCGCAGGGAGCAGCCTCGTTACCAATGCGACTACTGCGAGCGCCGATGCACAGTCCTGCGCCCCGACCAATCCCTATGCGGCCGATGCAAAGGCAGCTACCACGGTCGGTTCCCTGGACACGGAGAAGGCCTGGGTCAAAGCCTACATGGAGCGAGTCTATTTGTGGTGGAGCGACATGCCCACCGTCGATGCCAAGGCCACCGCGTTTAGCAATACCAACAATGTTCCCGGATCCCTCAATGCGTATTTCGGGGCGCTCAAAACCCCGCTAAAAACCCCGTCGGGTACTGCCGTGGACCAGTTCAGTTTTATCTATCCCACCAAGGCGTGGAACGACTTGTCGGTCAGCGGAACCGACTATGGCTACGGCATTGAGTGGTACCGGGCCTCTCGCACGCCACCGCGCGGTTACCGGGTGGCCATGGTGCAGCCCGGTTCCCCCGCCGCATTGGCGGGCGTGCAGCGGGGGGATACCTTGGTGTCCATCGACGCGGTGAGCTCTGACACCAACACGAGCGATGGCGTGGATGTGCTCAATGCCGCACTGGGCCCATCCGCAGCGGGGCAAACACACCAGTTTATCTTTACCGCAGTGGGCGGTAGCACCCGCAACGTTAGCTTGTCCAGCACGGCCGTGGTTTCCACCCCGGTTGCGGAGCCCAAGGTGTTGCAGTCACCGCTGGGGCGCAAGGTGGGCTACGTGTTATTCAACGACCACTTCGTCAGTGCCGAGGCCCCATTGAGGGCTGCCATTCAATCGATGGCCGACCAAAAGATTGAAGATTTGGTCTTGGACCTGCGCTACAACGGCGGGGGGTATTTGTATATTGCCAGTCAACTCTCCTACATGATTGCCGGGGCCAGCCGAACCCAGGGCAAGGTGTTCGAGCAACAGCAGTTCAACAGCAAACGTCCGGCTGAAACAGCAAAAGCGCGGCTTTCGTTTCGGTCGACCGCGTGCGACTTGGACCCCAATTTCAATTGCACCCGCAACGATCCCTTGCCCACGCTGAATCTGAACCGGGTGTTCGTGTTGACCAGTAGCGGCACCTGCTCGGCCAGCGAGTCCATCGTCAACGGCCTGCGCGGGGTGAATGTCGAGGTGATTCTGGTGGGGCAGACCACCTGTGGCAAACCGTACGGATTTACCGCGAAAGACAACTGCGGGATTTCCTATTTCCCCATCGAATTCAAGGGGGTGAATGCCAAAGGCGAGGGCGATTACGCAAACGGTTTCAGCGCCAATTGCGCGGCCAAGGACGATCTTTCGCATGCGCTGGGTGACGTTCAAGAGGGGCAGCTCGCTGCGGCGCTCTACCGTGTGGATAACGACGCCTGCGTGCCGCCCGCCACCGTTGCACGCGCTTTGTCCTTGTCGGGCGGGGGCTTGCGACCTGGCGAACTGCTGCGGGGCCCAGAGCGCACCAACCGGTTCATGTTGCCCCACTAGTGCATAGCGCGTGGCCGTGCAGGCCACCAACTTTGGGGCGCACGCGGTCCTTGGGCAAAGTGGTGGAAAATAGAGGGCTTTGAGTTTCTCAAGGCCCGTGTGGCAATCGGCTTGCGCCAGCCACTTTTTTTGCACCATCCAGTTTGTCCATGTCAGACGTAAATTCTTCCAAGATCTCTGTTGAGAAAATCGGCGGCACCTCGATGACCGCTTTTGGTGATGTGCTGCGCCACATCATGCTGTTTGACCGCGCGCGCATTTACGGACGCATTTACGTGGTGTCCGCCTATTCCGGTGTGACCAACCAGCTGCTGGAGCACAAAAAGACGGGCGAGCGTGGCATTTATGCCTTGTTTGCGGAGGGCAAGGGCTACCAGGATGCATTGACCGGTCTGGCCACCAGCCTCAAACAACTCAACGCCGGGTATGCCGATCTGGGCCTGCCCTTGGCCGTGGCAGACGCATTCATCGACCAGCGCATTGGCCAGGCCCGCGAATACCTGGGCGCCATGCACCACGTGCTGGCCAGTGGCTACCTCAGCCGCAAGGATGTGCTCTTGGCGGCCCGCGAGGTGCTGGCCTCCATTGGCGAGTCACACAGCGCGTTCAACTCGGTGGAAATCCTCAAGGCCCATGGTGTAAACGCAGTGTTGATGGACTTGGCGGGCTTTGACGACAATGAAGCCTGGAGCATTGACGAGCGCATTGCCCATAGTTTCAAGGACTTGGACGTGGCCAACACGGTGATTGTGGCCACCGGCTATACCAAAGGCACCGAAGGCATCATGCGGGAGTTTGACCGTGGCTACTCCGAGGTGACGTTCAGCAAGATTGCGGTCGAAGTGCGCCCTGCGGAAGCGGTGATCCACAAAGAGTTCCACCTGTCCTCCGCCGACCCCAACCTGGTGGGCCTGGAAAACGCCATCGTGGTGGGAGCCACCAACTATGACGTTGCCGACCAGTTGGCCGACGTGGGCATGGAAGCCATCCACCCCAAGGCGGCCAAGCCAATGGAGTTGGCCGGCATCCCGATTCGCCTGAAAAACACTTTTGAGCCTGAGCATCCAGGCACCTTGATTACGAAAGATTTTGTGGGCGAGCGCGCCCGCGTCGAAATCGTCACCGGCACTGACAAAGTCACCCTGATCGAGATCCACGACCCCAGCATGGTCGGCACCGTAGGCTTTGATGCCAGCCTGATGCAAGTGTTTTGCAAGCACGACATCAGCTACATCCTCAAGGCCACCAACGCCAACTCCATCGCCCATTTGGTGTGGGACAACCAGGTCACGCCCGAACTCGTGGCCGAGCTGGAAGCCGTGTACCAGGTGGTCACCGTCAAGCCCAGCGCGATTGTGTGCACCATCGGCTCCAACATTGGCATCCCCGGCGTGCTAGCCAAGGCGGCGCAGGCACTGGCGGACGCACAGGTCAACGTGAACTGCGTTTCGCAAACCTTGCGCCAGGTGAACATGCAGTTTGTGATTGAGCGCGAAGACTACAAGACCGCCGTCAAGGCGCTCAACATGGCCCTGTGTGTGAACTCTGGCACCCCGGTTCCCCGGGTCTGACAGGTGCCTGCGTACCCCTGTTTTTGTTGCGTGACGCGACGGCGGGGGGACTTGCATACGGATTCGCTTGATTCTGTTGGTCTTCGTTTGAACGATGGGCTTATGGGCATTGTTTGACGCCAATTCCCGTCGCACATCGGTTTTGTTTGCATAACGGGGAGTCATCGATGGGCAGAATTTGGGTGATGGTGGTCATAGCGTCGGCTGCGGCTTGGTACTACTTTGTTGGCGGAGCGAAGTTGGATGAAGCACTGATTCGCCGGTTCTATGAGAGCGGATCCCACGCTACCTTGTCCCGTGACCCGGAAGCCCTCTGCAAGCTGTATTCAGACAAGCTGGAGCTCACGCAAGAAACGCTGATGATGGGACAGACCAGGTCGCAGCGTATGAACAAACAAGAGACGTGCGAATCACAGCGGCAGTCGTTTAAATACTTCGAGGAAATTGGTAACAAAGTTGATGGAATCCTCACCATCGAATACGACTATCAAATTGAAGATATCGTCATTGCACCCGACCGCAAGTCTGCGCGCGTCCATCTTTCAAGCACGCTCAAGATGGGTGAAAATTTGATGCAGTTTCGCAGCTTGGGTACCGATGTATTGCGCCGTGAGTGGGGTGTTGTGAAAGTCGTCAAGCAAGACGTAGTGACCCGCGTCCGCTTTGACCCCGCAGCGATCGCTGACCCAGCGAAGTATTTGCAGGCGCACTAGAGGTTGGTCCGCTACGAAGCCGTTGGCAACAGCGGGGGCCATGCACAGTGCATGGTACTGGTGTTACGGCGTCACACCCTCTGTTTGTCCAGCTTGCGGCTTAGGGTACGCCGGTGCATGCCCAGGCGGCGTGCTGCTTCGGAGATATTGAAGTCGCTCTCGGCCAGCACCTGGTGGATGCGCTCCCACTCCAGGGTCTTGATGGAGCTGGACCGGTTGGTCAGGGCCACCTCGGGGTTGCCCTCTTCGAGGCCGAAGGCGGCCTCAATGTCGTCCGTGTTGGACGGTTTGGCCAGGTAGTGGTGGGCCCCCAATTTGATGGCTTCTACCGCCGTGGCAATGCTGGCAAAGCCGGTGAGCACAACGATGCGCATGGCGCTGCTGTGGGCGTGCAGCAGGCGCACACAGGCCAGACCACTGGCTTCTCCCTTGAGCTTGAGGTCCACCACCGCGTAGCTGGGCGTGTGCGCGGCAAGCAAGGCCTCCACACCGGCCAGACCGTCGGCGTGCAACACCGAGTAGCCACGCCGCTCAAACGAGCGGGTAAGGGTGCGGGCAAACGCTTCATCGTCTTCCACGATGAGCAACAGGCGGTCAGTGTCCATGGTGGTGGTTCGGTGTTTCGTTGCTCCAGGCGATGTCGGGCAAGGGCAGCGTGATCGTGACGCAGGCGCCACCTTGGGGTGTGTTCTCGGCCCGCAGGCTTCCGCCCAGCGTGCGCGCCACATTCATCGACAAGAAAAGGCCCAGCCCGCCGCCTGGCTGCCCTTTGGTGGATTGGTAGGGTGCGCCGATGTGATGGAGTATCGCTGGCGCAAACCCCGGGCCCCGGTCGGTGACGATGATGTGCAGCGCATCGCCGTCCACTCGGGCTTGCAGGCTGACCCATTGGGGGGACGCATCGCACGCGTTGTCCAGCACGTTGAACACCATTTGCCGCAGTGTGGTGTCGGCCACCATGGCAGTGTCTGCCAGCACCTGGTTGTCGTATACCAAAGTGTCCACCGAGCGGGTCGCGCGCCATTCTTGCACTACCGAATCCACAAAGCCCCGTACTGTTGTTTGTCGGGAGTGTTCCCCGCGCGTTTCTCCTGCGGACAGCAAAATGCCACTGACGATGCGTTTGCAACGTTGGACTTGGGCTTCCATTTCCACGATGTCGTCGCGCAGTGCCTGGTCGTGCGACAGCGACGGCATGCGTTTCCAGTCCCCCAGAATGACGGCCAGGGTGGCCAAGGGCGTACCGAGTTCATGCGCCGCACCGGAGGCCAGCAAGCCCATGCGAAGAATGTGCTCTTCCTCTGCAGCGCGTTGCCGCGCGGCTGCCAAGCGCGCATCGCGCCGGCGCAGGGTGTCGTTGATGCGCGTGATGAATATGACTACCAGGACGGCATTGAGCAGAAAACACACCAGCAGGCCCGCGACATACGGGCTGGCCAGTCCGTCGTGCAGGTTGGGTGCCAGGGGCAAGGGGCGGTGGAAGGTCGCCAACAGCGCCACGCACCCCGAGGCCGCCAACACGATGGAGCCGATGTACCCCCCACGCAGCAGCATGGCACCCACCGCAATTTGCAGCAAATAAAGAAATACGAAGGGGTTGCTGATGCCCCCGCTCAGGTAGAGCTGTGCAGTCAGCGCGGCCACATCCACGAGCAGGCCGATAAACAGCTCCACCTCGTGCACCGCCTTGCGGGCCCGGCACCGCAGCAGGCAGGCCAGGTTGAACAGTGCCATGCCGATCACGATGGCCAGCATGGGCTCCAGGGGCAGGCGCATGCCCAGGCTGAAATGGGTGACTTCGATGGTGATAAGTTGGCCCACCACGGCAACCCAGCGCAACTGAATGAGTTGGTGCAGGTTTTTTAGACCGGCGGAGGTGTCTGCCAGCCTCGATGAGACAGGTATCACGGATGGCATTGCAGGGGTGCGCGTGAACATGGTGGTATTGTGGCGCTCGCTCGCCTAAGGGCGCGCGTGGCGTACCCCATACACCCCTGCGGCAGCGGTCATTGCGGCCAAGGCAAACCAGGTCAGTGCGTACACCAGATGGGTATTGCTAAAGCGCACGATGGTCAAGCCCTCGCGCGGCCAAGGCCCGGTGTCAGCACGTGGTGCTTCAGGGTTGGGCTGCACCGTGGCATCGGGCAGCCCGGCATCCACAAAGAAAGGTGCGGTGGCGGGCAATTGCAATGCGGACGCAAGGGCCCTCACATCGCGGGAATACCACCGCTGGGCCTGCGGGTCGTTGTGGCGCAAAAATCCGCCGTCGGGCTCAGTCTTTCGCATCAAGCCTTGTAGGTTCACCATTTCATCCGCAGCGCTGGCGGGCGCGGGTGGGCGCGTCCACTGGCTGCGTTGCTGGCTGGGTACGAAGCCGCGATTGACCAACACCGCCGTACCATCGTTTTGCAGAAGCGGGGTGATGACCCAAAAGCCCTGCCCCAGGGCCGTAGTGGCTTGGGTGAGCACGGTTTTGTGGTGGAGCCATGTGCCCTGTACCTGCACATGCCGGTATTCAAAATCCCGGGCTTGCAATCCCGGCCATTCTGCGGGCGCAGGCAGAGCCATCGCAGGGGCTTTCAGTCGCAGGGAAACACGCTCCATAAGGTCCAGCTTCCAGGCACGGCGTTCGAGTTGCCAAACCCCAAGGCCCACAAACCATGCGACGAGCGCGGCGCACAGCAGGCTGATGAGCACCCGCTGGCATAGCTTGCTACGGCGCGTGGGTAAGGGGGCAGGGGCCGCCATGGTGGTCTATCGCTACACCGGGCGACGCCTAGGGCGCTGCGGCAGGCGGGGCACTTGCATCCACCAGGGCAGGCATGTCGGCGTGGCTGGGCATCATATTGGCGTTCATGTGGAACATGACCCACAGCGTGCCCGCAATGGCAATCGCGACGAACACCACGGTGAAAATGGTGGACAGCAGGGTCCAACCGCCCTCTACCTTGCCGTTCATGTGCAGGAAATACACCATGTGCACCACGATCTGGACGACGGCAAAGCCCCCCAACACCAGCACGGCGGTGGGGCGGTCCGTGATCACCTTGGCCATGACCAGCCAGAAGGGAATGGCAGTCAGGATGACAGACAGCACAAAACCCGTCATGTAGCCCGAGAAAGTGCTGTGGGGTTCATTCGCAGGGGGCTGCCCACTCTGCCCGTGGGCATCGTGCGGCGCGTGCGAGGGGTGTGAATTGTGTGCGCTCATTTTTACAGCACTCCCATCAGATATACAAAGGTGAAGACGCCAATCCAGACCACGTCCAAAAAGTGCCAGAACATCGACAGGCACATCAGGCGGCGCGTGTTCTCGGTGGTGAGTCCGTGCTGGTGAATTTGCAGCATCAGCACGACCAGCCAGATCAGGCCAAAGGTCACGTGCAAGCCATGCGTGCCGACCAGCGCAAAGAAGGCGGACAGAAACGCGCTGCGCTGGGGGCCGGCACCTTGCTGGATCAAGTGGTGGAACTCATACAGTTCTAGGCCGATGAAGCACAGGCCCAACAACCCTGTGACCGCCAGCCAACGCAGTGTCCCTGCCTCATCTCCGCGTTGTTTGCGTAGCACGGCAAAGCCAAAGGTGATGGACGACAGCAGCAAAAAGCCGGTGTTGATGGCCACCAAGGTCAGGTCAAACAACTCTGCGCCACTGGGGCCTGCCGCATAGCTGCGGCCCAACACGCCGTAGGTGGCAAAAAGCGCGGCAAAGATGAGGCAGTCGCTCATCAGGTAGAGCCAAAAACCCAGCGCCGTGCCATTCTCGGGGTGCGGTTCGTGTGCCAAGTGGTACGCGCGGGGGCTAAGCGCGCCGACTGCGGCGCCGTGGGGGGTGCGGATATCAGACATGGCGTGCCAACTGGAGTGTGCGGGCTTCTTCAGTGTTAGCCACCTGGGTGGCGGGAATGTAGAAGTCACGGTGGTAATTGAAGGTATGAACGATGGTGGCGATCAGCAAGGCGGCAAACGACACGCCCGCCAGTAGCCACATGTGCCAGATCAGTGCAAAACCAAACACCAGAGACAGGCCGGAGATCACGACGCCAGCGGCCGTGTTGGCGGGCATGTGAATCGGCTGGAAGCCGCTCAAGGGGCGCTGGTAGGCGTGCTTTTTCATGTCCCACCAGGCATCAATCTCGTACACCACGGGGGTGAACGCAAAGTTGTAATCCGGTGGGGGGGACGATGTCGCCCACTCCAGGGTGCGGCCACCCCAGGGGTCGCCAGTCCAGTCGCGCAGGGCGTCGCGGTTGCGGTAGCTCACCACCAGCTGGATCAGGAAGCAGACAATGCCCGCAGCAATCAGCGCGGCACCGAGCGCGGCAATGACAAACCAGATTTGCAAGGACGGGTCTTCAAAGTGGTTGACGCGGCGAGTCACACCCATCAAGCCCAGGATGTACAGCGGGGTGAAGGCTACCCAAAACCCCACCACCCACAGCCAGAAAGAGCGCACGCCCCACGCGTGGTCCAGCTTGTAGCCAAACGCTTTGGGGAACCAGTAGTTGATACCGGCAAACATGCCAAACACCACGCCACCGATGATCACGTTGTGGAAGTGGGCGATCAGGAACAGGCTGTTGTGCAGCACGAAGTCCGCAGGGGGCACTGCCAACAACACGCCGGTCATGCCGCCAATAGCGAAAGTGATCATGAAGGCCACGGTCCACATCATGGGCAGCTCAAAGCGGATGCGGCCCTTGTACATGGTGAACAGCCAGTTGAAGATCTTCGCCCCGGTGGGGATGGAGATGATCATGGTCGTGATACCAAAGAAGGTGTTCACGCTGGCCCCCGACCCCATGGTGAAGAAGTGGTGCAGCCACACCAGGTACGACAGGATGGTGATACACACCGTGGCGTACACCATGGAGGTGTAGCCAAACAGGCGCTTTCTGCTGAACGTGGCCACTACTTCAGAGAACACACCGAAGGCGGGCAAGATCAGGATGTAGACCTCGGGGTGGCCCCAAATCCAGATCAGGTTCACATACAGCATGGGGTTCCCGCCCAGCTCGTTGGTAAAGAAATTGGTGCCCACATAGCGGTCCAGCGACATCAACACCAAGGCCGCAGTGAGTATCGGAAAGGACGCCACGATCAGCGCGTTGGTGCATAGCGCAGTCCAGACAAACACCGGCATCTTCATCAGACTCATACCCGGTGCGCGCATCTTCACGATGGTGACGATCAGGTTAATCCCCGAAAGCGTGGTGCCCACCCCGGCGATCTGCAAGGCCCAGATGTAGTAATCCAGCCCGGTGCTGGGACTCTGCGCCCCCAGGTTGGACAGTGCCAACCAGCCCGAGGTAGAGAACTCTCCCAAGAACAGCGAGATCATCACCAACACCGCGCCTGCCGTGGTCATCCAGAAACTGAAGTTGTTCAGGAAGGGGAAGGACACGTCCCGCGCCCCGATTTGCAGCGGGATGAGGTAGTTCATCAACCCGGTCACCAGGGGCATGGCCACAAAGAAAATCATGATCACGCCATGCGCCGTAAACACCTGGTCGTAATGGTGCGGGGGCAGGTAGCCCATGTTGTCGCCAAAGGCCATGGCTTGTTGCAAGCGCATCATCACGGCGTCCGCAAAGCCGCGCAGCAACATCACAATGCCTAGCACCATGTACATGATGCCGATCTTTTTGTGGTCGATGCTGCACACACAATCGCGCCAAAACGGCCCCCACAGGCGGAACTTGGTCATGGCGGCCACGACGGCAGCGCCGCCCAGACACACCACGATGAATGTCCACAGGATGATGGGGTCATGTGCCATGGGCACCGCGTCCCATCCAAGCCGGCCCAGGGCCCAGTGGGTATCAGAGAGTTGTGGGGATGACATAAAGAGTCTCTTTGGCAATGCGCCAGCTACCACGATAGGCGGCTGGTGCGGAAAATCATGGTTGGAAAACGGTGCGGTTGGCGTTGCGGGCGTCCAGTGCCGCAATGACCTGGTCCGCGTTTTGTATGGTGCATACGTCTTGCGGCATGCTCAAGCCCATGGCCTTTACATAGGCGAGTCCGCCCCGCTCATCGATGGCCATCATGTGGTGCATGCACATCGTGCCGTCCTCCACACAGCGGTTGAGCACTTTTTCGTACAGCCCCGCTTCCACGCTGGCGAACCGTTGCACCGGATCACGTTCGCTGGGCTTGACCAGCTTGCGGTAAGCGGCCCGGTCCAAGGCGTTGCCTTGTGTTTTGGCCGTGTGGACCCAGGCTGCAAAGTCGTCCTTACTCAAACCGTGAAACTTGAAGGTCATGCCGGAGAAACCCGCGCCGCTGTAGTGGGACGACATGCCCTTGAAAACGCCGGGGCGGTTGATCACCGCGTTGAGTTCGGTTTGCATGCCGGGCATCGCGTAAATCATGCCCGCGAGGTCAGGCACGTAAAACGCGTTCATGGTCGATGTGGCGGTCAACTTGAACAGGATAGGGCGGTCCACCGGAGCAGCCAGTTCATTCACCGTGGCAATACCTTGCTCGGGGTAGAAAAACAGCCACTTCCAGTCCATGGCGACCACTTGGACCACCAGCGGCTTGGCGTCGGCGGGCAGTGGGCGCTCTGCGTCCAGGCGGTCTAGTGGCCGATAAGGGTCGAGTTTGTGGGTGCCTATCCACGTCAGTGCGCCCAGCGCAATGATGATGAGCAAAGGCACGGTCCAGATCACCAGCTCCAGCGACGTGGAATGGTGCCACTCGGGCTCATATTCCGCGTCGGTGTTGCCTTGGCGGTATTTCCAGGCAAACAGCACGGTCAAGGCGATGACCGGGACGATGATGATCAGCATCAACAGCGTGGCGGTGACCACCAGTTGGCCCTGCTGGGCCGCAATGTCGCCTGCCGGGTTGAGTACCACGGCCTTGCTGCAACCGCTGAGTCCGGCTGCCATGGCCACGGCAGCGAGCCCGCTGAGTGCGCGGAGTGCCTTGCGTTTGAACATGTGTGCGGTGCCCGCTGAAGGGCACTTGGTTGGGGTTGGGGGAAACTGCTTGCCACTGTAATTTCCCTAGCCAATTTGTCCATTGGACATTTTGTCCAAGATCAACCAAGCGCTTTCTCGCGTTGGCAATCAGGGTTTTCCTAGGCGGCAAGTTGCGCTGGCGGGGCCCAAACCCCACGGACTTGCGTGTACAACAAAGCCATCTGTGTTGTGAGAGGAATCTACCCCCATGCAAGCCCCCGTTTCCGCCGCCCTTGTGGGATCAAACTACGAAAGCCCGGTGTCCTTGGCGCGCGCCCACACCGATGAAGATGTGACGCCGGGTGAAATCGCCGTCGGGGTCATCATTGGCCGCTCGTCCGAATACTTTGACTTCTTTGTCTTTGGTATCGCGTGCGTGTTGGTGTTCCCGGGGCTGCTTTTTCCGTTCCTGTCCCGTCTGGACGGAACCTTGATGGCTTTTGCCATTTTTTCACTGGCCTTTGTGGCTCGCCCGGTGGGCACTGCCATTTCCATGGCGGTGCAGCGGCGCTGGGGGCGCGGCACCAAGTTGACGTTGGCGCTCTTCATGCTGGGGGCGAGCACCGCAGGCATGGCTTTTTTGCCCAGCTATGCCTCTGCCGGTGCAGCCGCCATCGTGGCCCTGGTGGTCCTGCGGGTGGGCCAGGGACTGGGCTTGGGCGGTTCCTGGGACGGCTTGCCCTCCCTCTTGGCCATGAGCGCGCCCAAGGATCGCCGGGGTTGGTTTTCCATGGTGGGGCAGTTGGGCGCGCCCATTGGTTTTGTGCTGGCAGCAGGCTTGTTCGCCTACCTGCACGCCAGTTTGTCGGCCAGTGAGTTTTTGGCCTATGGCTGGCGCTACCCCTTCTTCGTGGCCTTTGCGATCAACGTAGTGGCCCTGTTTGCGCGGCTGCGCCTTGTGGTGGGCCAGTCGTATGCCGAGCGCTTGCAGGAAATGGAACTCCAGCCCGTAGGCGTCAGCACCGTGATGCGGGAGGAGGGGGGCAATGTGCTGTTGGGTGCATTTGCGGCGTTGGCAAGTTTTGCCCTGTTCCATATCGCCACGGTGTTTCCGCTGTCGTGGATTGCCATGTATTCGGAGCAATCCATCCCCGATGTTTTGCACGTGCAGATGGTGGGCGCGGTATTGGCCGCAGTGGCCATCATGGTCTCCGGCTGGCTGGCCGACCGGATGGGACGCCGCAAGCTGCTGGGCAGCATGGCCGTGCTGATAGGCCTGTTCAGTTTTGCCACCCCTTGGGTCTTGGGGGCGGGCATCGCGGGCAACAACCTGTTTTTGCTGACAAGTTTTGTGTTGTTGGGCCTGTCGTATGGACAGGCGTCCGGCACGGTGACCTCCAACTTTTCCCCCCGTTTGCGTTACACCGGCGCAGCCGTGTCTGCCGACCTGGCCTGGTTGCTGGGCGCAGCGTTCGCGCCTTTGGTGGCGCTGGGCCTGTCGGCCCAGTACGGCTTGGGCGCGGTTTCCGTTTACCTCTTGTCCGGGGCCGTGTGCACGCTGGCTGCATTGCGCATCAACCGCATGATGGAGCGCAAAGACGAGCCATCTGCCGTGTCGGCCGCAGGCCCTGCAAGTGGTCCGCTTGCTGCGTCAAAATTGGAACCATAGAACGCATTGATTGGCGGGTAAGGTTGGAACCACTTTCACTGTGGACCCTTGCCCATGACGACAACCGCTACATCCCCTGACTGGCACGCTCGTGCGGCGGCGCTGCGCCCGGACGGACGCCTTTTTATCAACGGTGTGCGCTGCGCGGCGCTCGACGGGCAAACTTTCACCAAGGTGTCGCCCCTGAACGGCTTGGCTATGGCCGAGGTAGCGCGCGGCCAAGGCGCGGATGTTGACCTTGCGGTGCAGAGTGCCCGTGTGGCCTTTGCAGACCGGCGCTGGGCGGGGCAGTCGCCCAAGGCCCGCAAAAAGGTCTTGCAGCGCTGGGCCGAGCTGGTGTTGGCCGCCCGCGATGAACTCGCGCTGCTCGAAACCATGGACATGGGCAAGCCCATTGCGCACAGCCTGGCCGTGGATGTGCCCTCTACCGCCAATTGCCTGGCGTGGTACGGCGAGGCCATCGACAAGGTGTACGACGAAATTGCGCCCACGGCGGACACTGCGCTGGCGCTCATCACCCGGGAAGCAATGGGCGTGATCGGTGCCATCGTGCCGTGGAATTACCCGCTCATCATGGCCGCGTGGAAGCTCGGCCCTGCGCTGGCGGTAGGCAACAGTGTGGTGCTCAAACCCAGCGAAAAGTCGCCTTTCACGGCACTGCGCTTGGCCGAGTTGGCCGTGCAAGCGGGCCTGCCCGCAGGCGTGCTCAACGTGGTGCCGGGCTATGGCCACGAGGCGGGCGAGGCGCTGGCACTGCACATGGACGTGGACGCCATAGGCTTCACGGGGTCTACCCGCATTGGTCGGCGCATGCTGGCCTGTTCTGCGGAGTCCAACCTCAAGCGGGTCTACAACGAGTTGGGCGGCAAGTCGGCGTTTGTGGTGTTCAACGACGCCAAAGACGTCGCTGCAGCGGCGCGGGCTGCGGCAGGCGCGGTGTTTTACAACCAGGGAGAGTCGTGCAACGCGCCCACCCGTGTTTTGGTGCAGCAGGACGTGGTGCTCGAATTCATGGCGGCCTTGCAGGACGAGGCGCGCAAGTACCTGCCCGGCGACCCCTTGCAAGAGTCCACCCCCATGGGCGCCCTGGTCGATGCCGGGCAGATGGACACCGTGCTGGGCTATATCCAGCAGGGCCAAACGGAGGGTGCCCGCCTGGCCTTTGGCGGGCAGCGGGTGCGCACCGAGAGCGGCGGCTACTTTGTGGAGCCCACCATTTTTGAAGGCGTGCACAACGGCATGCGCATTGCCCGCGAAGAAATCTTCGGGCCGGTGCTGGGGGTCATTCCCTTTGCCACCGAG
>JARXAM010000039.1 GCA_029865845.1 Rhodoferax sp. | reverse complement strand
AAAGTGGCTGCCCGGTGGGCGCCTCAAGGTCAAGGTGCGGTGGGCTACCTATGACGCCAGTGTTCCCAGAAACCAGTACTCCGTGCCCATCTGGCACGAGAAGTACACCACCATCCTGCCCTACGACAAGCCCGGAACGCTGTATGTGCATTTCTTCGAAGGCGATGAGGTGCGCATCGTCTCCAGCGACGTAGGCGCAAGCAACCCCAACCACCCCATCGCGCGCGACTCGCGCCTCCCCCCGACG
Source organism: Rhodoferax sp. (assembly GCA_029865845.1). Classification (GTDB taxonomy): domain Bacteria; phylum Pseudomonadota; class Gammaproteobacteria; order Burkholderiales; family Burkholderiaceae_C; genus Allorhodoferax. The sequence continues at coordinate 9,153 of JARXAM010000039.1, read as the reverse complement.
GAGGTGGAATGAGCATGGACCTTCGCATGCGCACCCCCCACGCAACGCCACACGGCACCCCTTTGATTGAAGTGGAACCCAACCATGAGTGATACCGCAGAGACTCCCCCCGCCACCGCCGACTGGAAAGCACAGCAAACCGCCGATGAGGCGGGCCCGGCTGTTACCAAAGTAGCGCTGGTGGACACCCAGTCCGCCGCCCTGGCATTTGCGCCGGGACCGAACCACGAAACCCGCTTACAGGCCTTACAAGCGGTTATTGCACAGGGGCACAACCCCTTTCTGGAGGCCGCCCAGCCGCTGCTACGCTCCTTGGCCGAGTTGCCACCGGACCTTAATGCCAAGGGCCTGCTAGGCCTGCACACCTTGCTGGTGCAAGAGTTGCAAACCTATACCCGCCTGTGCGAACAAACCAGCTTGCGGCGTGAACACATGTTGGCCGTGCGCTATGTGCTGTGCACCGCGCTGGATGAGGCCATCAGCTTCAAACCCTGGGGGGGCGGTGACGCGGGAAGCACCGGCCAGTGGTCCACGCTTGCCTTGCTTAACCAATTTCATGGCGAGAGTGAGGGCGGGCGCACCGTGTTTTTGCTGATAGGCCGCCTGGCCAATGCCCCCGACGAGCACATGCCGGTGCTGGAGGTGCTGCACCACGTCCTGAGCCTGGGCTTTATGGGCGAGTACCGCACCAAGGACGAAGGCCACCGGGTGCTAGAGACGGTGCGCCACCGCCTTTACACCTTGGTGGCGGCCACACAGGAGCCTTTGCCACGTGAGCTTGCGCCGCGCTGGCAGGGGGTGGGGCGGGGGCGCTTTAAGTTACTGCGCTCGGTGCCAGTGTGGGTGTCGGCCAGCGTGTTGGGCCTGGCGCTTTTTGCACAGTTCAGTTGGTACAAGTACGAGTTGCTGGTACAGGGCGGGGCGGTGCAAAAGGCCATTGAAACCTTGGCCACCTTGCAGCCGCCCTTGGCGCAACGCCCGCAGCTGAATCTGACGCAACTGCTGAAAGACGAGATCGCGCAAGGGCGCGTTCGGGTGACCGAAGACAGTACGCACGCGCAGGTAGTGCTCAATGGGGACGGCATGTTTGCCGGTGGCCTCGACCAGTTAAGCCCCGCCACGCTTCAGGTGCTGGGCAAGGTGGCCGACGCCCTGGCACAGGTGGAGGGGCAGGTCCGGGTAGTGGGGCACACCGACAACCAGCCGATCAAGCTGCCCCTGTTCCCCAACAACCAGGTGTTGTCACTCAAGCGTGCGCAAGCCGTGGTGGGCGTATTGCAGGCCAAGGGGGTTGCTGCCTCGCGCATGGAGGCGGTAGGGCTGGGTGACACCCAACCGCTGCAGCCCAACACCACTCCGACCGGCCGCGCGCAAAACCGACGGGTGGAGATTGAGCTGATCGCCACCGCCGCTACCCCTGCAACACCCGCTACCGCGACCCCTGCCCCTGCGGCACCCCGCGCGCAATAACCGAGGACCCGTTTCATGCGAGGCTTTTTTACTTCTCCGGTGATGGTGGCCATTTTGGCGTTTTTGGCGCTGATTGCGGCTTCCCTGTTTATTTGGTTTGTGGGGCCACTGATCGCGGTAGGCGACATGCACCCCTTGGCTGATCTGGGCTTGCGAGTGTCTGTCATCTGCTTGCTGTTGGTGCTGGTGATTTTGGTATTGCTCAAGCTGTCCCTGTCCGTCGTGGGCGTGGCCTGCGTGTGTTTGCTCATTTGGCATGCTGGCCCCGTGCTGGCGCTGGGTGGGTGGCATCCGCTGGAGCAGGTGTGGGTGCGTGCCATGGTGATTGGCGTGGTGTTGGTGTTGTATGCGGTGTGGGGCGTGTACACGCTGTGGCGCCTGATGCGCGATGACGAAGCCTTTGCCAGCAAGCTGCTGCGCCGCGACGACAAGGCCTCTGGCAAGGTGCTGGCGCGCGAAGAGGTGCGATCTATCAAAGACAAGGCCCTCAAAGCTGTGGCCCAGCTGCGCCAAATGCACCTGACCATGGCCGGGGGCACCGGCACGGCATGGGCCTGGCTGCGCCGCCTGGTAGAGGGCAAGCGCTATTTGTACGAACTTCCGTGGTACATGGTCATTGGCACGCCTGGGGCTGGCAAGTCGTCGGTGTTGCTCAATTCAGGCTTGCAGTTTCCCGTGGCCGACCAGATGGGCGCTGCCAGCGCCCAACTCACCCTGGCTCAAAGCGCTGGAACCCAAAACTGCGCATGGTGGTTTACCAACGATGCCGTGCTCATCGACACGGCCGGTCGCTATACCAATCCGCAAGACGGGCGGTCTGAGCAGGCCAAGGCGGCCTTGGCCGCCCAGCTCGCAAACGCGGCCAAGGACGCTGCCCCCAAAGACCCTGCGGACCCTGCCAGCGCCCCCAAAACCAAAGCCAAAGCGTCAGACACGCCGCCTGACATCTCCGCCACCGACGAACAGCGCAACACGGCCGAGTGGCTGGGGTTTTTGCGGGTGCTGCGGCAAGTGCGTCCACGCGCCCCGGTCAACGGCGCGTTGCTGGCCATTGACGTGTCCAAGCTGTTGGGAGACGACGCGGCACAGTCGGTTGCGCATGCGGCGCAATTGCGCGCACGCCTGGCCGAGCTGCGCGAGCAGCTGGGCATTCGGTTTCCGGTGTATGTGGTGCTTACCAAGCTGGACTTGCTGCGCGGGTTTGGCGAGTACTTTGGCAGCCTGACCAGCGAGGCCCGTGCCCAGGTGTGGGGCTTTACCCTGCCCTGGAAAGACACGGCCAACCCCACGGCCCAGCAGCCCCCGCTGGCCGTGCAGATGCGGGACGAACTGTGGGCCCTGCACAGCCGCGTGCGGGCCGGTGTGGCACTTCGCCTGCAAGAAGAGTTTGACCTGGACCGGCGGCAGGACTTGTATGTGTTCCCCCACGAGCTCGCGGCGCTGATAGACCCGCTGGTGACCTTGCTCGATGCGGTGTTTGCCGACTCGCGCTATGACACCACCCAGCTCACCCACTCGCTGCGCGGTGTCTACCTGACCAGCGCCATGCAGTACGAGAAACACCCCTTCACCGCCGACGCACAGGCGCTAATGCCACGGCTTTCCCACGCCATTGCGCGGGTTGCCCGCCAGGCCATGGGCACGTTGGGTGCGCCCCCGAAAGGCCAGCCCGAGAGCACCCGCAGCTATTTCATGGCCGACTTGTTCTCCCGTGTGTTGTTCCCTGAGGCCCATTTGGTGAAGCCCAATTTGCGCTGGGAAGCGCGCTTTCGGCTGGCTCGCTTGGCCGGACATGCGTTGGTGGGCGTGGTGTTTGTGTGGTGGGCCATGGGGCTTTCTGTCAGCCATTCCAACAATCAGCAATACCTCGAAGACGTGAAGGGTAAAACGGCCGCACTGACCGACAAGATGCACGCCCTGCTGGAACACCGTACCAGCGAGCGCATGCTCGACGTGTTGGCACTGGCGCAGGAGTTGCCGACGCGTTCCGGCCTGGACCTGGACAACCCCACACTGGCGTATACCTATGGCCTGTACACCGCCACGCCCGTTGCAACAGCCGCCCATGCGGCCTATGGCGTGTTGCAAGACCGCCTGATTTTGCCGGTGATCTTGGGGCGTATGGAAACGGTGCTGCGCAGCGCGGTGCAAGCCCAAGATGCCAAGGTGGCGTATGACACCCTGCATGTGTACATGCTGCTGCACGACAAAGAGCGCTTCACCACTTCTGCCAGTGCCCCGCAAGAAGTGCGCAACTGGGTGCTGCAAGACTGGCAAGACGGGCTGCAGTCCGATGAAGAAGCGTCTAGCACCGGCACCGCTGCCCCAGGGCGCGAAGGGGCCAAGAGTTTGGCGGCGACTTTCAACAACAGCACGGCCATGGTGTCGTACTTGCAGGATATGTTTTCGGGCAAGCGGGTGGTGCAGTCCGCCACCTCGCGCAACGAAACCCTGGTGCGCCAAGTGCGGTCCTTCCTGGACACCACGCCCTCGAATGAACGACTGTACGAGCGCGTGAAGGGTGCACTAGCCCCGGATGTGCCGCAAGATTTCACTCTGGTGCGCGCGCTGGGGCCGCAGGTGGGCACCTTGTTCAGCCTAGCCTCTGGCAGCCCGTTGGAATTTGGCGTGCCGGGCTTGTTTACCTATGACGGCTACCACGAGCTGTTTGCCAAGCGACTCAAAGACATGGTGTTGCAGGCCCAGGTGGACGACGCATGGGTGATGGGGCGCAGCGCCACAGCGGGTGCCCCCGCGCCACTGACCGAGGAGGAGCGGCAGACCTTGGTAGAAGACATTCGCGGCCAGTACCTGCAGGAATACGCGCAGTGGTGGAGCGAATTTTTGGCAGATATCCGCGTGGTCAAGGCCGAGTCAGGGAACACCCTGACCTTTGAGCTCAACATGCTGCGCCAACTGGCTGCACCCGATTCCGCCCTGGTGCGCTTGGCCCGCATGGCGGCGCGCGAGACCACCCTGTCACGCCCTCTGCAAACCCGCTCCGCAGAAGAAAAGTCGCTGTTCGACAAAGCCAGCGAACAGCTCGACAAGAACGCCCAAAAGCTCAACCAAAACCTAGGCCTGCGGCCTGAGCAACGGGCCGAGCGCCAGTTGGTGGATTCGCAGTTTGGTGCCCTGCGCGAGGTGGTGACCGGCCAGGGCGAAAGCGGCGACGGGCAAGGTGTCGCCCCCAAGGTGGCGCTGGACAAAATCACCAGTCTGCTCAACGATTACTACACCTCGCTGGTGGTGGCAGACACGTCCATCCGTGGTGGCAGTGTGCCCCCGCTGGGCGAGGAGGCGGCCACCAAAATCAAGATCGAAGCGAGCAAACTGCCCGCCCCCTTTCGCGATATCTTGCTAGGTGCCAGCGCCAACGGGGCCGAAAAAATCAGCCAAGCCGCTGCCAGCATATTGCGGGTGCAGGCGCAGGCCCAAATGGATCGCTTGGTCAGCATGATGGTCCAGATGGTGAATGAGCCGTGCCGGCGCAACATTGCGGGGCGCTACCCGTTTGCCGCCAGCAGCCAAGAGGTGGCCATTGACGACTTCAATGCCTTCTTTGGTGCTGGTGGCACTGCGGATGAGTACTTCGGCAAATACCTCGCCCCGCTGGTGGATACCGCCGAGCGCCCCTGGCGCTACAAAACCGCCACAGGCGCTGGGGCGTCCGCGCCGGGGGATGCCGCCGTGGGTACACCCGCCAATGGCGCGGCACCCACAGCGCCCACGGTGGCGGCCGAGTTGCTCAAGCTGATGGCGCAGTCAGGCCCCAACCCGGACGTGTTTGCCCAAATCCAGCAAATTCGCGAGGTGTACTTCCGCGACCCCGGCGCCAAGCGCATGGCCTGGAAACTGGATGTCCGCGTTCAATCCCTAGACTCCAGCATCACCGAACTGGTGTTGGACTTTGACGGCCAAACCCAGCGCTACGCCCACGGGCCCGTGCAGGCGCTAGCGGTGCAGTGGCCCGGTTCGCGCGGCGGCACCATGGCAGATATCAGCGCACTGCCCCGCATCAAAAGCGATACCTCCACGCTGCAGGCACGCGGGCCGTGGGCCTTGCTGCGCCTGATGGAGCAGGGCACCACCATTGCCAGTGCCACCACCGGCAAAGTGGCCGTGGAGTTCGCACTTGATGCGCGTCGCACCGTACTGGACGTGAGCAGCAGCGGCATTAACCCGCTGGGCAGCACCTTGCTCAAGACCTTCAACTGCAACGGGCGATCCAGCTAGTGGTGCACCCCATGCGCCCCCCTCTGTTCCATACTTGGTTGGCTTCGCCACTGGCCGTTTGGGGCAAGCTGCCCAGCCACGGTGACTTTTTGCGGCACAACGTGAGGCCCGACGAGGCGCACGACTGGCACGAATGGTCCATGTCGGTGTGGGGCCCCAGCCACCACCCCCAGCAGAGCGCCGCCCGACGCAAGCCCGCCAGGCCCCAAGAGAGAGGATGGTTGCACTTGGAGCCTTCCCCCGCTCGCCCCACATGGGACACCGTACCGGTGGCCTTTGTGATGCAACCCGGCACGCTGGCTTTTGCACCACGCCACTTTGTCATTGGCAGCGTCGTGGACTCGCAAGACAGCTTGGGGCGCAGATGCCCCCTGGTGGTGTACCAGCGGGTGTCGCGCAGGTGGTTGGTGGCCCTGCTGGCAGGGCGCGTACTGGGGCAAGGGCAAGACATGTTGTTTTGGGTCTCCAGGCTGGTTGCACGCACCCAGGCTGAGACCGCCGATTGGCACAGCCTGGTGCATGCAGTGGACACGCTGGGGTGCCTGTACCAGACGGGATGGCGGCACTTGCTGGGGGCCCCCGCGCACCCTCCGGCCGCGCCTGCGGTGTCGCAGGTGGTGCAGCGTTTTGGCCCCGGCGACCACACAGACCCCGCTCAGCACCTGCAAGGCGTAGGCGCGCTGCCCTGGCGCGACGGGCCCGAGCGCGTGTTGCGCATCGACAAACCCCTGAGCGCCTACTGGCAGCAAGACCTGCATGGTGGCTACATCCATGCCAGCGACGCGCTACACACCTTGTGGAGCAACACCGCATGAGCCACCATCCCTTTGCCCTGCAAGGCCTGTTTCAGCACGGGCAGCCGATGGAGGGCCGGTGGCAATGGCCTGGCGAGCAGGCCAAGGCGCACTTTGAAGACATCGTGCGTGCATGCCTTGCGGAAGGCGCGGCACCCATGCCGCATTTGGATGCCTGCGTGGTACAGGGCCACCCACCCCATGCACCGGTGCGTTGGAGCCTATGCAGCCACACGGCGGAGTTGGCGCTGTCCCTCAACGGCCAGGCAGTGCCCCTGGGCGTGGAGTGCGATCTGCACGATGGCGACACCATCGAAATAGGCCTCTACAGCCTGCGGGTCCACCAGCCCGAGGCACAGACCACGGCGCACGAGCGGGCCATGCTCGCATTTGAACTGTCCGACCTAGACACCGCCCCGCACCAACAGGCGCCCGGCGGATTTAGCGACCTCATCGCCGCCGAGCCCAGCAGCGCCGCGCCCGACGTGCCTGCGCCGCGCCCGGCCGATACGCCGCCGCAGCCCGAAGACGTCCTGGACGTCCTGGACGTCCTGCACGCACAGTACCTGCGCAAGCTGCGCGACCCGTCCTACGCGGGGGACGGTGCCCACTGGCACACCATGCTGCAGCCGTCCGAGGCCGGGGCGGTATCCGACCCGCTGGATGATCTGGTGGAAACCGCCCGGCGCGACGGTAAGGGCCACAGCGTGGGCGATTTGCTAGGGCAAACGCAAAGCATTCACGATGTACTGGCGCGCCTAGACACCAGCGCCACCGGGGACGTGCTCGCGCTGGACGGGTTTGACAGCGTCATCCACCTGTTTGCCCCCGCCGATACGCCCACCAACGCAGCGCCGGGCATAGCAGGCCCCGACGCCAGTGCGCCCCCCGTTTTGCGTGGCCCTTTGCCTGCCTTGACCCTGCGCGAACACCACAGCCTTTCGCTGGACAGTGCCATGCCGTTTTTGCTCACCCCCGACACGCCGGCTCCCCCCACTTCTCCCTTACCGGGACCTACGCCATGAACACCACGCCCCCCCGCGTCCCTGCCTCCACCGTTGCGGCACCTGCTATCACCTTGAGCCAGTTGCAGCCGGAGCACGACCTCCAGCAGGCCCTCGCCGCGCTGGAAGCGGAGGTGCGCAAACGGCCTACCCACATTGAACAGCGCTGGGCATTGGTGGAGTTGCTGTGTGTGCTGGGACACTGGGAGCGTGCATTGCAACAACTCCAGGCGGCCGCGCAACTGGTCTCCACCGGAGACCCGCACGGCGCACATTGGCAAGCCAAAGCGCAATTGGTGCGCGGCCTGGTGCGGGCACACGCGCAGCGCAAAGCCGTGTTTGCGGGCGAACAGCAACCCGTGCCCGTGGTGGACAACCCACCATGGATGCAGGCCCTGGCCAGCGCCCTGGGCCACAACGCACGCGGCGAGCACGCCCAGGCCGACGCGCTGCGCAGCTCCGCCCTGCAAGCCGCTCCCACACAGCCCGGCATCTGCACGGGGGCACACCACGACACACCGACCACGCAGCCCTACTCGTGGATCAGCGACACCGATACGCGTTTGGGCCCGGTGTGCGAGCTCGTCATCGCGGGCGGCTATCGCTGGCTGGCGTTTGCCGATCTGGCACGCCTGAGTATTCAACCGCCCAGCAGCTTGCTAGACCTGGTGTGGCTCCCGGTGACCTTGCAACTGCGCGGCACACAAGCCGCAGGCAAGACCCTGCATGCCTACATTCCCACCCGCTATGTCGCCACCGAAGAGGTAGCCCACCAGCAGCCCAAGGCACAAGGCCACGCGCTGCTGCTGGCCCGCCGCACCCAGTGGCATGAGGTGGGCGACACCGGCATCTTTGCGCTGGGGCAAAAAACATTCATGACTGACCAGGGCGACTTTGCGTTGCTCGATATCCGCCAACTGCACAGCCAAGAGGACCTATGAGCAATACGGCGCATCCGCTAGGCCACCCCGGCGCACGGCCCCTGCCCTCCAGCCAGGAACGTCTTACCAAAAAGGGGGAGCAGCGCTACCTGCCCACCCTGTTTGACCGCTTGTGCGACGACGCCCCCAGTGAAAGCAGCGAAGCCCCCGAAGCCTATGCCAGCAGCCGCAGCCAAATGCGCCAAATCATCCAGCGCGACCTCTCGCTACTGCTCAACACCACCGACCAGAGCGACCTGATTGACCGTAAGCGCTACCCGGCCGCTGCAGATTCCACCATCAACTACGGCGTGCCCGCATTGGCCGGCGGCTACCTGTCCGAGAAAAAGTGGATCGACATAGAAACCATGATCCGCAAAGCCATTACGTGCTTTGAACCCCGCTTGGTGCCCGAAACGCTGGTGGTGCGCCCCCTCATCAAAGAGCAGGCCAGTGCCAACTACAACGTGCTCACCTTCGAAATATCGGGCCTCATCCACATGGAGCCCTACCCCCTCGAGTTCACGGTGCAAAGCGCCGTAGACCTTGAGAACAGCCGCATCCAGCTGCACAACACCCGGAGCTAAGCCATGCCCTCCCCATCCGCCACCCCATCCCCCATCCAGACCCCCCGCATCCTGCACATCAGCAGCGCCAGCCTGCAAGCCCAGTGCGCACCCGGGGCGCTGCAAGCCGTGCAGCTGGTGGGCCACGAAGGCATCAACCAAC